>NZ_JASJCS010000026.1 GCF_030065885.1 Ilumatobacter sp. | reverse complement strand
CGGGTCCTCCGCACACCCTGCGGTGGACACGAAGGTGACGTTGGCGGGCAGGGTGTCGGTGACGGTGACGTTCTGGGCGTCCGACGGGCCGTTGTTGGTCACCGTCACCGTCCACGTGACGTTCTCACCCGCCACCACCGGATCGGTGTCCAGCACCTTCGCCACACCCAGATCCGCCGACGTCGTCACCGGCGCTGGCGCCGAGGAGATCGTGTTGTTGAACCCGTCGGGATCGGCGGTGTCGGAGCTGACGACAGCGGTGTTGGCGATCGTCGACCCATCAGCAGCGTCGGCGGCGAGCAGCCCGGTGATCGTGTAGCTCGCCGAGGCGCCGGCTGCGATCGTGCCCAGGCTGCAGGTCGGGTTCCCGGCCGGGTCCTCGACACAGCCGGCAGTCAACACGAACGTCACGTTGGCCGGCAGCGTGTCTGCGACCCTGACGTTCTGGGCGTCCGACGGCCCGTTGTTGGTCACCGTCACCGTCCAAGTCACGTCCTCACCGGCCACCACCGGGCTGGTGTCGAGCACCTTCGCGACCCCCAGATCCGCCGATGTCGTGACCGGAGCGGGCGCCGACGAGACCGTGTTGTTGAACCCGTCAGGATCCGCCGTCGACGACGCAACCGTGGCCTGATTGCTGATCGTCGACCCATCGACCGCGTCCACCGCGAGCAGCCCGGTGATCGCGTAGCTGGCGGTGGCGCCGGCGGCGATCGTGCCGAGGCTGCAGGTCGGGTTGCCGGCCGGGTCCTCGGCACAGCCGGCAGTCGACACGAACGTCACGTTGGCCGGCAACGTGTCCGCGACGCTGACGTTCTGGGCGTCCGACGGCCCGTTGTTGGTCACCGTCACCGTCCAAGTCACGTTCTCACCAGCCACCACCGGGCTGGTGTCGAGCACCTTCGCCACCGCCAGGTCAGCCGAGGTGGTCACCGGCGCATCAGGCGTCGTCACCGAATCGTTGCCCGGCGTCGGATCCGCCGTGTCCGAGCTGACCGCGGCGCTGTTGGCGATCGTCGACCCATCAGCAGCGTCGGCGGCGAGCAACCCGGTGATCGTGTAGCTCGCCGAGGCGCCGGCTGCGATCGTGCCCAGGCTGCAGATCGGACTCCCGTCCGGGTCCTCCGCACACCCGGCAGTCGACACGAACGTCACGTTGGCCGGCAACGTGTCGGCGACGCTGACGTTCTGGGCATCCGACGGCCCGTTGTTGGTCACCGTCACCGTCCACGTCACGTCCTCACCGGCCACCACCGGGCTGGTGTCGAGCACCTTCGCCACCGCAAGGTCAGCCGACGTCGTCACGGGGGAGTCGACCGAGTCGCTGTTGTCGGAGAGGTCGGAGTCGAGGATCTCCGACGACGCGAACGCAGTGTTGGTGAGCACGGTTCCGTCGGGAACGGCGGCGTCGACGACACCGACGACGGTCACGGTGTCGGACCCGCCGGCCACGATCGGGGAGAGCGGGCAGAGGACCTGGCCGGGCGTGGATTCCGCGCAGGGGGCCAGTCCGACGAACGACACGTCGGCGGGCAGGAAGTCGGTGATCAGCGGGCTCTGGACGTCGGACGGACCGTTGTTCGTGAGTGTGACCGACCACGACACGGGCTCGCCTGCGACGACGACGGGCGTCAGCACCACCTTGTCGATCGAGAGGTCGACCTCGGCCACCACGGTCGCGTCGACCGAACCGGTGTCGTTCGAACCATCGGGATCGGTCGTCACCGACGACGCTGAGGCGCTGTTGGTGATCGTGGTGCCGTCGGCGACGCCCGAGGGCACATCGGCCGTCACCGTCACCGTGACAGCTGCGCCAGCGGTGATGATGCCGAGGTCGCACGGCGACGCATCGCCGGGACACGTGCCCTGACTCGGCACCAGCGATGCGTTCGTCACCTCGGGCGGCAGCACGTCCGTCAGCGTCACCGGGAGCGCATCGGAGGGGCCGTCATTCGTCACGGTGACGGTCCAGACGACCGGCTCACCGGCGACGGGAGGCGTGGTGACGACCTTCTCGACGCGGAGATCGGCACGCCTCGAGACCGGCGCCGTGACGCTCGCTGTCTTGGTGCCGGAGTTGGGATCGGTGGGTGAGGTGACCTCGGCGGTGTTCGTGACGTCGGTGCCGTCGGGGATGCCGGCGGCGAGGGTGCCGGTCACGTCGACCACGACCTGCTCGCCGGCACCGAGGGATGCGAGCGTGCAGGTCAACCCGGTACAAGCCGCGCCTCCCGAGCTCGCGGACGCGCCCGCCAGCACCCCGGTCGGCGTGTCGGTGATGGTCAGATCTTGCGCGTCGGACGGCCCGTTGTTCGTCACCGTGATCCGCCACGTCGCCGGCGCTCCGGCCACGAGCGGGTCGGTGACCGCCACCTTCGCGATCACGAGATCGGCGACGGTCGTCACGGGGTCGGTCGTGGTGGCGGTGTCGTTCGAACCGTCCGGGTCGGGTGTCGTCGTCGTGGCGGTTGCCGTGTTGACGAGGTCCAGGCCCGCCTCGGTGTCGGCGGCCAGGTCTGCCGTCACCGTGATGGTGGTGGTCGGCGTGCCGGCGGTGATCGTGCCGAAGTCGCACACGCCGGTCGCCGCGTCGCACGTCGCAGCTGTGGGAGGCGCCACCGTGAAGGTCGCCGTGTCGGGTTCCATGAACGACGGCACGACGTCGGTCACGACGACATCGGTGGCATCGGATGGCCCGTTGTTCGTGACGTCGATCTCCCAGGTGACCGGCGCGCCCGCGACCACCGGGCTGGTGATCGTGCGCTTGTCGACGGCGACGTCGGCGCTCCGGAGCACCGGCGTGGTGACGGTTGCGGCGGTGTCGCCGACGTTCGGATCGGAGGTGGCGACGGTCGCAGTGTTGCTGGTGTCGGGAAGGTCGTATGCAGGGATCAGCGTGCCGTCGATCGTCAGCGTGGCGACCTGGCCCACCAACAGCGTGCCCACCGTCCACGTCGGCGCCGCCCACGTGCCGACCGAGGGGGTGACGACCTGGGAGACGAGCTCGGCCGGCACGACGTCGTCGACCGTGACGTTCTCGGCCGTCGACGGGCCGTCGTTCACGACGGTCACCGTCCACGTCAGCGCACTTCCGGCCGTGGCGACGACGGGAGCGGCCGTCTTCGTGACGCGCAGCGAGACCTCGCGGATGGTCGGTGCGGATCCGATGGCCGGCGGTGTCGCACCCGGCGTGTCCGACCCGACGAACGCCACGTTGCCCACCGTGCCGGCCGGCGCAGCGGGATCGACCGAGCCGCGGACCGTGATCGTGGCGCTGTCGCCCACCAGCAGCGTCCCGAGGTCGCAGGACACGGCGGTGCACGAGCCTTGCGACGCGCTGAGGCCGTCGACGAGGTAGTCGCCGGATGGCGCCTCGGTGACGGTCACGTTCTCCGACGTCGAGGGCCCGTTGTTGGTGACGGTGATGGTCCAGGCGAGCGGCTGGCCGGCGACGAACGGTCCCACGCCCACCGGCACCTTGGACGTGGTCAGATCGGCCTGCCGGCCGAGCGTGGTCGTGGCGGTCGACGAGCTGCTGCCGCCCGGCGTGATCGTGGAGAAGTTCGCTGCGTTGTCGTAGCCGCCGGACGCCAGCGCCGGGTCGATGTCGGCGGTGATCGACACGAGGAGGTTCGCGCCGGGGGCGAGCTCGCCGAGTGGGCAGCTGATGAGGCGTCCGGCGACCGTGCACGCGACGGGTGCGGCGTCGACGGTGGCGGTCACCGAGGTCGGCGTGAACCCCACCGGCAAGGTGTCACTGAACGTCGACGCCTCGGCGGTCGAGGGCCCGGCGACCGTGCCCGTCACCTGCCACGACGCCGTGGTGCCGGCCAGCGGGTTCGGCGTGGTCGACGTCTTGGTGAAGGTCACCGCCGTCGCACGCTCGACGTCGGTGATGTGGTCGTCGCTGTTGTTGTCGGGCGCAGGATCGGTCGTCGTGCTGGTGACCGTCGCCGTGTTCGTCAGCGGCCCTGCGGGCGTGTCGGGGTCGAGGGTCGCCTCGTAGGTGACGCCACCGGTCGCGAGCAGCGAGGCGACCGAGCAGGTGATCGTCGCACCGCTCGCGGAACATGCGCCCGCCAGCTCACCGGTGCCCGTGACCGAGGCGGCGTTCAGTGTGAACCCGGCCGGCACGACGTCGGTGAGGACCACGTTCGCCGCAGCCGACGGACCGTTGTTGTCGACCGTCGCCTCGAACACGAACGGTGTGGCCGACCCGGCGATCGCGGGTGACGGACCGCTGTTCAGGCCCTTGGACACGACCAGATCCGCCACCGCGACCACGCCGGTGGTGATCGACGCCGAGTTGTTCGTGCCGTCGGGGTCGGCGCTCGTCGCCGTGACGGTCGCCGTGTTGTCGAGGTCGCCCGCCACCGTGGCCGGATCGGCGACGAAGTCGACGGTGTACTGCACGGCGGCACCCGACGCGAGCGTGGCGACACTGCACGTCAGCGTGCCAGTGGCGATCGAACACCCGGCCGGCGCGACGGGGCTGGTCGCCTGCGGGGGAAGCACGTCGGTGACCAGCACGCCGGAGGCGTCGCTCGGCCCTTGGTTGACGACGTCGATGACGTAGCTCCCGGCCGTGCCGGCCGTGATCGGATCGCCCGGCAGCACCTTCGTGATGACCAGGTCGGCGCTCGCGGCGAGCGCGAAGGAATCGGTCGACGAGAGCGTGCCGGTGAGCGGCGTCGAGGCCGAGACGGTCGCGGTGTTGCTCACGGTGCCCGGTGTCGCGTCGGCGGGGTAGGCGACGTCGATCAGCACCGTCACGCTGGCGCCGGGAGGCAGGTCGCCGATCGTGCAGACGACCGCCGTGCTGCAGGCTCCGGAGGATCCGGCTGCCCCGAGCGCAACGTTGACGACGCCGGTGATCGGATCATCGACGGTCACGCCGTTGGCGGTGGACGGCCCGTTGTTGGTCAGCGTGATCGTCCAGCGCCCGGGGGCGCCACCCGGCACCGGCACGGGGGAGGGCGCCGTCTTCACGATCGTGACGTCGCTCGTCACGTCGATCGTCCGCGTCGCCGTCGCGCTGTCGTTCGAGCCGTCCGGATCGGCCGTGTCGCCGGCGACGGTGGCCGTGTTCGACAGCACCCCGCGGGCGTCGGGGGAGAGGTCGCCGACGAAGTTCAGCGTCACCGTCGCACCGTCGGGGAGGTCGCCCAGGCTGCACGTGATCGTCGTCGTGCCGGTGCATCCGGGCGGGAAGAACGCGAGCGTGAGACCGGGCGGCAGTGGGTCGGTCACGACGACGTTGCGGGCGTCGGACGGGCCGGCGTTGACCACGGTCACGTCCCAGAGCACCTGCTGGCCGGCGACGGCGTTGATCGTCGTGAACGCCTTGGCGAGTTGCAGGTCAGCCTCGGGCACGACGTCGGCGACGTCGGTCGACGAGTCGTTCGTGCCGTCCGGGTCGGCGGTCGTCGACGAGACCGTCGCCGTGTTCGTCAAGGTGCCGGCAGCGACCCCTGCCGGGAGGTCCGCGGCCACGGTCACGGTGACGACCGCACCAGCTGCGAGCGGTCCGAGGTCGCAGGACAGCGACGAGGTGCCGGTTCCGGTGCACGTGCCCGAGGGTGCGGCGGTTGCCGACGTGATCAGGGCGCCGGCGGGAAGCGTGTCGGTCACCGTGGCGTCGGCGGTGTCCGACGGTCCGTTGTTGGTGACCACGATCTCCCAAGTGACCGGCGCACCGGGCACGAACGGCTCGCCGATCGCGCGCTTCGTGATCGACAGGTCGGCGACCGGCGCGACCGGCACCGTCGAGCTCGTCGCGTCGTTCGACCCGTCGGGGTCGGGTGTGGTCGTCGAGACCGATGCGGCGTTCGTGATGTCGGCACCGGTGAAGGCCGCCGAGATCGTGCCGCTGACGGAGATCGTCGCCGAACCGCCGGCCGCGATGGTGCCGAGGTCGCAGGATGCGCCGGTGCAGGCGCCCTGCGACGGGACCAGGGTGGCACCGGCGAATCCCGCCGGCGGGAGGGTGTCGGCGACGGCGACGTTCTCGGCGTCCGACGGGCCGGTGTTGTCGACGGTGATGGTCCACGACGCCGGCGAGCCCGCGGTGAACTCGACGAGGTCGCCGACCTTGGTGATCGACAGATCAGCCAGCCCCCTCACGTCGACGTCGGCGGTTGCAGTGTTGTCGCCCGGGGCGGGGTCGGTCGTGGTGGACGTGACGGTCGCCGTGTTGGTCAGCACGCCGAGTGCGTCGGTGCCGAGCGTGCCCTCGATCGTGATCGTGACCAGCGCACCGACGGCCAGCGTTCCGAGGACGCAGTTGACGGTGGCATCGCACGCGCCGGTCGTGGTGACCGGCGGTCCGGTCGGCGCGAAGCCGGCCGGCAGCACGTCGTCGACCTCGACCGACAGGGCGGACGACGGACCGGCGTTCGCCACTTGCACGACCCACGTGACCGACTCTCCTGCGACCGGGGTCGGGTTGGAGGGGTTCTTCGTGATCGTCAGGTCGGCGCGGCTCACGACCGGAAGGCTGACAGCCTGCACGTTGTCGGCGAGGTTGTCGTCGGGGTCGTCGGACGTCGCCGACGCCGAGTTGTCGAGTGTCGTCCCGGCGAACGCCGGATCGACCTGGGCGGTCACGGTGGCGGTCGCCGTGGCGCCGGCTGCGAGCGTCGGCACGGAACACGAGAGTGCGGGCCCGGCGAGCGAGCAGCTGCCAGCATCGATGCTCGTCGTCGCGCCGCCCAGCACGAGCCCCGCCGGGAGCGTGTCGCTGATCGAGACGTTGGCCGCGGCCGACGGCCCTTGATTGGTGACGGCGATCGTCCACGTGACCGGATCGCCCGCCACGGCGGTGGCGACGTCGGTCGACTTCGCGAGTGCGAGATCGGCCGATCGGACGATCGACGTGAGCTCGGTGGCTGTGTTGTTGGCCGGGGTGGTGTCCGCAGGGCTGGCGACGGTGACGGTGTTGGTGAGCACGTCGGTGCCCGGCGTGGCACTCGACGGCACGGTCCCGGTCACGGTGACGGCGACGACCGAGCCGGGCGTGATCGTGCCGAGATCGCAGGTGAACGCGACGGTGTCGCACGTGCCCTGGGCCGGCGTCATCGTCACACCCTCGAGCCCGGCCAGGTCGGCATCTGCGAGCGTGACGGTGCGGGCGTCGGATGGTCCGGCGTTCGAGACCTCGATCGTGTAGCCGATGGCCTCGCCGGCGACCGCCGGGTCGAGCGACTCGACCTTGGTCACCGAGATGTCGGCGACGGGCGTGATGGTCGCTCCGGCGGTACCGGCGTTGTCCGCCGGGTCCGGGTCGAGCGTGTTGGACGAGACCGTGACCGTGTTGGTGAACGCGCCACCGGTCGTGTTGGGGGGTGGGACGACCACGATGGTGGCCGAAGTGCTGCCGCCGGCCGCGAGCACGCCGAAGTCGCAGTCGACGACTCCCGAGATCAGGCTGCAGCGCGGATCGGTGGCCGCGTCGAGCGTCCAGCCGGGTGGCAGCACGTCGGCGGCGACGACGGCGTCACCGTCTGACGGCCCCGCGTTCGAGGCCGTCACCGTGAACGTCGCCGGCAAGCCGGGTGTGATCGGGTCGGTGTCGACGGTCTTGCTGGCGGATAGGTCGGCCGAGGTCGTGATCTCGAGGTCAGAGCTGGCGCTGTCGTTCGACACGGCCGGGTCGGGCGTCGTGGCGCCGCTGATCGATGCCGTGTTGGCGATGGTGCCAGCCGGCGTCGACGGGTCGACGTCGGCGGTGATCGCGAGCGTCGCCGACGCACCGACAGCGAGGCCGGCCGAGCTGCAGGTCACGGTCTGGCCGGCGATGACGCACGCCGCTGCGTCGATCGTGGCCGAGGTCGGCGTGAAGGCCGGGTCGAGGATGTCGACGACGTCGAACGGTCCGGCGGGGGACGGTCCGTCGTTCGTCACGGTGATGGTCCAGCTGGCGGACTCGCCGGCGGCGACGGGTGTCACGTCGGTTGCCTTGTCGACGCGGAGGTCGGCGATCGACGTCACCGTGGTCGTGACGGTCGCCGAGTTGTCACTGCCGTCGGGGTCGGTTGTCGTCGAGCTGACGGTGGCCGTGTTGTCGGTATCGGTGCCGGTGGCGGTGGCGCCGACGGTGATCGTCGCCGAGGCGCCGGCCGCAATCGGCCCGAGATCGCAGGGGAACGCAGCGCACCCACCCTGCGACGACGACACGGTGACACCGGCGAGGTCGCCCGGGAGCGTGTCGGCCACCGTTGCGGACGCTGCATCGGAGGGGCCGTCGTTCGTGACCGTGATCGTGTACGTGACCGGTGAGCCGATCACGATCGGGTTCGGGGCCACGGTCTTCTCGATGCGGAGATCGGCGACCGCGACGACCGGCGTGTCGAGGCTGGTGCTGTCGTTGCCGGCGACCGGGTCGGGCGCATCGGACGACACCGAGGCCACGTTCGTGAGGTCGGCGGTCTGGTCGGCCGGCACGGTACCGGTGACGGTGACGACGACCTGCCCGCCGTCGGCGATCGTGCCGAGGTCGCAGGAGACCGACGACGTTCCCGTGCACGTGCCGGCGTTGGACGTGACGGTGACGCCCGTGAGTGCCGGGAGGGTGTCGGCCAGCGCGACGTTGGTGGCGTCGGAGGGGCCGGCGTTGGCGACGGTGACCGTGTACGTCACGAGCTCGCCCGCGACGGCAGGGGACGGCGATGCCGTCTTCGTCACCGAGAGATCGGCGCTCTGCACGACGGGCGAGTCGAGCACCGCCGTGTTGTCGCCCGGGTCGGGGTCCGGGGTGGCGGCCGACGCCGTGGCGGCGTTGGTGAGCGTTCCGGAGGCCGATGTCGACACCGTTCCGCTCACGGTGACCGTGGCGTTGGCGCCCGGGGCCAAACCGGCGAACGTGCACGTCGTGCCGGTGCACGCGCCGCCGGCACTCGGTGTCAGCACGGGCGAGAGCAGTTCGGGCGGCAGGATCTCGGCGACCTGCACTGCGTCGGCGTCGGACGGCCCGTCGTTGACCACCGTGACGGTGTAGGTGAGCGGCTCACCGGCCGTGGCCGTGACCGGTCCTGCTGACTTGCTGATCCGGAGGTCGGCCTCGGCGTCGACTGCCGTGCTGACGGTCGAGGCGTTGTTCGAGGTGTCGAGATCGGTGACCGAACCGGTGACGGTCGCCGTGTTGTTGATCACGAGGGCGGGATCGGTTCCGGACGCGAGGGTCACGCTCACGTCGACCGTGGCCGACGCCCCGACGCCGAGGGTGCCGATCGTGCAGTTCAACGAACCGGTGCACGACCCTTGGGACGGCGTGACCGTGGCGCCGGCGAACTCGGCGGGCAGCACGTCGGCGACCGACACGTTGTCAGCGGGGTTCGGCCCGTTGTTGGTGACCGTGAGGGTGTAGCCGGCAGCCGCGCCGGCGATGAACGGCTCGGGGAAGGCGACCTTGGAGATCGCGAGATCGGCGAGGGGGTCGACGGGCGTGACGACCGAGTTGGTCGTGAACGTGAACGGTTGCCCGAGCGTCTGCGCGACGTAGTCGAACTGGGCGACGTTGGTGACGTCGGTGCCGGCGGCCGCGATGTCGATGGTGACGTCGAACTCGAGTTGCGCCGACTCGTTCGGCCCGATCGTGCCCCCGCCGGTGCTGGTCGCGCCGGTGCCGACGAATGCGGACACCCGCGTGCCGTCGAACTCGCCGGCGTCCCCGTCGGAGCCGGAGTCGCCGACCGGGCTGCCGTTGACGAGCATCGACTCGGGCACATAGGTGGTGTTGGTCGGGATCACGTCGCTGATGCGGGCGTCGAGCGCCGGATCGAGGCCGACGTTCGTCATCGAGACCGAGTAGTGGAGCACGTCGCCGACCTGGGCGGTGCCGCCGTTGACGTCGACCACCGTCTTCGTGATGGTCGGGAACTGCGGCGCGAAGAGGTCGATCTGCGTGGACACCATGCCGGGGAAGTAGGCGTCACCCGTGGTGGTCAGGCGGAGCGTCGCCGACGTCGCCGCGTTCGGGATGATGCCGGACACGTCGACCTCGTCGGCGTCGAACCCGAGCGTGTTCTGGTAGTCGGGGTTGCGACCGCCGTCGTTGGAGCCGTCGGTCGACACCGTGGAGTTGAAGAAGTCGTCCGACGGGTTCTGCCCGTTGCTCAACACGTTGCCGTCGAGGAGGAACTGGTCGCCGCGGATCCCACCATCGCCCTCGTAGGCGATCACACCGAGCTCAGCGTTGACCGGCCCGGTCGGCGGCGAGAGGAACCCCGACAGCGGGATGTCGAGGATCCGATCCGCTGAGCGGTTCGCCACCAAGCCGTAGCCGTCGAAGACCGTGAGGTTCCGGAGTGGTAGGGCCGGATCCTCGTAGGCGACGACGATCGCCCAACCCGCGTAGTCGTTGCGGTTCTCGTTGGCGCGGATGTTCGCGCCGAAGTACTCACCGGGGCCCGCCGCTGCGACCACGCTGGTGATGTCGGCGAACGCCTGGTAGTCCTGACCGAAGTTGTCGAGCTGGCTCGCTGTGACGGTGGTGTACGACGCCGCGCCCGGCACCCGCAGGTCGAGGCGGTTGCGCTGGCCGGAGTTCGATTGGGCGCCCCAGTAGAGGCCGGCGAAGAGCAGCGTCGCCCCGGCGGGGTACGAGACGGTTGCAGAGGACGAGTTGGAGGTCGACGGGTCGGAGTCGGCGTCGACCGGTGTCATGTCGAACTGGTTGTTGTACCGGCTGTTCGTGCCCGTCGGGTTCTGCACGGTGGCGCAGCTGCCCGGGCAGGTCAGCAACGTGTTGCCGAAGATGTCGATCGCGCCGTTGGTGTCGGTCTGGAAGCGGATGCCGAACGCTCGGGCGGTCCTGGCCTCGACCGGGTCGGCGGCCGGTGCGATCGTGACGGCCGTCGAGGCGAGGATGACGAGCGCGGCGCCGAGGCGCGACGCGCGAATCGAACGTCGTCTCGCCCTCGCCCGGTTCACGCTGCTCAATGAAGGTCCTTCCGCCGGTCAACGCTAGTACGGAGACCCTGGTCAGATGGTCTCTGCGCGACCTTGACGGAATCTTGAGGAAGCCGGCCGAGGAGAGCTCAGACGACGTGAGCGTGCTCCGACCGGCGCAGCTCGAGACGGATCGACTCGGCGGCGGCATCGAGCGCCTCGCGCTCGACCGACGCTGCGGCGTTGGCGAACGACAGCTCGGCCATGTCGTTGGTCGGGATGACGTGGATGTGGGTGTGCGGCACCTCGTATCCCGCGATGATCACCCCGACCTTCTCGGGGGAGAACGCGGCTCGCTGGGCCTGGGCGATGTGGCGGGTGACCTCGAAGAGGTGCGCGGCCAGGTCGGCCGGTGCATCGATCCAGTGATCGATCTCGTCGATCGGCACGACGAGCGCGTGACCGTGCGCCATCGGGTTGATCGACATGAACACGACGCAGCGGTCGTCGCGCCAGACGAAGGTGCCGGGGAGCTCGCCGTTGATGATCCGCGTGAACACCGTGGCCATGGCCGCAATCTACGTGCCGGGCCGCGGCCTAGGCTCACCCACGTGACCGGCTCGACCGACATCGCAGCCCCGGACGGCGAGGTCGACACGCTCTGGACCGTCCCGAACCTCGTCACGCTCGTCCGGTTGCTCTGCCTGCCCCTGTTCGTGTGGCTGCTGTTCGGCCTGCCGTCGCGGCAAGCGGCGGCGTGGGTGCTCGGCGGGCTCGGCGCCACCGACTGGGTCGACGGCTACCTGGCCCGCCGACTCGGCCAGACCAGCGAGTTCGGCAAGAAGTTCGACCCGACGGTCGATCGCCTGCTGTTCGTGGTCGGCATCGTCGCGATCATCGTCAACGACTCGATCCCGCTCTGGTTCGCGATCGCGGTGCTGGCCCGCGAGGTCGTGGTCGGTGCGACGATCGCCGTCGCGACGGTGTTCTTCGGCATGGCGCGGTTCGACGTCACGTGGTGGGGCAAGACGGCCACGTTCCTGCTGATGTTCGCCGTGCCCGGGTTCCTGATGGGCAACAGCAGCATTCCGATCGCCGATGCGTTCACGGTCGCCGCGTGGTGCTTCGGCATCCCCGGTCTCGTCCTGAGCTACTACACGGCGATCGCCTACGTGCCCGCGATCCGTGCCGGTCTGGCCGCTGGGCGTGAGACGGGATCCGAGCGTTCACGGTCGAGTTGACCGGGCCGATACGGTGGTGCCCCATGAACGTCCCCGACGAACTGCGCTATACGGCCGAACACGAGTGGGTTCGGCGCCTCGATGACGGGTCGAGGGTTCGGGTCGGCATCACCGACTACGCGCAAGACGCGCTCGGCGACGTGGTCTTCGTCGACCTGCCCGATGTCGGCGACGCCGTGGCAGCCGACGACGCGGTCGGCGAGCTCGAGTCGACCAAGTCGGTGTCCGAGATCTACGCGCCCGTCGCGGGCTCGGTGGCTGCCGTCAACGAGGCGCTCGCGGACGCACCCGAGTTGCTCAACGAGGACCCGTACGGCGAAGGTTGGCTGTACGACATCGACATGAGTGCCGATGCCGATCTCGACGCGCTGCTCGACGCCGCTGGATACCGAGCCCTGACCGAAGGCTGACCACCATGTCCT
This sequence comes from Ilumatobacter sp., assembly GCF_030065885.1. Lineage (GTDB taxonomy): Bacteria > Actinomycetota > Acidimicrobiia > Acidimicrobiales > Ilumatobacteraceae > Ilumatobacter. The sequence continues at coordinate 27,703 of NZ_JASJCS010000026.1, read as the reverse complement.
ACGTGTACTGCAACCAGTGCGGTCATCGGAACCCGCCCGACAGCAACTTCTGCTCGAGCTGCGGCTCCCCGCTCGACCTGCTCGACGACCGGACCATCACGCTCGCCGCGGTCGATCCGCTCCAGGACGCTCCGGGCACCGACGACGACCTCGTCATCCCGGTGGGCGAGCTCGCCAAGGGGTACGGCGTGCTGATCGTCCGCTCCGGCGAGCAGTCGGGCGCCCGGTTCACGCTCGACAGCGATCTGACCAGGCTGGGGCGTCATCCCGACAGCGAGATCTCGCTCGACGACATCACGGTGTCACGACGCCACGCCGAGGTGCAGCGCACCGCCGACGGGTACGTCGTCGCCGACTCCGGCTCGCTCAACGGCACCTACGTCAACCAGGAGCGCGTCGAGCGGGCGTCGCTCCACCACGGCGACGAGCTGCAGATCGGCAAGTTCCGTCTGGTCTTCTTCGAGCGCACCGATGGCTGAGGTCAAAGACGCCAGCCACCTCTCGATCGGCGAGGTCCTCGGCATGCTGCTCGAGGAGTTCCCCGACGTGACGATCTCGAAGATCCGGTTCCTCGAGAGCCAGGGCCTCATCTCGCCCGAGCGAACGTCCTCGGGCTACCGCAAGTTCTACGACGAGGACGTCGAGCTGTTGCGCGTGATCCTCACCGAGCAACGTCAGAACTACCTGCCGCTGCGGGTCATCAAGGATCGGCTCGATTCGGGCGAGATCGATCCGACCGGCGAGCACCTGCGGCCCGGCGACGACGCCGCCGAGGACGACCAGGCCGACGAGAGCGGCACGGCCGGCGAGGCCGAGGCCGACCCTCGACCTCAACTCGAGGGTGATGCCGACGCGGTCGACGAGGCGGCCGGCGAGTCGGTGCCGGCGGCCAGCATCGCAGCCCACCCGTCGTCGGGCCGCAACGGCGACCCGGCCGAGGCACCCACGGTCGACGAGCCCGACGAACCGGCGCCCCAGTTGCTGCCGAGCGTGCTGCTCGACCGGGCCGAGCTCTGCAGCATGGTGTCGATGACCGACAGCGAGCTCGACCAGCTCGAGTCGTTCGGCATCGTCGTGCCCCGCGAGTCGACGGGGGTGGCCCTCTACGGCGACGACGCCGTCGAGATCGCGAAGCCGGCATGTGAGCTGTTGCGGGCGGGCGTCGACGCCCGCCACCTCCGGACCTTCCGCACCGCCGCCGAGCGAGAGGTCTCGCTGTACGAGCAACTGGTCACCCCTCGCTTCCGGCAGCGGAGCCCCGAGGCCCGGGCCGAGGCACTCGAGCAGCTTCGCCGACTCGACGTGCTCGGCGGCACGATCCGGGCCGCGATGACCCGGCATGCCCTGCGCCACCACTTCGAGCAGTGAGCCTCGGTAGTGAGCCTCGGTAGGCGTTCGGCAGCCCGACGAAGCGGGGTTGCTGCGGGGGAGTAGTGTCGCGAGCGTGAGAGCGATGGAGCTGGTCGGCGTGCGGGTCGAGATCCCTGCGAACACCCCCATGGTCCTGTTGCAGGAGCAGGAGGGCGACCACCGCCTGTTGCCGATCTACATCGGTAGCCCCGAGGCCTCGGCCATCCACTACGCACTCGAGGGCATCGACCCACCGCGACCGATGACCCACGACCTGTTCGTGACCGTGCTGGGCGAGCTCGGCAGCTCGCTCGAGCGCGTCGTCGTCACCGAGGTCCGCGATCACACGTTCTACGCCGAGCTGCACCTGCAGGGCCACGACGGTGAGCACATCGTGTCGAGCCGGCCCTCCGATGCGATCGCCCTGGCGGTTCGCTGCGACGCGCCGCTGTTCGCGTCCGACGACCTGCTCGACGAGGTCGGGCAGGTGCCCGAGCCCGAGCCGGCCGAGGAGTCCGAGGAGATCATCGACGAGTTCAAGGACTTCATCGACAGCGTCAGCCCCGACGACTTCGCGTCCTGACCCGGAGCCGACGCACCCGAGGCAACAATTCGTTGACGCCGCGCGCGCTCGGGCGTAGGCTCACAGGTCCGTAGTTACACCGGTGTATGGCCCACGACCCGGTGCAACCACACCCTGGTTGGGCAGGCAGCCGCATACGCGGCACGACACATCGGAGGATCGTCGATGAGTGACGGCTTCAGCGGAACGCAAGCGGCGAAGGTGGTCGGCATCACCTACCGGCAGCTCGACTACTGGGCTCGCACCGACCTGATCAGGCCGTCACTGTCCGACGCGAGCGGCAGCGGCAGCCGTCGGCGGTACAGCTACAAGGACCTGCTCGAGCTGCGCGTCATCAAGACGCTGCTCGACGCAGGCATCAAGCTCGAGTCGGTGCGCGACGTGTTCGCCTATCTCCGCGAGCACGTCACCACCGACATCGCGTCGGCGCACCTCGTCATCAACGGCAGCTCGGTCGTGCTCGCCCAGGGCGACGAGCTGATCGACGTGCTCGCCCAGGGGCAGGGTGTCCTCAACGTGTTGTCGCTCGCCGGCGTGAAGGACGAGGTCGACAGCCACGTCGTCTCGCTCGGGTTCGACCTGCCTGCCGCCGTCGCGCAGTAGGGCTCGATGCACCGGTCGCCGCTCGACGCGGTCCACCGCGGGCTCGGCGCCAAGATGGTGCCGTTCGGCGGCTGGGAGATGCCGCTCGAGTACACCGGCACGCTCGCCGAGCACATGGCGTGTCGACGTTCGGCGGTGGCCTTCGACGTCTCGCACCTCGGTACCGTCCGCCTCGCCTCGGTCGACGCGTACGACGTCCTCCAACGAACGCTCACCAACGACCTCGACAAGATCGAGCCGGGCCGCGCCCAGTACACCCACCTGCTCGACGGGTCGGGGTCGGTGCTCGACGACATCATCGTGTGGTGGCACCCCGGCGGTGACGTGTTCGACGTGATGCCGAACGCGTCGAACACCGACCGGGTGATCGCAGCCTTGGGCGGCGACGACATCACTGCGACCCGGGCGGTGATCGCCGTGCAGGGCCCCGCCGCTCGCGACCTGGTCGCCGGTGTGTTTCCCGAGGCCGCAGCAGTCGGGCGGTTCCGGGTCGACCGTTGCCGCTGGCGCGAGCACGACTGCGTCGTCGCCGGAACCGGCTACACCGGCGAGCCGGGCATCGAGATCGCCGTGCCCGCCGACGGAGCCACGTCGTTGTGGGAGGCCGTGACCGGGGCGGGTGTGCAACCGGCCGGGCTCGGTGCACGCGACACCCTGCGACTCGAGGCCGGGTTGCCGCTGCACGGCCAAGAGCTCGGCCCCGGCATCACGCCGCTCCAGGCCGGGCTCGGCTGGGTCGTCGCCTTCGACAAGCCGGCCTTCGTGGGTCGTGAGGCGCTGCTCGCCGAACGCACGGCCGGTCCGTCGCGCCGGCTGCGCGGCATCGTCACCGAGGGCCGCCGCCCGCCTCGAACCGGCTGCGACGTCTACCGCAACGGCGAGCTCGTCGGCACCGTCACGTCGGGCAACTTCTCGCCGGTGCTCGAACAGGGCATCGCGCTGGCGCTGCTCTCGCCCGACGCCGAGATCGGCGATCCGGTCGAGGTCGACGTCCGGGGTTCGCGCCTGCCCGGCGCCGTGGCATCGACGCCCTTCGTCTCGCGCTGACGCCCGCTGGCTCGCCTACGTCGACGCGGCCTTCTTCGCCGACGACTTCTTCGCCGACGACTTCTTCGCCGGGGTCTTCTTGGCGGGGGTCTTCTTCGCCGCAGCCTTCTTCTTCGAGGATGTCGTCTTCGTGCTGGTCTTCTTCGCCGGGCTCGTCGTCGCAGCTGCGGCCGGTGACGCCGTTGCGGGGCTGCGGCGCGAGTCGACCACGGGCTCGGTCGGCTCGGATCGCGCCGGCCCCGAGCCGCCCATCCCCGGCAGCTTGAGCCCACCGAACAGGCCACCTGCGCTCTCGGCGAACTGCGTGAGCGGTCCGAGGCGGCGGGAGACGTCGCCGATCGACTGCATGAACTCGCCGAGCTGTTCGGGCAGTGAGGCGAACCCGGGCGAGCTCAGCGTGCCGACCACCTTCTCGATGTTCGGCGCCGCGGTGCGCAGCGGACCCTCGAGGCGCCGCGTGATCTCGTCGGCCGTCTGCACGGTACGCGTGAGCTGGGGGATCATGGCCCGAATCGGCTCTTCCACGTCGGCGACGAGCCGGTTCACCCGGGTGGCCGTCTCGTTGAGGTTCTCCATCGTGCGGTTCAGGTTCTCGACGGCACGGATCAGCTCGTCGGCGCCACGCCGGAACTGCTCGACCGTTCGGATACCGCTCGCGATCGGGGCAGCGAGGATGTTGATCACGTCGGCGAGGCCGTCGTTGCGAACGCTGTCGTCGGTCATTGCCGCAGGCTAGGCCCGAACACGCACGCGTCCCTCACCTCAGCCCTCGTCGCCCGGCGCGGAGGTCGTGGGGCCGGCCGTCGTGGTCGTGGTCGGCGGCGGGGTCGTCGAGCTGGTGGTCGTGGTGGTCGTGGTGCTCGTCGACGATGCGGGCACCGTGGTCGTCGTGCTCGTCGTCGAGCTGGTCGTCGTGGTGGTCGACGTCGAACTGGTGGTCGTGGTGCTCGTGGTGCTCGACGTCGTCGGCGGCGCCGTGGTGGTCGTGGTCGTGGTCGTCGTGGTGGTGGTGGTCGACGTCGTCGTGGTCGTCGCTGGTGTCTCCCGGTACACCGAGAACAGCACCATCGGCCGGTAGCGCTCGGGGTTGTACCAGGCGTCGCGGGCCATGTCGCGCGCGTTGTTCGACACCGACACGAGCACCGAGCCGTACCCGTCGCGCCACGGCAGGACGTGCGCGTGGTAGGTGTTCTTCTTCGGGTCGCCACCCCGAGGTTCGAGATCGCGGTACTCGACCGTCGTCCACGGGCCCCACGGGTCGGGTGCGACGTCGATCGCCAGCTGGTCGCCCCAGTACCCGTCGACGGCGGTGGCGGCGACCCATTGCCCGCCGAGGTACCGCGGCTGCATCGGGTTCTCGGCGTAGTAGCGCTCGAGGATCGGCACGGCAGCGGCGGGATCGTCCGACCAGCCGTCGGCGGTCCGGTACTCCGGCTGCGTCGCGACCGCACCCCTCGGGACGCGCGCCAGCCACATCGCCGTCGCCGAGTGCGGTCCGTTCCAGAAGCCGCCCTCCCGGATCATGTTCTGCTCGAACGTGTTGCCGAACAGATACGTGTGGGTCTCGTCGCTGCTGACGGCGTACCCGTAGATCGGAGCCACCCCGCCGTTGGGTGCGGGCCAGAAGGCCAGCCGCTCGAGCGTCTCGGCGTCGTAGGTGGCGAGAAAGACCCGCTCGGGGTGCCACCCGAGACCCTGTGGCGGGTCGGGATCGTACGGGTCCTTGATCATCTCGGCCCAGAAGACCCAGAGTTGCCCGTCGACGAGTTCGCCACCCATCGGCCAGAACCACTTCGTCCTGACGCCACCGAGTCCGTCGCCCGGCTCGAACGAGGCGGGCCGCGCCGTCGTGCCGCGGTGCAGCAGTGTGAAGCACGAGCCCTCTTGCACCATGGCCGCGTTGTGCACGAACCGCGAGGCGGCCAGCGAGCTCGACGTTCCGGTGTGGTCGAGGAACGTGTCCTGGAACAGCCAGAGGAAGCGGTCGTCGCCGAGCGGGTACACGTGCTGGTAGTCCCAGCCGAGCACCGGACCGACACGTTCGGCGAGGAACGCATCGAGCGATCCGGCGAAGCGGTCGGTCGCGCACCCGACATCGGTCGCCACGTGGCCGCCCGCCGTGAGGCGAGTGCTCGCCGCCCACGGCGGGGGAGCCAGCGTCGTCGGCGGCGCCACGGCGGGTGGGTCGTCGGGTATCGGGCGGGCCGCCACACCGGGGTTGTCGAGGTCGATGTCGAAGACGTAGGCGTCCTGCAGGTCGAGGTCGCCGGGGTTCGTCCGCGGCGGGCGGACGAACGTCGTCGTGGTCCGGCCCGTGGTCGGCGACGCGGCGACCGTCGTGCTCGACAAGGACCCGGTGGTCCGGACCGTCGACACGGTCGACGAGGTGGTGGACGGATCGGTGCCGCCGGCAGTGGCGAGGCTGCCGTCGCTGCCGGCACCGAGTGCGACCGCGATCGCGGTGAGCGCGACGAGCGCGAGCGACACGCCCACGATGCCGATCCAGCGCGCCGGCACGCGGCGCAGCTGCTCGACCGCGGTCATCCGGACACGATACTGGCGGTACCGCCGCGGGCGCGGGCAATCAGCGGTTCACGGCGAATGCCTCGAGCGGCTCGCAGCTGCAGACGAGATGACGGTCGCCGTATGCCCCGTCGATCCGCGAGACCGGAGCGAAGTACTTGTCGAGCCGCAGGGACGACAACGGGAACGCGGCCTGCGATCGCGAGTACTTCCGATCCCACTCGCCGAGCAGATCTTCGGCGGTGTGCGGAGCGTGCCGCAGCGGGCTCTCGTCGATCTCGAGCGCCCCGTCCGCGACCTCGTCGATCTCGGCCCTGATCGCCAGCATCGCATCGCAGAAGCGGTCGAGCTCGCGGCGCTCCTCGCTCTCCGTGGGTTCGATCATCAGCGTGCCGGCGACCGGGAAGCTCATCGTCGGGGCGTGGAACCCGAAGTCGATCAGTCGCTTGGCGACATCGTCGACGCTGACACCCGTTCGCTTGGACAGCGGCCGGATGTCGATGATGCACTCGTGGGCCACGCGACCGTGCTCGCCGGTGTAGAGCACCGGATACGCATCCTGCAGCCGTGCGGCCACGTAGTTGGCGGCGGTGATGGCGATCTCCGTGGCTCGCCGCAACCCGGCCGCGCCCATCAGTGCGAGGTACACCCATGAGATCGGCAGGATGCCTGCCGATCCGAAGTTGGCTGCCGACACGGGCCCGACCGGCTGGTCGGCGTCACCGAGCGGGTCGCCGGGCAGGAACGGCGCGAGGTGTGCTCGCACGCCGATCGGGCCGACACCCGGCCCGCCACCGCCGTGCGGGATGCAGAACGTCTTGTGCAGGTTGAGGTGGCTCACGTCGGCGCCGAACCGGCCGGGCTTGGCGAGCCCGACCAGGGCGTTGAGATTGGCACCGTCGACGTACACCTGGCCGCCCGCGGCGTGCACCATCTCGCACAGGTCGCCGATGCCCGGCTCGAACACGCCGTGCGTCGAGGGGTACGTGACCATGATCGCCGCGAGACGATCGCCGGCGTCGTCGATGTGCGTGCGCAGGTCGTCGAGATCGACGTTGCCGTCGTCGTCGCAGCGGACCACGTGGACGTCCATCCCCGCCATGACGGCGCTGGCCGCGTTCGTGCCGTGTGCGCTGGCAGGGATCAGGCAGATCGTGCGCTGGTGGTCGTCGCGGCTGCGGTGGTACGCGCGGATCGCGAGGAGGCCCGCGAACTCGCCCTGGCTGCCGGCGTTCGGCTGCAGGCTGACCGCGTCGTAGCCGGTGATCTCGGCGAGCGCCGACTCGAGGTCGTCGACGAGTCGCCTGTAGCCGGCCGTCTGGTCCGAGGGAGCGAACGGGTGGATCGCGGCGAACTCGGGCCACGTGATCGGCTCCATCTCACTCGTCGCGTTCAGCTTCATCGTGCACGAACCGAGCGGGATCATCGTCCGATCGAGCGCCAGATCGCGGTCTGCGAGACGGCGCAGGTACCGCAACATCTCGTGCTCGCTGTGGTAGCTCGTGAAGGCTGCCTGCTGCAGGATGTCGTCGGTGCGCAACTGATCGCCGGCCAGCGAGACGTCGACGATCGGCGCAGCGGGCAGGGGAGCAGCCCCGAGACATGCGGCGACGGCGTTCACGGTCTCGACGCCGGTGGTCTCGTCGAGCGCGATCCCGACCGACCGGTCTCCCAGGTGCCGGAGGTTGATGCCGCGTTCGCCGGCCTCGGCGTGCACCGCCGGTGCATCAACCCCGTCGACCACGATCGTGTCGAACCAGGTGTCGTGGCGCAGGCTCAGCCCCGCAGACCGCGCACGCTCGGCGAGCAGGTTCGTGAGGCCGTGCACCCGCCGGGCGATCCGGCGCAATCCGTCGGGGCCGTGCCACGACGCGTACAGCCCGGCGATGTTCGCCAGCAGCACCTGGGCGGTGCAGATGTTGGACGTGGCCTTCTCGCGCCGGATGTGCTGTTCCCGCGTCTGCAGCGCGAGCCGGAGCGCAGGCCGGTCGGCGGTGTCGGTGCTGACGCCGACGAGCCGGCCGGGCAGCGCACGCGAGGCGGACTCGCGGACGGCGATGAAGCCCGCGTGCGGTCCGCCGAAGCCGAGCGGCACCCCGAAGCGTTGGGCGGAGCCGACTGCGATGTCGGCACCGAGGGCCCCGGGGGAGCGGAGCAGGACGCACGCCAGCAGGTCGGTGGCCACGATCGCCTGCGCGCCCAGATCGTGGACCTTGCCGATCGCGGCCGACCAGTCGGTGACCGCGCCGGTCGACGTCGGGTAGCTGAACAGCGCACCGAAGTAGCCGTCGCCCTCGTCGAGCAGGTCGACGTCGCCGACCACGAGCTCGACGCCCACCGGCTCGGCGCGGGTGGCGAGCACGGCGATCGTCTGCGGGTGGGTGTCGTGGTGCACGAAGAAGCGGTCGGGCGCACGGCGGGTCACACGCCGCGCCAGCGACATCGCCTCGGCGGCAGCGGTCGCCTCGTCGAGCAACGAGGCGTTGGCGATGTCGAGGCCCGTCAGGTCGCTCACCATCGTCTGGAAGTTGAGGAGAGCCTCCAGGCGGCCCTGGCTGATCTCGGGCTGGTACGGGGTGTAGGCGGTGTACCACGCTGGGTTCTCGAGCACGTTGCGGCGCACGACCGGCGGCGTGATCGTGCCGGAGTACCCCATGCCGATCAGGTTCGTGCGGACCTGGTTCTGATCCGCGATCGCTCGGAGCTCGGCGAGCACGTCCGTCTCGGACCGCGGCCGACCGAGATCGAGCTCGTCGGCGCGGATCGACGCAGGCACCGCCTCGTCGAGGAGCGACGCCACGTCGTCCACGCCAATCGTCGCCAGCATGTGGTCGAGATCGTGCCGTCGAGGTCCGATGTGGCGTCCGACGAAATCGTCGTCGTCGAACAGTTCAGCCAATGGTTGTGACACGGTGCCTCCGGATCGTGCGCGCTCCTCGTGCCCCCGCTGTCATCGGTACCTGAGAGTTTCGCCGACCTCGTCGGCTTTCCCCGTCGGCGAGACGGCGGTGCCGTCTGCTTTCCAGCGTTGCCTCGCCCGCCCGGTCCATCTGCCTGAGAGATTCCGGGGTGGTTGCTCCTTCGGCGCCGTCACCGACGAGTCGGCGACGCCTCTCCCGAGCGGGTTCTGCGACACCGAGCACGCTACACGCTGTCGCAGCCGGCCGTCATGACGGTGACGGATCCGAACTCCGACGCACGCAGCGCATCGATCTCGGCCCAGATGGGGTACTGCGTCAACGGAGCGGCACGCCACTCCATCAGCCTGACATTGTCGAACGTGAACTCGCCACGAAACGCGGCGTCCACGCTCAGCGTCACCATCACGGCGTCGGCCGTCAGCTCGTCGACCGGCGCGAACAAGGCGTCGTCGAGGTCGAGCGTGATGCGCTCCCAGCCTCCTTCGTCGCTGACGGAGAACGGTATGTCGGTCGTTCGCAGCTTCGTGGACTCGGGTTCGCTGGTGGGATCCGTATCGTCGACGTGGAAGACGTCGATGCGCGCAGACGCTGCCTCGCCGCGCTCGCGGCGTGCGCTCAGTTCGAGCGTGTAGCTCGGGGGTCGATCGATCGGCTGGTCGTCTTCGCCGTCGTACAGCCGATGCGCCGCGATGGTGGCCCGAGCCACGAATCGGGCGGACACGCGCCGGTTCGCGTTGGTCAACAAGCGAAGCGCGTCGTCGGTGGGGTCCGAGCTCTCACCTTGCACGACCGCCCAGGCGTCCGGATCGTTGGGAGTCACCCAGTGCATGGGCACGCCCCGCTGGCCGTCCGCGGTGACATCGTCGAATCCGCCCCAGTCGAACAGGTCGATGCCGTACTCGACGCCGGCGGGCAACTCGTCGGCGCGCACCGACAGGCAAGGTGGCAGCCGTGCCGATGCCTGCGGGCCGGCGCTGAGGGTCGACGTGCTCGATGCCGGCACGCGCCCGACACGGCCCGTGTTCCGCTCGAAGTCCACCCAGGCGGGCTCGACCCCGTCGATGCCATCGTCGACGAGGACGCTGTCGACCTCGAAGCCCGTGATCCGCTCGCTCTCCGCTGGCAGCGTCGAACGTGTGTTGACGAGGCGCACGATCCGTTCGGCAGCGTCACCGGCCACCGGAACGGGGCGGTAGTCGACGAGCATGACCGGGATCACGCGAACGTCGACGACGCCTGCGCTGTCGACGACGACACGGAGCATCATCGACGGGAAGGTCGAGAGGAAGTCCTGATCGAACACGAGGTTGCCGAGGCTGTACGCGATCAACGAACCCCGGTACCACTCGAGCCCCTGCAGCACGTGCGGATGATGGCTGACGACCATGTCGGCGCCGGCGTCGATCGCCCGGTGGGAGATGCGGCGGATGAACGAGCTCTTGACCTCGGCAAACTGGAAGCCGCCATGGAACTGGACGACCACCAGATCGGCCCCGGCGTCTCGCAGGGCACCGATCTCCTCGGCGACGGCCTCGCGGTCGTACCCTGCAGCACCGCCGTGGCCGCGACGGGCGATCCAGTCCTGCAGCTCGGGGTAGGCGTCGTCGGCCGTCAGCGCCGCCCAGAGCGCGGCCGCCCGTTCCGGAGCGAGCTGATCCTCGATGCGGAGATAGGCCTGCCAGGCGTCTCCGGCGCGCCGTTCGGCCGGTGGGAAGTGGCCCGGCGCACCATCGGTCCCGAATTCGAAGGACCGCTGCTCGTACTGCCATGCCTCGTCGGGCGGCAGGTCGCCGGGAACCTCGTCGCTCGTGAGCGGCAACTGGTCGTTCACGAAGCTGCCGTTGACCGTGGTCACCGACACGATGCCGAGTCGCCGTGCACCGGCATCGATGAGGGCGCCCTGGAGCGCCTCCTCGGCGGTGAACCCCGCACCGGTGTGCGGCATCCCGGCCCCGTCGAAGGCGTCGATGGTGGTTCGAACGCCGGGATCCCGCCAGTCGTACGCGTGGTTGTTCCCGAGCGTCACCAGGTCGACGCCGAGCTCGTCGAGCATGTCGGTCACGATCGGCGGCGACTGGAGCAGGAATCGCTTGCCCGGGTAGGCCTCATCCGCCGGGAGCGAACCGACCACGGTCTCGGCGTTGACGATCGTGACGTCGGCGGCACGCGAGATCGGTGCCAGGTCGGCGACGACGTCTCGAGCGGACGCCGCGTCCTGGGCGACTGCGGTGCCATCTCGAGTCGGTGCCTGGTAGCGCCGACCGAGCATGACGTCGCCGCCGAAGTGCAGCGTGGTCCGAGTGCCGTTGGAACCACTCCTCGCCAGGAGCGTGAGCGCCATCTCACGGTCGCGCGGGGAGATCGCCAACGGCTCGGGCAACATGCCGGCGGCCGTGACCACGCCGGCGATCGGACTGCTGATCTCGACCGTGAATCGACCGTCGTCGTCGGCTGTCGCCGACCCACCGGGCCACTCGAAGCGAGCTCCCTGCACGACCCGTCGAGACTCGTCGACCACCGTGACGCCGACGGCGGTGCGGACGTCGAACCGGCCGGTCTCCTGGGGCCCGAAGGTGCAGCCGACCGACAGCGCCATGACGACGGTGATCAACGCTGCCGACCGCTTCATGACGTCGACCAGCGTACGCCGCAATCTGCGCGCAACGCGTGACACCCCGTGGTCAGAAGCTCGGTGGGGGGCCGAGCACCGCCAGGATCAAGCGGTCGATTCCTCGAGCGGTCATCGCCGTGCGCTCGGGGTGATCGGGATCGAGGAGCTCCTCGTCGAACAGCGCGTAGGCGGTGCGGAGGAACGGGCGATCGCCGGCCTCCGCATCGGCGGCGGCCAAGTAATCGTCGCGGCTCGGATCCGTCCAGCGGACGTTGATGCCGTCGGCGTGGCGCCCCGCGATCCGGCTGAGCCGCCGGCTGTTGACGCCGACGATGCGAGTCGGCGGGGGAGTAGGCAGTGGAAACGTGTCGAACTGCTCGTCGCGATCGTCGCTCCACTGCTGGGCGCTCAGCTCGAGGACGTCGACGACGCGGGCGTGCCGGGTGTCGAGGTCGGGCTCGAGGTCGGCACCGACGGCTCGCTGCTCGGTCGCCCACGCGCTGGTGGGGGACGCCCCTGCGCCGAGTCCGAGGTGGACCTGGCGTCCGGCCACGAGCGCGACCGATGCCGCAGCCGCCACCAGCGTGCCGACCTGCCGGTTCCAGACGTTGGCCACCAGCACGCCGAGCTCGACCTGCGTCGTGGCCTCGGCCAGCGCACCCAGGCTGGCGAACGTCTCGAGCATCGACGTGCCGCCCAACGCCACGCCGGCGAGGTGGTCGAACACCCAGACCGCACCGAACCCGGCGGCCTCCGCGGCGAGCACTGCATCTCGGTACGACGCCCAGTCGGTGTTGCCTGGGCTCAGCTGGATGTCGAGCACCGTCATCGCGACAGCGTACGGTCGCCGCGGCCGCTGCAGCGGCGGTCCCGATCGTCGGTCAGGCCGCGCGGGAGGCTTCGTTCGAGCACTGGTCGATGGCCTTGACCAGCGGATACGGGTTGATCGCCGCGCCGCCCTTCGGGTGCACTTCGAAGTGGAGGTGCGGCGTGCCCGAGTTGCCGGTGCTGCCGACGTAGCCGACCAGCTGACCGGCCCGGACAGGAACGCCGACCTCGATGCCCTCGGCCACCTGGGTCATGTGGGCGTAGAAGAAGGCCGTGCCGTCGGCCATGGTGATGCGCACGCCGTTGCCGGCGAGCGAACCCGGGTAGTCCGTGTACACCTTCGTGATCTTGCCGTCGGCAGCGGCGTACAGCTCTTTGCCCTCCGGCGCGATGATGTCGACGCCGAGGTGGAGGCGGCCACCGCCGCGCGGATAGTGCCACGTGTCGCCGTAGTAGCACTTGCCCTGCACCGGGAAGACCTCGAGCGTGACGCTGCTCGACTCGGGCGCCGTGGGCGCGGGCGCCTTGACCAGCCCCAGCGCGGCCGCCGTCGAGTCGTTGACCTTGCCGGTCACCTTGAGGCCCTGCTGGCGCTGGTAGTCCATGACCGCCGCGCTGGTGCCGGCACCGAACACACCGTCGACACCGCCGCGCACCGAGACGCCGGCCTGCACGAGCGCCGACTGCAGGTCGGCCACACGCTGCCCCTTCTCGCCGTACGCCGCATAGCCGCCGGCCTCGGTGCTGCTCGTCACGGGAGCCTTCGGGTTCTCGAGCGCCTCGATGGTGTCCGCGTTGACGACGCCGGTCGCCTCGAGGCCCTGCGACGTCTGGAACTCCCTGAGTGCCTGCGCGGTCGCGGGGCCGAAGATGCCGTCCGCACCGCCCCGGACCTTCACGCCGGCCTCCATCAGCGCCGACTGGAGCTGCTTCACCGACGAGCCGAGCGAACCGGCCTTCAAGCCCACGAGCGGACTGGCCTTCGCGACGCTGTGCACAGCGGACTCGGACTCGAGCGCCGTGGCCGTTGCTGCGTCGACTCGCCCGGTCTGCTCGAGCCCCGCGCTGGCCTGGAACTGTTCGACCGCCGCCCTCGTCGCGGGGCCGAACACGCCGTCGGCGCCGCCGCGGACCGTCATGCCCGCCGCCAGCAGCGCACGCTGGAGCGCCTCGACGTCCGAGCCGAGCGAACCGTACTTGAGGCCGACCAGGGGAGAGGACGAGTCACCCGACCCACTCGGCGTGTCGCCGGAGCTCGTCGCCTCGCCACCGCCGGCCGGCACAGCGGCATCGAGCGCGCTGGCCGTGGCCTCGTCGACGATCGCGTTCGCCGGCAGGTCGACCGAGTACTGGAACGAGCTGAGTGCGTTGGCGGTGAGCACGCCGAAGATCCCGTCGGCGCCGCCGACGACGCGGAAGCCGGCGTCGATCAACTGCTGCTGCAGCTGCTGGACCGCCGTGCCCCGCGACCCGATCTTCAGACCGACGAGGGGAGAGGCCGGCGCAGCGGGCGCCGGCGCACCGGCATCATCGGTTGCGGCAGGCGCCGCCGGAGCCTCGCGCACCGCACCGAGCGCCGCAGCGGTCGCGGCGTCGACCCGGCCGGACTCGGCGAGACCCTGCTGCTGCTGGAACGAGCTGAGCGCAGCGGCGGTGCCGGGGCCGAAGATCCCATCTGCGCCACCCGCCGGGTCGAGCCCTGCGGCGATCAGCTGCTGCTGGAGCTGCTTCACGGCGTCGCCCCGGTTCCCTTGCGTCAGCCCGAGCAGAGAGCTCGATGCGAGGCCGAGCGCCAGCGCGGTGGCGTCGTCGACCACACCCGTCGCCGACAGACCCTGGGAGGACTGGAACGACTTCAGCGCCGCCTCGGTGCCGGGACCGAAGATGCCGTCCACGCCGCCCGAAACCGACACGCCCTGGTTCACGAGCGCCTGCTGCACCGAGCGCACCGCGTCACCGCGGGCACCGCGGGAGAGACCGGAGACCGCGACCGCCGGCGCGTCCGCCGAAGCGCCGGGGGAGACGCTCGCGAGGGGTGCCAGCGACAACACGACGCCACAGGTGACGGCTCGAATCAGATGGGTACGGAACTTGTGCATGGAACTGCGGCCTCCTCCAACAGGGACAGTTCGATATCGGTCAGCCCGCACTGCCGCTGGAACCGACGATCCGGCCGTGAGCGAGGCGAACGGCATGGCTTCGGGCCCTGCGACTCGTCCATTCTTGACCATTCGCAGACACTTTGTCGATCGCGTGACGCAATATTGACATAACGGAGATTATGGGCGGCAGCCCGGACTGAGCCGTGTCTGCGGCTGTCCGACGCGATTGACCCTCTACTTGAGGTGCATCCCCATTGCCTTCGCCCATCAATCTCCACTGGCATCCGCACGTCGGCGGCCACCCCGTCGGATCGCTCTCCCTCGCGGCCTGCCTACCTGGAGGTTTCGGCTCGGGCGTCGCCGGTGGTCGCCGATCCGCCTGGTCTCGACTCGTGGTCGAGGGGTTTGCCCATCCCTCTGTCCCCGTCGGCGCTCGACCCCCGGCTATTTCGTCATGACGTATTGGTGGGTGGTGGGGTTGGTGCGGAGAGTTCGCGGTCTCGGAGGGGCCGTGCGGCGTCGAGGAGCCAGGTCAGGGTGTCGGTCAGGGAGTGGATCGTCTGGCGGCCGGTGGCGAGGTCGCGCTCTGCGTCGTCGACCGCGCACGCGAGGACGTAGAGGTCGTCGTGCAGGGCGTCGAGCTCGTGGCGCGCGATGACGAGCTCGTGCTCGCTCAGCTCGAGCTCATTCGCTCGTTGGCGCGAGACCCAGTCCCACTGGCGGCACCGTTGGCTGCAGAACTGCTTCGGCCGGCCCGGCCCCTCCCGCTCCGGGAGCACTCTCCTGCACCAGCGGCAACGGCGAGGTTCCGTCATGACGAAATACTGCCAGCCGGGCCCCCGGCGCGCGGGGATCCTGGCGATGGACACCACTCTGGCACTCCTTGCTGAACCAGGGTTGCTGGTGACTCGCTCGCTGCCAGTACCCCGATGGCAGGAGACTGGCCCGCCCGATCCTTCCCCCAACCTTCAAGGTTCGCTCAAGAAGCGTCTCACGCTGCGCGAC
The DNA here is from genome assembly GCF_030065885.1 of Ilumatobacter sp. Taxonomy (GTDB): domain Bacteria; phylum Actinomycetota; class Acidimicrobiia; order Acidimicrobiales; family Ilumatobacteraceae; genus Ilumatobacter. The sequence continues at coordinate 12,130 of NZ_JASJCS010000026.1, read as the reverse complement.
GGTGAGCTAGCTTCAGGCGCTGGTTCTTGATGGGCGGATGAAGGGGATTCGGGATGCGCAGTCGGCCACAAACGAGCGCGGATCGAGCGGGGCGACGGTGCGTGAGCCTGCTCCTGGCGGGAGCGCTGCTCGTCGGAGCGATCACAGCTGGGGCCTCCGAAGCAGCGCCGGTCGAAGCTGCCGGTGGTTGCCTCGACAAGCTGGAGATCGAGACGCCGGGTCCGACGGCGACCACGTTCGGGGCTGTGGACCTGGCTCCCGGCGAGACGTTCCGCGCCACGATCAGGCACTGGACATCGCATCCGACCGCGCTCACCTTCCGGCACAGCTTCAACAGCGAGATCAGGTTGTCCCCGATGCTCGCCGACGGGTTCCCCGGCTACGCGAGTTCCAGCCAGAAGAGGGGCTTCGCCGCCGACGGACCGTTCCAGAGCGACGGGTTCATGGACGACGGCACGTTCACCTACACGAACCCGTCCGATTCGACGACGACATCGTTCGTCCTCGAGGTCGCGTACTGGAACTCGCCGGTGACCGGCATCATCGGCCGGACCGAAGCGTCCGGCTTCTCGACGTGCGTTGCGCCGCACTCGCCACCGGACCGCCCGAGCCAGGACTGCGCCTCGAGTCCGACGCTGGTCGTCAACGGACCCAACGTGTGGAGCGAGCCGTTCCAGATGGAACGCAACGCGATTCTGTCGATGCGAATGGTCGACGAGCGGCCGCTCCGATTCGACGACGACGGCAACGCGTGGCCAGTGCTCCGCAGCGATTTCCTCATCCGGGCGTGGCTGTACGGTCGAAACGGCCCCGGCGACTCCTGGCACTACATCGATCGCGATGCGCACATCAGCGAGAACGACTGGACGCGCCGACCGTTCGTCGGCCGCTGGGACATCTCTCTCAAGAACCGCAGTTCGTACAGCGAGGTGGTGGTCATCTTCGGGAAGTGGATCGAACGCGGCTACGCGTTGTCCACGCCACTGGACGTGTCGGTCAAGAATCCGGGCGAGTCGTGGCGCTCGACGTGTCTGACGTCGACCTCGACGACTGTGACATGGGACATCGCACCGAGTTGCGCCGCCGATGAGACCGCACGGATGCAGGCGCTGGTCACGAACAAGACTGGTGCATCAACCGGCTATCGGATCTCGCTCGTCGACCCGGCGACCGGCGATCAGATCCATGGCAGCCACGTCCACACGATCGACGACGACAGCACGGCCACCGTGGCGCTCGGCGGCATCCCGACCGGCGCGTGGCAGTTGCGCATGTACGAGCAGCGCCCCGACGGAACCGAAGTGCTCGTCGGCAGCGCACCACGACAGAGCTTCGACGCGTCGGAGTGCGTGCCCGACGTGGAGTTCGTCGACCCGCCAGAGATCGATCCGCCGTCCCCACCCGTGATGCACCCCGCGATCTTCACGGAGGGACCGAGTGGCGGCTCCGACCCTGCGGTCGCGGATGCACCGACACCCGGGGTGACACCCATCGGGGACCCGGAACCGGGAACGGAATTGTGTCCGGCAGATCTGGACATGCAGGTCGTCGCATCCGATGGCAACACCCTGGCGATCGACATCGACCCGGCCGGGGCCGAGCGGCTCTACGCCGAGGCTTCCTGGCGAGAGAAGGACGGCTTCGGTGGCTACGGCCTCAAGACCCGCGGAACCACCGTCACGACGAATGCCGGACGTCGGACCGTCACCTTCTTCAACCTCCCGGACTCCATGAGTTTCGCCGAGCCGGCGAGAGACGGCATCATCACCATTCGGCCGTACGAGCACTCGACGACGCCCGCATGCGAGTCCTGGACGTTCAGCACCTCCATCGGAGACGGTCAGCTCAGGTACGAGTCCTTCGCCGAAGAGGTCGACACGTACCTGCGCGAGGCGGCCACGGTTGCGGGGCTCCCACCAGGAAGCCCCAACCCGTGGTACGCGGGTGAATTCGAGCACGACGCCGGTCGAGCCGACCTCCAAGGGGACTGGCTGCCGTCCCTGACCGGACAGCAGCGAGATGCCATCGCCGCTTGGGTCGACGACGATGAGCTGCGCTCCTTGCGCACGCGATTCGAGATCGCCGCACGAAGCGCGGACGTGCGCCACGACGAGTACCTGCTTCGTGCGATGCCGCTCGCAATGATTGCAGCGGAAGGAAACGCATCCTTCAACGCCGCCGCGCGAGGGATCGACCCAGCGAGCATCGTCACGATGACATTTTCGCTGAGCGGCGATGCCTCCAAGAAGTTCCAGGGGAACCTGAAGGGTGCAGCTCTCTTCGCGGGCTTGGCAGCATTGACCAGCGGGACCCTGGTGGTCTCTGAGATCTCAGCCGGTCAGTGGGGAAATTCGAACCAAGACGTCGTCGAGTTCTTCGGCTTCGTCGCGAACGTCGCCGCTCTGAGGCTCCTCTCCGCAACGCCACCAATAGCTATCGCAGTCTCGATCATCGGTCTCGTCCTGTCGATCATCGCTGCCATCCTTCCGGATGATCCTGATGCACCCAAGCTGTCCGACCCGCTCTCGGTGATCGACGAGAAGGCGCAGCGCCGGCTGCAGGCCGAGGCCGACTCTCTCAGCGACACGGTGGGAGAGATCCGGGCGATCATCGAGGAGCGCCCGCTGGAGTACGAGCGGAACGATGCCCGAGACGTGCAACTCTTCGCACGGCAGGAGAACGACGGGACATACGTCTACCACGTGCTCCATCGTGTTCGGGACAGCGAACTGAAGGAGGATTTCGGCGTTGTCCTGCAACTGACCGGCATTCAGGAGATCACGTGGTCCACCGTCTACTTCGAGGAGTTGCGGGATGTTTCCTGGAGCAGTGACTGGTCGTGGGATGACGAGTCGGTCCGCTACGTCGAACCCTTCTCCCATCGCCTCGAGCTCTTGACGTTCGACAGCGCGCTCGATCGCCTCAACGAGACCTACGCACAGCTCTGTGCGTACCGGGACGACTGCATCTGAGACCTGCGCGGTCCGATCAGGCAAGCCGGTTGGTACGTGGCGGGTCTCGGAATCGCACGGAGACCGACTCGGTTCCGGGGCCGGTGCACTCGCTGCGCGAGGATCAGCGGCGATGGGCCATCAGCTCGACGACGCGCAGCTCGCCGCGATCGGTGCCGTCAGAGCGCGGGCGCGGGCGGATCGTGATGCTGCGCTCGATCGACTGACGACCCGCTCCCCCGCCGATGCAGCTGTGTTGGCCGACGAGCTCCTCGCCCGATCTCGGCTGACGCTGAACTTCCATCCGGACCGGCGCGATCGGCACGGGCGAAGCGTTGCGGACGGGTTGCTCGACGACGGGTGCTACCGCCCGCAGTTCGAGACCGGCATCTCCAACGGCGGCCGGTTCGCGGTGCCCGGTGGGCGACGGACGCTGTGGGAACGTCGGATGTTCGACGGGGCCTACGACGGCGTCGACGCCGTCCGACCCGTCTACGGCGCGCTCGACGTGACCGGTGACGCGTTCGGCGGCTCGCCGCGGTTCGGGTCGTCGTACGTCGTGCTGCACGAGCACTGCAAGCAGCGGGCGACCTTCACCGTCGGGGACAGCCACCTCGACCCCCGCGATGCCGGTGTCGCGGACGAGATGCTCAGCGTGCTCGCCGGTGTGCTCGCTGCCCCGCCGCCGGGCCGCTCCGCCGAGGACCTGATCGACCGGAACACCGCGCCCACCGGGACTCACGCTCCTTCCCGTGAGCTCGACTGGTACGTCGAGGCCCAGGTGCACGGCCGGGTGTCGCTGATGGACGACGTCGAGGAAGTCGTCGCCGACCCGAGCTTCCTGGGCACTGCGGTCGGAGCATCGCTCGAACACGTCGCGCGGCGGCACGACGTCCGGCTCCGGTGGCACGGGGGCTCAGCGGTGCGACCGGACACGATCCCGGCCGACTTCCGGGGGCCGACCGTCGTCGAGCTCGCACGGCGAATCGCCGGCGAGTCGGGGCTGGTCGATGCCGCCGCGATCGGGCGGTCGCTCGCCGGCCGTCCCTACACGCCACCGAGCCTCGAGGGCGATGACGAGCTCGGGCCGCTCCAACAGCACAAGAAGCTCTGGCACTGCGTCCTGCGATTCGGGTCCGACGCCGGCCGGTGAGTCGCGCGGCGAGTCATCCGGCGATGATGTGGTCGAGCACGAGGTCGGGCTCGTCGTTCTCGATCCGCTGCAGGCGGTAGCGGCTCTCGAACAGCGCGACGAGTCGCCCGTCGCCGCGGGTCAGCACCCGGATGCCGCCGATCTCGCGGAGTCGCTGCGCCGATTGGTCGTCGGTCAACCGGATCGACTCGTACGGCGCCGCCAGCACCTCGATCGGCGCGTTGAACTCGACGTCGAGCCGGTCGGCGAACACGTCGAACTGCAGCTGACCGACGGCCGCCAGCACCGCCGCGTTGTCGCCCATGTCGGGATCGCGCAGCACCTGCACGACACCTTCCTCGTCGAGCTGCGCCAGCCCCTTCCGGAACTGCTTGGACTTGCCGGTGTCGAGCGGGCGAGCGCTGGCGAAGACTTCGGGCGAGAACCGTGGGATCGGTGGGAACTCGACGGGCACGTGTTCGTACAGCGAGTCGCCGATGTTGAGGTCGGTCGCGTTGACGAGCCCCACGACGTCCCCTGGGTAGGCCTCGTCGACGGTGGTCCGCTCGGCGCCGAACACGGTCGATGCGTACTTCGTCGCGAACGGCTTGCCGGTGCGGTGGCAGATCAGCACCATGCCGCGCTCGAAACGGCCCGAGCAGATTCGCACGAAGGCGATGCGATCGCGATGCGAACGGTCCATGTTGGCCTGCACCTTGAACACGAAGGCCGAGCAGTCGCCGTCGAGCGGCCGCGGCAAGCCCGCGACGTCAAGGCGGGGTTGCGGAGCCGGTGCGAGCTCGACGATGGCGTCCAGCACGTGACGGACGCCGAAGTTGGTGAGCGCCGAACCGACGAAGACGGGGGTCGACTCCCCCGCCAGGAACGACGGGAGGTCGACGTCGGCCTCGACGGCGTCGAGCAAGCCGCACTCGTCCTGCGCGTGCTCCCACGCGCTCCCCTCTTCCGCCGCCGCGCTCGCGGCGGCGACGATCTCTTCCGGGGCGATGGCGGTGCCCCGGGTCGTCCGCGTGAAGCGGGTGAACTCGCCCGTCCGGCGATCGACGACACCGCGGAACTCGCCTGAGATGCCGACCGGCCAGGTCGCCGGGGTCGGTCGGAGACCGATCTGCTCCTCGATCTCGTCGAGCAGCTCGAGCGGTTCGCGGCCCGGGCGGTCGTACTTGTTGAGGAACGTGATCACCGGCAGGTTCCGCGATCGGCACACCTCGAACAGCTTCAGCGTCTGGGGCTCGATGCCCTTGGCGCTGTCGAGCACCATCACGACCGCGTCGACCGCCGACAGCACCCTGTAGGTGTCCTCGGAGAAGTCACGGTGCCCGGGTGTGTCCAGCAGGTTGAGCTGGTGCCCGCGGTACTCGAACGAGAGGGCGGTCGAGCTGATCGAGATGCCGCGCTTCTGCTCCATCTCCATCCAGTCGCTGGTCGCAGACCGCCGGCCGCTGCGCGCCTTGACGGCGCCGGCCTCACCGAGCACGCCGGCGTAGAGCAGGAACTTCTCGGTGAGCGTGGTCTTGCCCGCGTCCGGGTGGCTGATGATCGCGAAGGTGCGTCGCCGGTTGGCCTCGTCGACGACGGGTGCGGACATCGAGGGGAGGCTATCGATGGCGTGGCGGTTCCGAACCCGGTCCAAGGCGCCGGCAGCGCCGAGTGCGGTTCAGGTGGTGTCGGTGAGCGTGCCGCGTTCGCGCCAAGCGGCCTCGACGGCTGCGAGCCGATCGGGCGCGGTGTCTCTGAGCCGGGATGCGACGCCGGCGACGAACAGGTTGAGGAGCGCCATCGTGCCGACGTGGCTGTCGAACGGCCCGACCGAGTCGGCGGCGACGACGAAGGCCACGTCGGCGCGAGCTGCGATCGGCGAGAGCATGCTGTCGGTCAGCCCCGCCGACCACAGACCCCGTTGCTGCACGATCTGGTGCGCGTCGAGCACCCATCGCTCGTACCGCCTGAGATCGATCACGACGACGGTGGCCGCACCGTCGAGCACCGCGAGGTCGCGCCGGACGGCGACCTCGCTGCCCGCAAGGGCCGACACGTCGGCGCGGAGCTGGTGGAGCTGCGACAGGAACTGGTGGGTGACGCCTGCCGACGCCTCGCCCGAGAGCACCACGACCGGTCGTGCGAGATCAGAGAGGCGCTCGACGACCGATGACGTGGCCGCGTCCGATGCGGCATCGAGCGTCGCTCGGACGTTCGCCATCTCGGTCGCGGCGTGCTCGGAGGTGGCCTGCTCACCGGCTTCGAGGATCCGCTCTGCGGCCGGCCGCAGCTGGCTGGTGAGGTCGAGCTGGATGCATGCCTGGAGGTCGGTGTACCCGTCGAAGCCGAGCTTCGTCGCCAGGCGCACCACCGACGCCGCTCCCACGCCGGCCGTGGCTGCGAGGTCGGCGACGGTGCCGAAGCCGACCGCTTGCGGCGCGGCGAGGATCGCTTCGGCGACTCGCCGTTCGGCGGCGGTGAGCTGAATGCTGTGCGCGCGAATTCGCTCGGCGACCTCCACGGAGCGTCACCGTACACCGGGGCCGGCGGCGCTCGGGCGGCGGCTCCTCGCCATACTGGCGCGATGACGCTGCCCGAGCCTCCACGATGTGCGTTCGCGAGCGACAACGCGGCCGGTGCCCACCCGGCCGTGCTCGAGGCGATCGCCCGCGTCAACGCGGGCCACGCGCTCGCCTACGGCGACGACGAGGAGACCCGGCGCTGCGAGCGGGCCTTCGACGAGCTGTTCGGGCGTGATGTCTCGACGTTCCTCACGTTCAACGGCACGGGGGGCAACGTGATGGCGTTGACCTCGCTGGTGCGGCCGGGCGATGCGGTGGTCTGCACCGATTGGGCGCACATCAACGTCGACGAGACCGGCGCACCCGAGCGGATCGCCGGCTGCAAGCTGATCGACGTCGCGTGCCCGGACGGCAAGCTGACACCCGACCACGTCGCCGAGCAGGCGACCGCGCTCGGGGTGCCCCATCACGCCCAGCCCGCCGTCGTGTCGATCACCCAGAGCACCGAGCTCGGCACGCTGTACTCGATCGACGAGATCGGCGCGATCTGCGAGGTGGCGCATCGCCACGGCATGCGCGTGCACATGGACGGGGCCCGGATCGCCAACGCCACGGCGGCGCTCGGCGGAACCGTCGAGACGCTGCGTGCGATGACCGTCGACGCCGGTGTCGACGTGGTCACGTTCGGTGCGACGAAGAACGGGGCGCTCGCCGCCGAAGCGGTGGTCTACCTCGACCGCGCGCTGGCGTCGCGAGCCGCCTACGTCCGCAAGACCGTGACGCAGCTCCCGTCGAAGATGCGCTTCGTGGCCGCCCAGCTCACCGCCCTGCTCGACGGCGACCGATGGATCGACCTCGCTGCGCACGCGAACCGGCTCGCCGGCGCGATGTACGAACGGACGGCGACGATCGACGGCGTCGAGCACGACGGGCCGCCGACCGTGAACAGCGTCTTCCCGACCCTGCCACCGCGAGCGATCGAGCCATTGCGTTCGTGGTGCTTCTTCTGGGACTGGAATCCAGCTCGCCACCAGGTGCGCTGGATGACCGCCTGGGACACGACCGAACACGACGTCGAACGGTTCGCGGCCGGTGTCACCGCAATACTTGCATCACACAATTGACTGACCGTTTAGGAGGCACTACGTTGTCCCTTCGTCGGGTGCCGGGGCGCCTGTCCGTGGGATCAAGTGGGGCCGCCGCCCCGTGTCATGAATGTGGGGTTCATCCGTGGCAGCAGTCGAGATCATCAGCACTCGTCTTCAGACCGAGGACGACTGGATGGAACGAGCGGCCTGCAAGGGCCTGACGCACCTCTTCTTCCCGACCGCTGCCGAGCGACCGCAGGCCCGCGAACGACGCGAGGCCACCGCTCGGCAGGTGTGCGCCAGCTGTTCGGTCCGCTCGACGTGCCGCGAGTTCGCACGCGACCAGCACGAATACGGCTTCTGGGGTGGTGAGAGCGAAGACGAGCGGCACGCGGCCGGCTTCCGTCTCATCGCCCCGATCGGCGTGCGCGCCCGCTCTGCGGGCTGACGCCCCCCGTGCCGCCCCACGTCGACGTCTGTGTCGTCGGCAGTGCCAACCTCGATCTCGTCGCGACCGCGCCCCGGCTGCCGTCGGCGGGTGAGACCGTGCTCGGTACGGCGTACGCGGAACATGCGGGCGGCAAGGGCCTGAACCAGGCGGTCGCCGCCGCCCGCAGCGGAGCGCGGACCGCGTTCGTCGGCGCGCTCGGCCGCGACGCAGCCGGCGCCGAGCTCCGCTCCGTCCTCGACGATGCCGGCATCGACCTCGACGCCGTCGCCGACGTCGACGCACCGACCGGGCGCGCACTGATCACCGTCAACGAGCAGGGCGAGAACTCGATCGTCGTCGTGCCCGGAGCGAACGCACACGTCTCGGCCGATGCCGCGTTGCCGCCGTCGGCTGTGGTGCTCGTGCAGCTCGAGGTGCCGGTCCACACCGTGAGGGCTGCGTTGGGCGAGGCTCGGCGCCGGGGTGCCACGACGGTGCTCAACCCGGCGCCCGCCGCTCCGCTGGACCGCGAGCTGCTCTCATTCGTCGACGTGCTCGTGCCGAACGAGCACGAGGTCGGCCTCGTCGGTGGCACCTCGGCGCTCCTCGACGTGTGTCCGGTGGTCGTGGTGACCCGTGGCAGCGAAGGGGTCGACGTGGTCACCACCTCCGGCACACGCCACGTCGATGCGTTCGATGTGTCCGTCGTCGACACCACCGGTGCGGGCGACGCCTTCTGCGGCTCGCTCGCCGCACGGCTCGCGGCCGGCGACGAACTGCTCGACGCGGTCCGGTGGGGCGCTGCCGCCGGCGCGCTCGCGACGACGGTGCGTGGCGCCGTGCCGGCCCAACCGTCCGAGGCCACGATTCGGCAGTTGCTCGGCTCGTGAGTCGGCCCGGGTCTGATCAGCGCCGGTGTCGGAGCTCGACTGCTGCCCACCCGTCGAGGATCTCGGTCCGCACCGGCTCCATCGGGACGAGCGCATCGAGGACGTGCTGGTGGTCCGTGGCCAGGATGCCCGAGATCACCAGGACGCCGCCGCGTGCGGTGACGCGGCGCAGGTCGGCGGACATCGCCACGATGGCCGGAGCCAGGATGTTCGCCAGCACGACGTCGTAGTCGCCGACGACCTCGCCGATCGGCGTGGTGCTCGCCTCGACGATGTGGACGTCGTTGCGGCGGGCATTGTCGATCGTCGCCTCGATCGCCGCGTCTGCGACGTCGACCGCCACGACCCGGCGGGCGCCCGCCTTCGCCGCGACGATCGCGAGGACGCCGCTCCCACAGCCCACATCGAGCACCTGGTCGTGGGCGGCGACCAGCCGCCAGGCCGCCGTTGCCGCCAGCTTCGTCGTGGGGTGGTCACCGAGGCCGAACGATCCCGCCGGTTCGACCGCGACCTCGGTGGTGCCGGTGTCGTGCCGGCCGAGCTTCCAGGCCGGGCTGATCACCAGGTCGGCCGCGACGCGGACGGGGTTCGCGAACTCTCGCCACGTCGTGGCCGGCTCGTCGTCGACGTCGACGTGGCCCAGTCGCCACGTCGGCGGCAGGGCGCCGATCCGCTGTGCAGAGAGCGCATCGGTGCTCGCGAGCGCCGTCCGGAGCCGGACGTGCCCGGCCCGGTCGGCGATCTCCTCCACCGCTCTGGCACCGGCCGCCCACAGCCGATCGGCGGCGAGCTCTGCGTCGGCCGGCGGCACGACGAGTTCGACCATCCGCATCAGCCCGACGCCTCCCGGCCGGGAGAAGGGCGCACGATCGCCACGTCAGTCGAGACGCCTGAGATCGTCGCGGAACCGCCGGCTGCGCGTGACGTAGGCCTCGACACCCTCGGTGATCATCTCGCGCCGCGCACGGCCCTCCTTGACCACGGCCGGCGACCCGACCGCGATCGCGCCCGTGGGCACGACCGTGCCGTCGAGCACGACCGAGTTGGCGGCGATGATCGACCACGGGTGCACCACGACCTCGTGCAGCACGATGGCACCGTTGCCCACCAGCACGTCGTCCATGACGGTGCACGCCTCGAGGTGCACGATGTGACCGATCACGCACCGATCCCCGACCACCGTCGGCACGTCGGGCGTCGTGTGGAGCACGGCGTTGTCCTGGACGCTGGTGGCGGCGCCGATCGCGATGTCCCCCTCGTCACCGCGGAGCACCGCACCCGGCCACACCGAGCTCTGCGGGCCGACGGTGACCGATCCGATGATCACGGCGTCGGGGTGGACGTAGGCGTCACCGTCGATCGACGGCTCGAGGTCACCGAGTGCGTAGACGGGCACGGCGGCACGGTACACGGCGGTTTCGGCTCGCCGGCAATGGTGCTCGGACCCGGTCAGGCGATACCGTTGCGCACCATGTCCCGACGGATCGACATCGAACTCACGAGCGCGCTCGGCGACGGCACGTGGACATGGCGCGCCGCCGGGGCCAAGCAGCCGCGCGGCGTGCTCGACGGCACGATCCTCCCCGACGGCGCTGCCATCGGCGACGAGCTGAAGGTCGAGGTCGATCAGGAGATCGACGGCATCACGGTGCTCTCGGTGGTGCACGGACGCGAGAAGCAACGCCGCGACGACCTGATCGAGTTGCTGCCGCCCGAGCGCGAGTTCCAACCCGTGATCGAGACGCGAGCGAGGCGTGGCAAGGGCGACCGCCGGCCCCGGCGCGACGACGACCGGCGTGGCCGTCGTGACGGTGACGGCGGCCGGGATCGTCGCGGTGACGGCCGCCGCGATGGTCGAGGCGACGGCCGCCGCGGTCGTGACGGTGGTGGACGCCGCGATCAGCGTCGCCGCGGCCCGTCGTTCACGCCGCCGCCCGAGGTGCCGCAGCGACCGAAGCCGAAGCGACTCCGCCCCGGCAAGCAGCACCGCAACGAGGTCCTCGCCGAGCTGCCCGAAGAGCAGCGTCCCATCGCAGAGCTCGCTCTCCAGGGCCTGGGCGCCGTACGCCAGCGGCTGCGGGAGGACAACGAGAAGGCTGCCGCCGAGGGGCGGGCCACGATGCCGGAAGCGTCGGTGATGAAGCTGGCCGAGGAACTGTTGCCGAAGCTGCGGGTTGCCGAGTGGCGCGACCGCGCCGAGGCGGCCCAGCGCCAGATGCAACACCTCGACCTGCGCGACCTTCGCAGCGTGGTCGCCGCGGCCGGCGACCCGATCGTCGCACGCGACGAATCGACACGAGCGCTCAGCGACGAGTTGAAGGACGCGCTCGTTCACAAGCAAGAGCAAGAGCTCCAGTTGTGGTTCGGCGATGTCGATGCCGCGCTCGCTGTCGGCCGCGTCATCCGTGCGCTCCGGCTGTCGTCGCAGCCGCCGAAGGCGGGCGTACCGTTCCCGGTCGACATCGCCAAGCGCCTGATCGACAGCACGAATGCCTCCCTGGCGCCCATGGACAGCCCCGATCGATGGATTGCCATGCTCGAGGCGGCCGCGTTCTCGCCGATCCATGCCTCGGTCGCGCCGGCGACGAAGCCCGACGTCGTCAACGACGAGTTGACGGCGACGGTCAAGCGGCTGGCGCCCGCCCTTCCTCACGTCGCTGCGCTCTTCGAGATCGAGGTCGATCCGAAGGCACCCATGCCGAAGCCGCTGCGGCCGACCCACCACCGTCGCGGCAAGGACGGCAAGGACGGCAAGGACGGCGCAGCCAAGCAGGGCGGGCGGAAGCAGGGCGGGCGGAAGCAGGGCGGCGGTCAGCGAGGCGGGGACAAGGGGTCCGGCGATCGGCGCGGCGCCGGCCAGCCGCAGGACGCCGGTCGCGACCGGCCTCGTCGCTCGGCTCCCGAAGCCACCGATGCCGGCGTCGCCGAGGTCGCTACCGAGCCTGCGCCCGACGACCAGGCGACCGACACCCGCGGCGACGCGGCGACCGCGACCACCGACGAACAGCCGGCAACCGAACCCGCCGCCGCGACCCCCGAACCGGCGGCCGACTCGGCGCCCACCGAGCCTGGTGCCGACACCGACACGACCACCGAGAGCTCCCGCCCAGCGCCCGA
>NZ_JASJCS010000024.1 GCF_030065885.1 Ilumatobacter sp. | reverse complement strand
GCCGAGGACATCGAGGGTGAGGCGCTCGCCACGCTCGTCGTCAACAAGATCCGCGGCACGTTCAACGCCGCGGCCGTCAAGGCACCCGGCTTCGGCGACCGCCGCAAGGCGATGCTCCAGGACATGGCCGTCCTCACCGGTGGTCAGGTGATCAGCGAGGACGTCGGCCTCAAGCTCGAGAACGCGACCATCGATCTGCTCGGCACCGCCAAGCGCGTCGTCATCACCAAGGACGAGACCACGATCATCGAGGGCGCCGGCGACCACGGCGACATCGCCGGGCGGATCAACCAGATCAAGGCCGAGATCGACAACACCGACTCCGACTACGACCGCGAGAAGCTCCAGGAGCGTCTCGCCAAGCTGACCGGCGGCGTCGCGGTGCTCAGGGTCGGCGCGGCCACCGAGGTCGAGCTCAAGGAGAAGAAGCACCGCATCGAAGACGCCGTGAGCACCACCAAGGCCGCCATCGAGGAAGGCGTCGTGCCCGGTGGTGGCGTCGCGCTGGTCCGGTCGCTCGACGCCGTCGAGGCGGCCGCGGCGGCACTCGAGGGCGACGAGGCGACCGGTGCCCGCATGGTGGGAGCAGCACTGTCGGCGCCGCTCAAGCAGATCGCCGAGAACGCCGGCATGGAGGGCGGCGTCGTGCTCGAGCGGGTCCGTTCGCTCGCCGGCGCCGAGGGCCTCAACGCCGCATCTGGCGTCTACGAGGACCTCGTGCAGGCCGGTGTCATCGACGCCGCCAAGGTCACGCGCTCGGCGCTGCAGAACGCAGCCTCGATCGCTGCGCTGTTCCTCACCACCGAGGCCGTCGTCGCCGACATGCCCGAGGAGACTCCCGCCATGCCCGGCGGGGACATGGACTTCTGATCGACGACCGTCGCCAGGATCCGACGAGGCCCGGGGCGCAGCGCCCCGGGCCTCGCCGCGTCCGGATCGCCCGTTTCGGGGAGTCGTCGGCCTTGAACCGGATGTTCCCGCGCGGTACGTTTCCTCGCCGGCGGGCCTCCTATCCAGATCACACACGAGACCACGGAGCAACCATGCGCACATCCTTCCTCGCGGTCGCCGCTGCGGCCGCCTCACTGTTCGCCCTCGCCGTCGCCGATCCCGTCGGAGCCATCACCCGAGGTGGCCGGCTGGACGGCGAGGACCACCCCTATGTCGGGCTGATGGTCGCCGATGACGCTGACGGCAACCCGATGTGGCGCTGCTCCGGCGCGCTCATCTCGCCGACCGTCTACGTCACGGCGGGTCACTGCACGTTCGGTGCTGCCGGCGCCGAGCTGTGGTTCACGAGCGACCTCCACAACGGCGAGCCCGGCACGCCCACGGCACCGGAGTACAACTACCCGTTCGAGGGTGAGGCTCACGGCACGCCGATCGCCCACCCGGAGTACGTCGACGAAGCCTTCTTCCTCTTCGATCTCGGCGTCGTCATCCTCGACGAGCCGTACGAGCTCGACGAGTATGCGACCCTGCCGGAGCTCGGCCGCGTCGACGAGTTCACGTCGGGCCGCAACAAGGGCACCTCCACGGTGACCGCCGTCGGGTACGGCCTGCAGAAGATCGTCGGCACCGCTCAGGGTCAGGGCCAGGACTTCGTCCTCGACGACAAGACCCGGTACGCCGCGGACCTGATGGTGTCCAACTCGAAGGGTGTCGCCGGACTCGGCAGCATCTTCAAGCAGATCGACGGCACCGGCTCGTTCATCGTGTCCGGCGACGCCAAGCACGGCGGCACGTGCTTCGGCGACTCGGGTGGCCCGATGCTCGCCGACGGCAACGTGATCGTGGGCGTGAACTCGTTCGGGCTCAACGGGAACTGCGCCGGCATCGGCGGCGTCTACCGCATCGATCAGCCCGACGACCTCGACTTCATCAACGGCTTCCTGCTCGAGCTGAGCTGAACGCTCACTTCCTGAGCGTGACGGGCCGGCGCCGATGGCGCCGGCCCGTGCGCGTTCAGGTGAGCTTCGCCACGATCCGCTCGATCGTCGACCAGGCCCGGCTCGTCATGCGCTCGCCGGCGAGGCGCTCGACGACACCCCCAGGTGTCTGGCGACGCCCGTCGACGTCGCGACACACTGCGAACACCTCCCTCGGTCCCGCATCGAACACGGTCCAGTCGCCGCGCGTCGACTCGATCGGCAGCCGCAGCGCGGCCGGCACGGCGTCGCGAAACATGATCACGAGCGACTCCTGGGCGTCGGTGAACGGCGACGTTGCGAACGGATCGCGCTCGATCGTCGCCTGCAGCTCCTCCAGCGACCGGACGAAGACCTCGGTCGGCCGACCGACGACGTCGGTCACGGCGCGCTCGACGTCGTCGACGAGGTCGGGCAGCCGGGCGTCGTCGAGCTCGAACGAGACGTTCCCGGTCGAGATGTACGAGTGGACCTCTCGCGCGCCGGCGGTCCCGAAGAGGTCGAGGAGCACCTCGCGGTGCAGCCCCTCGCGACCGATCATGACCGCCCGCACGAACGCGACGTGCGTGGTCACGTGCTCAGTCGTCGTCGCCGGCGATCGCGTCGGCGACGTCCTCGAGGACGGAGTCGTCGAAGATCGTCTCGTCGATCGTCGCGTCGTCGATCGCCAGCCACACGAGGGTGCCGGCGAAGGCCGCGACGATCGGCACGACCACGAACGCCCACAGCTGGCCGAGCGCGTTCGGGTCGGTGTCGGCGAAGACCGCGGCGCCGAGGCTCCGCGCCGGGTTCATGCCGGCGCCGGAGAGATCGAGCAGGAACAGCGTGCCGAGCGCGTAGGCGGCACCGGTGAACGCCGCCATCGTGCCGTTCGAACGCTGCTGGCTGATCGACGAGAGCAGCACGACGACCGCGACGGTGCCCATGATCAGCTCGGCCGCCAGTACGACACCGAGCTCGCCGAACCCGCTGCGGTCCCAGCCGTTGACGCCTCGCGTGAAGCGGTCGGTGTCGTTGAGGCCGAAGATGACGGCGGCACCGAAGATGCCGCCGAGCACCTGGCCGACGAGGTCGGACGCGAATTCACGGCCGTCGATGCCCCTCGAGAACCAGAGCGCGAGGCTGAACATCGGGTTGGCGACGGCGCCGATCACACCGATCGAGAGCGCGATGGCGAGTCCGAATCCGATCGCCACGCCGAGGGGGCCGATCGACGAGCTCCCGAGGATCAGCAAGCCCGGTCCGCCCAGCATGACGATGGTCGTGCCGACGAACTCCGCGCCGATCAGCCTCCCGGTCGATTCCATGGCGGCGAGCGTAGTATCGGCCGATGATCGGGCTGGCGACCGCAGCTGCGGCGCGCGCCGTCGACGCTGACCTGCCGCTACTCGAACAGATCCTGCCGGACGCACGTGTGGTTGTCTGGGACGACCCGGCGGTCGACTGGTCGGCGTTCGACGTCGTGGTCATCCGGTCGGCGTGGGACTCCCACCGACGGCGTGCGGAGTTCGTCGCCTGGGCGAAGGCCGTCGCGACCGGCACGAGCTTGTGGAACCGCGCCGACGTCGTCGAGTGGAACACGGACAAGCGCTACCTCTGCGATCTGGTCGCCAGCGGATTCCCGGTCGTCCCGACCTCGTTCGTGGCACCGGGCGATCACGCGCCGGACGACCTCGAGGGAGATCTGATCGTGAAGCCGTCGGTCGGCGCCAGCTCGGAAGGCGTGGTCCGGACGTCGGATCCCGGTGAGGCGATCGCCCACGTGCGTCGGCTGCACCGCGACGGCTTCACGGCGATGGTCCAGCCGTTCGTGGCCGATGCCGGCGGCAGCCCCGAGACGGCGCTGGTGTATCTCGCCGGACGGTTCAGCCACGCCGTGCACAAGTCGGTGACGCTCCCGGAGACCGTGAGGATGCCCGGCGACGCGGCCGCGACGGCGGACGCTGCCGCGTCCGAGACCGTCGCGGCCCACGTGCCGACCGCCGCGGAACGCTCGCTCGGCGATCGGATCGTCCGGTGGCTCCCCGACACGGCATACGCCCGCGTCGATCTGCTGTCGTCGGCGGACGGGCCGCTCGTGCTCGAGGTCGAGCTGACCGAGCCCTCCTTGTTCCTGGACGCCGACCCCGGCGCGCCAGCGCGCGCGGCGGCAGCGTTTCGTAGCCTGGCGGGGTGACCCGCTCGCGCACTCGGCGCTTCCTGGTGACCGAGGTGACCCCCGAGGGCGCGCGCCGGCGCCCCGACGATCTGATCGTCGAGGAGCCGATGACGATCGAGCTCGACGGCACCACGGTGGCGACCACGATGCGCACGCCGGGCCACGACTACGAGCTCGCGGTCGGCTTCTGCCACACCGAAGGGCTCTTGTCCGGCGCGCTGGTGCGCGGCGTCCGGTACTGCGCCAACGGCGCCGCGTCCGACACCGACTTCAACCTCGTCACCGTCGACACCGGCGGTGTGGCGCCGACCCCGACGCCGCGATTGGGTACGACGTCGTCGAGTTGTGGATGGTGCGGCGCCGAGCAACTCGACGAGATGAGCGCACGGCTCGATCCGCTCCCCGACGGCGGGACGATGCCGCTCGAACTGCTCGTGCGGATCCCCGATCTCGTCACCGGGGACCAAACGCTGTTCGACAGCACCGGCGCAGTCCATGCCGCGGCCGTCTTCGACCGCACCGGCGAGGTCGTGCTGCTGCGCGAGGACGTCGGCCGCCACAACGCAGTCGACAAGGCGGTCGGGGCGCTGCTCCTCGACGGCCGGCTCCCGGCCACCGGGCTCGGGTTGTTCGTCAGTGGCCGGGCGAGCGTCGAGATGGTCCAGAAGGCCTGGGCGGCGGGTCTCGGCACCGTCGTGGCCGTGAGCGCGCCGACCGCGCTGGCGGTCGAGGCCGCCCGAAGCGCCAACCTGACGCTGGCCGGCTTCGTCCGGGGCGGCCGGTGCAACGTGTACGCCCCCGAGCGGCTCCCACCACCCGATCGGTAGCCTGACGCGATGCGCATGGAAACCGGCGTCTGCGTCCTCCACCTGTTCTGCATGCGAGGTGACGGTGTCGACCGTGAGGCGGTGCACGCCGCGGTCAAGGCCGCCGAGGAGCAGGAGTGTCAGGTCGTCACCGCCCAGATCCTGGGTCACAAGGGCGACATGGCGTTCATGGCGCTCGGGCCCGACGTCGCGGCCCTGCGGTCGTTCCAGACGGCGCTCCAGCAGGCGGGCCTCCGCGTGGTCGACAGCTATCTGTCGATCACCGAGGTCAGCGAGTACGCGAAGGGCATGCCCGAAGAAGCGTTGCAGGCCCGGCTGTACCCGCAGCTCCCACCCGAGGGCAAGCCGGCCTTCTGCTTCTACCCGATGAGCAAGCGGCGCGAGGCGCACGCCAACTGGTACGCGACGCCGTTCGACGAACGTCGCGACATGATGATGGAACACGGGTCGAGCGGCCGGAAGTTCGCCGGCAAGATCGTGCAACTCGTCACCGGTTCGACCGGTCTCGACGACTACGAGTGGGGCGTGACGCTGTTCGGCATCAACCTCGAGGTCATCAAGGACGTCGTGTACACGCTGCGCTACGACAAGGGCTCGGCGCTGTACGGCGAATTCGGCGCCTTCTACGTCGGCTACCTGGCGTACGTCGACGACATGCTCTGATCGGGCTTCGCCGACCGGCCGAGCCGTCTCGGCAGTCTCGGGCGCTCACCCCGAGATCCCTGGCGCGCCGACGAGGCGCGCTCGGTCAGGGCACGTCGAAGCGTCGGGTGGCGGCCGGGTCGTCGGCGCCCTGGGCGTCGAAGGCGATCGCCTCGAACGTCGCCCTGACGGGATCGCCGGTGGTGTTCGAGAGATCGACGCTGCCCGACAGGCCGTTGTAGTCGATGCGGAGTCCGTCCTCGTCCTCGAGCAGCTCGACACACCGCGCGTAATCCGAGCACACCCGCCCGCCCGTGCTGACCGATGCCATGTTCGCGCGCACCCGGTTGGGTGCATCGGAGCCTGCCTGGATCGCTGCGAGGCTGACGAGGTTCACGCAGTCGACCGCATGGGCGGCGAAGAAGCCGGTGGGGCCGTCGTCGATCACCGACGTCGCCAGCGGCGCCACCGCCGTGAGCCGAACGCGGAACGACGGTGACAGGTTCTGGATGGTCTGCCGCGCCTCTCGGATCGCGTCGTTGACGATGATGGCGGACGGTGTCCGACGTGGCGCGTCGTCGAGCGCGGCCAGCAGCCGGCTGCCGTCGTCGGCGTCGCCGAGCACGACCACGGCCCCCGGCGTGCCGGTCAGGAGCGTGTTCGCGGCATCGGACAGGTTCTCCTCGTCGCCGCTGAACCCGACCTGCTCGACGATCGAGACCGCATCGCGGGCCTGCAGCTCGCTCACGAGCGCAGCCTCGAGCCCGCGCCCGTACGGGTCGTCGAGATAGGCGATCGCGACCGTGTCGACGCCGGTCTGCTCGATGCGGCTCGCGATCGCTGCCATCTGCAGCGAGTCGCTGGGCACCGTGCGGAAGAAGTAGCTGTTGTCCGGATAGTCGTCCAGCGACAGCGCGGTCGCGGAGGGAGAGCAGGTGACGACGCCCGTGTCGAGCCGAACGAGCGCATCGAGCCGCGACAGCGCGACGAGCGAGGACGCAGGTCCGATGACGGCATCGACACCGGCCGCGAGCAGCTCGTCGGGACCGGTGTCGGATTCCTCGTCGATCGTGGTCAGCTCGACGTCGTTGCCCAACGCCCCACCGGCGTCGTTGATCAGCTGCACCGCATCTTCGATCGCCTCGATCATCGGCTCCCCGAGCGAGGCACCGGGCCCCGTGCGAGGCAGGAAGACACCGATCGACAGCACCCCGTCGCCGGTCCGCTCGGGCAGCGTGGTGGTGGTGACGACGACCGTCGTGGTCGGTGCGACCTCGTCGGAGCCGCCGGTGCACGAGGTGGCGATCGATGCGGCAAGGACCACTGCCGCCCAGCTGCGGCCGGACCGGCGGAGCTTCGCACGCGGGGTGGGCACGACTTCACGATAGAAGAGACGGTGTGACCGGCGACGTGCACCCCGACCCGTCGGGCGACCTCGTGCACGCCGCCAGATCGGTGACGCCGGGGTGGCTGCGGCGGATCATCGCCGATGCCGCCGACCGGGGCGGTGTCGACCTGTCCGAGCGGGCGTCCGCGATCGACGAGCTGGTGGCGGTCGAGGCAGCGGCGCTGCTCGACGGTCTCGAACGGCTGCTCGCGACCGACGTCGACGCCCAGCGGACCAACCCGCTGTCGCTGTTCCGGGCAGCCGTCGCGGCGCCGAACCGGTTGCTGCGTGAGGCCGGCGTGCCGCAACCCGATCTCGATGCGTTCGCAGTGGACGTGTTCCCCGACGACCCCTACGGCCTCGGTCCCGCCACGTGGGGCGACATAGACGAGCGGCTGATCGAGCCGGGTCTTGCGTGGGGCGCCTGGAAGGCCATGACCGTGCTCCGGCGTCGGCGCGACGAGGGGCTGCGTTGACCGACGCGAGGGTCCGCCCCCGGCGCGGGCACGGCGGCGTTCGGTCGCCCGCCGGTGTGCAGCGAATGCGCGGCCAGCCAGTCCTCGCCCTACCGTGTGCCGGATGACGGCGACCACCGCGGAACGTGCGATCGAGACCGCGTGGGCGCGCCGCCTCGCAGTGCTCGGCGATCCGGGGCTCCGCGGCCGCGAGTTCTGCGAGCAGCTCTCGACGGCGACCGACGACTGGATCCGTGCGCTCGTCGACCGAGCACGCGAGCAGGATCCCGCCGCGCCGGACTTCGCCGTCATCGCCGTCGGCGGCTACGGGCGCGGCGAGCTCGCTCCCTTCAGCGACATCGACCTGCTCCTCGTGCACGAGAGCAAGGGGAGCCGGCTCGAATCGGTCGCCTCGGGCATCTGGTACCCGATCTGGGACGCAGGCATCCAGCTCGGCCACGCGGTGCGCTCGCTCGACGAACACCTCACCCTCGCGAAGAGCGACCTCGACACGGCCACGGCGCTGTTGACTGCCCGGCCGATCGCGGGCGACGCCGACCTCGGCGCGACGGTGGTGAGCTCCGGGCTGCAGAGCTGGACCAAACGCAAGAAGCGTTGGTTGAGCGAGCTCCAGAAGCGGGTCCGCGAACGTCAGGCCAACGCCGGCGACGTGGCCTACATCCTCGAGCCCGACGTCAAGGACGGTCACGGCGGCATCCGCGACGCGCAGTCGCTCTGGTGGGCCGAGTGCGGGGGACTGCGTCTCACCCGGGGCGACAACGAGACGCTGAACCGCTGCTACGACGTGCTGCTCGAGGTTCGCGTCGCGCTCCACCGGGCCACGGGACGCGGAGGCGACACGCTGCGACTCGAGGATCAGGACGCAGTGTCGGCTGCTGCCGGCGCAGCCGACGCCGATGCCCTGATGGCCGACATCGCCGCCGCAGCTCGCACGGTGGCGTGGATCGCCGACGAGACATGGGGCCGCGTCGGCAAGACCAGCGGCGGCGCCCCGAACGAGGTCGCGCCGGGCGTGATGTTCCTCGACGGCGAGATGGAGCTGGCGATCGACGCCGACCCCGCCGTCGATCCGACGTTCATGCTGCGCATGGCAACCGCCGCGGCGCGCCACGACGCACGCATCGGGCGCAAGAGCCTCGATCGGCTGACCGAGCTCGTGCCGCAATGGCCTGCGGTGTGGCCGGTCGGCGCGATCGACGAGCTCGTCGCGCTGCTGCTCGAGGGTCATCGGGCGATCCCGGTGATCGAGGCGCTCGATCAGCGCGGGCTGATCACGCGCATGCTGCCCGAGTGGGAGCCCGTTCGCTCGCGGCCGCAGCGCAACGCGTACCACCGCTTCACCGTCGATCGTCACCTCTGGGAGGCCGCGGCGAACGCTTCCGAGCTCGTCGACATGGTCGCCCGGCCCGACCTGCTCGTCCTCGGCGCACTGTTCCACGACCTCGGCAAGGGATACCCCGGCGATCACACCGAGGCCGGCATGGAGCTCCTTCACGATCTCGGCCCCCGCCTCGGCCTGAACGAGCACGACGTCGACGTGCTGGTCGCCATGATCGAACACCACCTCCTGCTGCCCGACGTCGCCGTCCGCCGCGACCTCTCGGACCCGGCGACGATCCGCTTCGTCGCCGATCGGGTGCTCGACCAGGAGCGGCTCGAGCTGCTCCACGCGTTGACCATCGCCGACTCGAAGGCCACGGGGCCGTCGGCGTGGGGCGGGTGGAAGGAGGAGCTGGTCGCCGACCTGGCCACGCGCGTCGCCCACGTCGTCGGCGGTGGCGAGGTCGAGGAGGCCACCTGGACGCTGTTCCCGAACGCCGAGACGGTCGCCCTCATGGCGGCGTCGGACCATCACGTCGAGGGGCGCGGAGACCGCATCAGCGTGGTCTACCGAGACAATCCGGGGTCGTTCAGCCGCATCGCCGGCGTGCTCTCGCTCCACGGCCTCGACGTGGTGTCGGCGCGCGCCCACTCCGACGAGCCCCAGCTGGGTCGCGTGAGCATGGGCGCCTCCGAGTACCGCGTCCAGGTGCCACCGGAGGGCGTCGACTGGGCGCCGATCGAGGAGGACATGCGGCGGGCGTTGGTCGGGCAACTCGCGATCGAACCGCGCCTCGCCGAGCGCGCAAGGACGTACCGCCGCCAACGGGTGACGCAGGCGGCGCAGCCGGCCGCGCCCCGGGTGACGTTCGAGGACGGCGCGTCGAGCAACGCATCGGTGCTCGAGGTGCGCTGCGCGACCCGGATCGGGATCCTGTACCGCATCACGCGCGCGCTGGCCGGCATTGGCCTCGACATCCGCCATGCGACCGTGCAGACCGTCGGCATGGAGGTCGTCGACACGTTCTACGTCCGCACGTGGGCCGGTGAGCTCGTCGACGACGAGTTCCACCGCGCCGAAGTCGAACGTGCGGTGCTCCACGCGATCTCGTCGGCGCCCTGATCGCCGGCTCGATCGACCCCTGCCGGCCGGCCCCGGCTCCGGACCGGGCCGGGAGGCGTTGCGGCGTGATGCGTCCCCTGGGATCGTCGCAGTAGGTTCACCGAGGTGACCGAGCCGCTTGCCGATGCCCGCGACCTCGCTCGCTGGAGCGCGACGCTGGCAGCGATCGCCCGGACCGGTCTCGGGTTCACCGACAACCTCTACGAGCGCGAGCGATTCGAGGAGATCCTGCAGGTCGCCGGCGACATCAAAGCCGCAGCCGAGGCGACCGAGGAGGCCGTCGAGACGCAGCGCGAGACCGACCACTTCGTGCAGGAGTGGCTCGAGAACGTCGGGGAAGGGGTGCCCGGCTACGTGACGCCCAAGGTGGCGATCGGCGCGGTCGTCGGCAACGACGACGGCGAGATCCTCCTGGTCCAGCGAGCCGACTCCGGCATCTGGCTGTACCCGACGGGGTGGGCCGACGTCGGCTACTCGGCCTCCGAGATCGCCGTCAAGGAGGTCGAGGAGGAGACCGGCATCGAGTGCGAGCCCGTGCGCCTGCTGTCGGTGATCGACGGGCAGCGGATGGGCTTCTCGCGGTTCGCGATGTACCTGCTCCTGTTCTACTGCCGGGCGACCGGCGGAGAGCTCCGGCCGCATCCGCTCGAGACGTCCGACGTCGGCTGGTACGGTCCCGCCGGCCTGCCCGAGGCGACCGCCGGTGCGCAGTGGTGGGGCCCGCTCGCGTTCGCCGCCATCAACGGCGAAGAACCCCCCACGACCTTCGACCCACCCAGAGACCCCATCTGGCGCACCTGACCTGAGTCAGACCGCCTTCCGGCGTCTGAACGGAGCCCTGGGCTAGCCGATCTCACCGTTGCATCGCGTCGTGCGCGGAGGCGGGCGAGCGTCGAAGCGGCGTCGCCCCGGCGCCGTTGCGGAGACGGCGAGCTCGGGAGGCGCAGCCGGATCCGACTTGGTCGGTCCGGTGCAGCCCAAGCGTGTCAGCCGTCGCCGTGGTCGCGCAGGAACTGCTCGACTTCGTCGGCGAGGCCCTCGGGGTCGGTGTCGTCGACGCCGGGGACGTCGTCGTTGCTCATCTCGTCGACCATCTCCTCGAGCCGTTCGACGTACGTGACGAGATCGTCGTCGTCGGAGATCAGTGCGCCGACCTTGGCGTCGTAGTCGGCGACCTGGGTGGCGAGCGTCGAGACCGGCGGCGGGGTGCCCATCATCGAACAGAGCCGCTCGATGAGCGCGATCGCAGCCCGCGGCGACGGCAGCTGCGCGGCGTAGCCCGGCACGGCGGCCCACAGCGAGGCCGTCGGGAGACCGCTCCTCGCGAAGGCGTCGTGCAGCACGCCCACGATGCCCGTCGGGCCCTCGTATCGTGATCGTTCGAGATCGAAACGTTCGATCAGGCTGGAATCGGTGGCGGTGCCGATGATCTGGGTCGGCCTCGTGTGCGGGACGTCGGCGAGCAGCGCCCCCAATGTGAAGGCCATCGGGGCGCCCACGCGGTCGGCGATGCCGGTGATCTGCTCGCAGAACGAGCGCCACCGCAATGCGGGTTCGGGTCCGAGCACGAGCACGACGTCGGAGCCGGGCAGCGATGCCGACCACACACCAACCGTCGGCCACACGATGGTGCGGTTGCGTTCCTCGTCGAGCCGGACGTGGGGGCGGACGGTGGCGAAGTCGGTGAACGGTTCGGGGTCGATCTCGGCGAGCGCCGACGCACCGCTGGTCTCGATCAGCGTCCGGAGGGCCGTCGAGGCCGCATCGCCGGCGTCGTTCCAGCCGGTGAACGCGACGACCACGATCGGGTTCGTCAGCGATGCCTCGTCGAGCTGGGCCAACCAACGAACGTGATCCATGGACCGTCCAGCCTACCGGCCTGCCGCCGTTCGACCGGCTGCCGCCGGCAGGTCGGCGATGCCGGGTGAGCCCGACGGCGTGCCGTCGCCGGGTGCCGAGACCGAGAGGATCCCCGCGAGCCCGACGAGGATCAGGAACGCGATCACCACCCGTCGCAGGTTGCGTCGCCGGGGGTTCGGCGCCACCGTCGGGCGCGGCGCCGGAGGGGCGGGCCGCCGCTGCTTGCGGCGCTGGTTGCGGCGCTCACGGCTCTGGGCCATGCACGCCACGGTGGCAGCGCGCCCGGGTAGCGTCAAGCCGGTGAGTCTCGAGATCCGCCCCGCCGACCGAGTCGACGACGAGCTGGTCGCAGCGTTCGCCGAGCTGATCCCGCAGCTCTCGTCGTCATCGCCACCGCCGTCGGCCGAGCAGCTCGCGGCCATCGTCGACGCCGACGATTCGGTGCTGTTCATCGCCCGCGACGACGGGCTGATCGTCGGCAGCTTGACGCTCGCGCTCTACCGGATCCCCACGGGCACGAAGGCGTGGATCGAGGACGTGGTCGTCGCCGACTCGATGCGTGGCCGCGGCGTCGGCGCCGCACTCAGCCGTGCCGCGCTCGCCGAGGCCGAGCAACGCGGGGCCAAGAACGTGAGCCTCACGAGCCGCCCGTCGCGCGAGGCGGCGAACCGCCTCTACCAGCGGCTCGGCTTCGAGCCCTACGAGACGAACCTCTACCGGTACACGATCTGAGCGCCCATGGGTGGCGGCGCGCACGCGGTCCTCGTCCCGACGGTGTCGGTGCCCGAGCCGACCCTGCGACAGATCCGTGAGCTGATGGACGCCGCGTTCGCCGGCGACTTCAGCGACGACGACTGGGCCCACACGATCGGCGGGGTGCACGCGGTCGTGGCCGACGCGGCCGGCGCCGTGCTCGCGCATGCCTCGGTCGTGGCGCGCACCATCACCGTCGGCGGTGCCGCCTTCCGGGCCGGGTACGTCGAGGGAGTTGCCACCCTGCCCGACCGGCAGGGCGAGGGACTCGGCTCGATGGCCATGGAGGCGATCGCCGAGCACCTGCGCGGCGTCTACCAACTCGGTGTGCTCGGCACCGGCGAGTGGCACTTCTACGAGCGTCTCGGCTGGGAGCGGTGGCAGGGGATGACGTGGGTGCGGCGGGCGGCTGGTCTCGAGCGCACCGAGGATGACGACGACGGGATCATGGTGCTGCGGTTCGGTCCGAGCGCGGCCGCCGAGCTCACCGCCGACATCGTGTGCGAGGAGCGCCCGGGCGACGTGTGGTGACGCCGCGACCGGCCGTCAGCTCTCGGTGGGATCGGTCGGATCGGTCGGATCGACGCGTCGGAGATCCTCGGCGCCTTGACGGACCTGCCAGTCGCGGTCCTCGAGCGCACGGTCGATGGCCGCCTCGACCTCGGCTCCCGAGAACGGAGCGAGCGCCAGCACGGCTCGCCGGCGGATCTGCGGCTTGTCGGTGCACGCTGCAAGCACGGCAGGGAGTGCGCGCCCGTCGCCGATCGCGCCGAGCGCGGCGACGCCCGCTTCGCGGACGAGCGGATCGTCGGCCGCCGTCGCCAGCTCGATCAGCCGATCGAGGACGTCATCGCCGACCGCCTCGTGCTCGCCACACGCCCAGGCAGCGACCTCGACGACGCCGGCGTCGCGGTCGTGGAGGGGTTGCAGCAGCGAGATCGCCGGGTGCCGGGCTGCCAGCTCGGCCGCCCGGTGTCGAACGACCCGATCGGCATCGTCGAACGCCGCGGCGAGCTCGTCATCGGTGAGGTCGCCGACGCGTTCGAGCGCGCCGAGCGCCGCAGCGCGCACGCCGGGGTCGGCATGCGCAAGGTGGTCACGAGCGATCGCCGAGTCACCCTCGTGCCCTGCGACCACGATGCGTCGCTGGAGGTCGCGAGCGCTCATCGCTGCAGCAGGTTGGTCAGCCAGATGACGGCGATGGCGACGGCGAACGACAGCACGATCGCCGTCAGGACGCCGGTGAGGAGCCCGATGCCACCGCTCGCGGCGAGGGCGAGCAACCTTCGAACCGGTCCGGGGCGACGGTAGGCGGGAGCGTCGATGTGCTCGACCGCGAAGCCCGCCGACTCCCTGCGGAGTGGTCCGCGTGGTGAACGTGTCTCGGCTCTGGCAGGCTTACGCCACCCGGTCAACAGCAGCGCGGTGATCGCCAGCCCGGCGATGATCACGGCTCTGATGGTCAGGCCGTCCACAGAGAGTGCAAGAGTGACCGACACGCGATCATCGACCCTACCGGCGGGCGGCACGCCGCCGCCGACCGCCCCGGCGTCGCGGCTCGAGACTGCCGACGAGGCCGCGACCCGAGCCGGCCTCGAGGTGGCCGGTCGCCGCAGCCGCTGGTGGGCGATCCCGCTGGCCGCCGTCGCGTTCCTGGTGCTGGTCGCGGTGCCCATTGCCGCCGTGGTTCCCTCGAGCGTGGTCGCCGACAAGGAGAACCAGCGGCTCGGCGTCGAGCAACCGACCCCGTACGCACGCACCCCGGCGTCGGCGCAACCGGTCGACGACCGGATCCGGTTCGGCGATCTCGGCGATCTGGCGGCCCAGTTCCCGCCCGATGGCGACATCTTCTTCGTCACGGTCACCGAACCGCCGCAGTCGGTGCTCTCGTGGTTGCTCGGTCGCGACGATCCGGCGATCCAGTTCCTGACCGAGGAGGAGAAGTTCGGCGTTCAGACACCCCAGCAGCGGCGCGTGTTCGCACTCGAGTCGATGCGCTCCTCCGAGCAGGTGGCGCAGTTCGTGGCACTCCAGCGCGTGGGCTACGACGTCGAGCTGCTGCCGGGCGACGTGCTGATCCAAGAGATGGTCTGTCTGGTGCCCAACGAGGTGGGCGACGACTGCGACACGTGGAGCCCGTCCGACGACGTGCTCGATCCGGGCGATCGGCTGATCGAGGTCGACGGTCGACCGATCGGCGGCGTCGAGGATCTGAGCGCAGCGCTCGAGGGCTTCGGGCCCGGCGACGTCGTGCAGATGCGGATCGAGCGTCCCGAGGAGGGTGAGCTCGACGTCGAAGTCGAGCTCACCGAGTCGCCGACCGACCCCGAGCGCACGATCGTCGGGTTCTTCCCGTTCGACACCCGCCGGGTCGAGCTGCCCTTCGAGCTCGACATCGACACCGGTTCGATCGGTGGCCCGTCCGCGGGTCTGGCGTTCACGCTGACGCTCGTCGACGAGCTGACCGACGGAGAGCTCACCGGGGGCGGCGACGTCGCCGTCACCGGCACGATCGAGCTCGACGGCTCGGTCGGCCCGATCGGCGGGCTCCGCCAGAAGGCGTCGGCGGTGGCGCAGGCCGGCGTCGACGTGTTCCTGGTGCCGGCCGCGCAGAGCGATGCCGACCTCGCGGCGGCGCGCGAAGCCGGGGGCGACGACCTCGAGATCATCCCGGTCGGCACGCTCGAAGCGGCGATCGAGGCGCTCGCCGGCCTCGGCGGCGATCCGATCCCGCCGGCACCGAACTGATCGGGCCGCGCCGCGGTCGAGCTGGTGGCTCGGCGCCTCCGAGCGGCGGTGCGACCACTTCTCGGTAGGGCCCGTGCGCTCCTCGCCGGGTGCTCGTGGCCGCAACGCGACCGAGCCGTCCGATGGAATGCTGCCTCTCCTGCCGGTGAGGATGTGGATCGCTGCGGTGCTTCGACCCTCGCCCGGCGGCGCGGGTTCGACGTCCGTGCTCGCAGCGCGCGTGCCGGTGGCCGGTCGGTTGATTGCCGCAGACGGGCTCGATCCAGCGTTTACGCTCTCCCGCATGGCTGCCTCGTTGTCGAGACCAGACCCCTCGTCCCCTGCGTCCGTCGCCGAGGCAGGTTTCTCCACGGCGCGCCGCGGTTTCTCACAGGACGAGGTGCGAGCGTTCCTCACGTCCGTGGCGGCCGAGCTCGGCCGCCTGCAAGAGCGCGAGCGACAGCTCGACGCCGAGCTGCGTGCGGCACAGGCGGCGGACGCAGAGCCCCTCGAGCTCGACGACGCCACGCTCGAGCAGCGGCTGGGTGAGGAGACGTTGCGTGTGCTGCACACGGCACGCGAGTCGGCATCACAGATCAAGATCCGGGCGGAGGAGAACGCAGCGCGCACCATTCGCGACGCCACCGACGAGGCCAACCGGCTGCGCCAGGAGGCCGAGGTCGACGCGGCCCGCAAGCGTCAGGATGCCGCCGCGGACGCCGAGGCCGAGGTCGCACTGGCCAAGCAGCAGGGCCGTGAGATGGTCAACGAGGCCCGGGCGTACCGGGAAAGGGTGCTGTCCGACCTCGAGCGGCGGACCCGGCTCGCCCGCAACCAGATCGACGAGCTGGTGCAGGGACGCGATCGCCTCCTGCAGGTGTTCGAGCGGGCGCGCCTCGTGGCTGTCGACGTCACGTCCGAGCTGTCGGCGATCGAGGGCCCCGACGAGGTCGTCGATCTGTCGCCGACGACCGGCCCGGTCCCGCTGATGGTCCCCGCCGGTCGGGCGACCGACGATGCCGCCGACGTCGACGACGTCCAGCCGGCCGACGATGTCGGCGAGGCAGGCGAGGCCGGCGAGGCAGAGGTGGCAGACGAGGCCGACGAGGTCGGGGCCGGGGACGACGACGGCGGTGAGGCCGGGACGGCGAGCGAGGACGAGGTCGAAGCGCCGCTCGACGAATCCGAGCCCGAGCAGCCCGCCGACACGGCGCTGGCCGATGATGCCGACGCAGTGGAGGACGAGGCTGCCGACGCGTCCGACGGCCACGACGCGAACGTGGTCTCGCTCTTCCGCGGCCGCGGCGCCGGCGGCGACGATGCCGACGATGCCGACGATGCCGAAGTCACCGACGACGCCGGGGTGTCCGACGATGGCGCAGCCGAGGACGGGCCCGACGTCGAGGGGATCTTCGCCCGACTGCGGGACGGGGCGGCCGACGGGACCGGCGACCAGACCGTGGGCGAGCACGAACGATCCCACGCAGACGACGCCGCGGACATCGACACCGACACCGACACCGCTGACGAGGACGCCAGCGACGACGAGGCGACGGTCGAGCCGACTCCGTTCTCGCGCCGCGACGAGGTGCTCGTCCCGTTGATCGTCGCCGGCGCCCGCAAGATCAAGCGCGTGCTCGCCGACGAGCAGAACGGCGTGCTCGACAGCCTGCGTCAGAACGATGCGGTCACCGAGCTCGACGCAGTGCTGCCGGCGCCCGACGATCACGTCGCCGCCTACCTCGAGTCGATCCACGACGAGATGCTCGACGCCGCCGCGGCGGGCGCAGGCGAGCTCGGCGTCAACGACACCAAGACCCTGCGCAAGAAGCTCGAGCGTGGCAAGGCGATCGGTGCGGCCGGCGATCACGTGCGAGCCGACCTCGTGCGACCGCTCCGGGAGCGTCTCGCGCGGGCGATCGCCGACGGAGCCGGCGACAACGACGACATCGCCAAACGCGTCCGTGCCGTCTACCGGGAATGGAAGACGCAGCACATCGACGACCAGCTCGACGACGTCTTCCGGTTCGCCTACGGCGGCGGGATCGTCGGCGGGGCGAAGCCCGGTACCGAGCTGATCTGGTCGATCGACCCGAGCGAGCCGACGTGCCCCGACTGCGAGGACAACTCGCTCGCAGGCGCGGTGGCGGCGGGCGAGGCGTTCCCGACGGGCCATGTGGCCGCCCCGGCACATCCGGGTTGCCGCTGCCTGACCGTGCCCGCCGACCAGTAGCCTCGGGCGCCAGATGCGGCGCGAATCCGACCTCCCACGCAGACGATTCTGGTCTCGCCTGTCCGGCAGGGCGGTCCTGATCACGATCGGCCTCCTGTTCTTCCTGGTCGTGGTGTTCGGCCGGGCGATCGCCAACTTCTACGCCGACTACCTCTGGCACGACGCGGTCGGGCGCAACGACATCTTCTGGGGTCAGATCGGCGCCAAGCTCACGCTGTTCTTCCTGTTCTTCATCGTCTTCCTGATCATCGCCGGCATCAACCTGTACCTGGCGGACCGCACCGCGCCGGTCGCCTTCCCGGCGAACGTGCACCCCTACGTCGAGCGGTTCCACGAGGTCTTCGGTCACCGACTGCGGCTCGTGCGGTACGGCACGGCGGTCGTGCTCGCCTTCATGGTGGCCCTGCCCGCTGTGTCCCAGTGGCAGGATTGGCTGCTGTTCCGCAACAGCAAGTCGTTCGGCGTCGACGACGAGCAGTTCGGCGTCGACGTCGGCTTCTACGTGTTCGAGCTGCCGTTCATCGCGTTCACGATCGACTGGCTCTTCGCCACGCTCATCATCGTGTTGATCCTGACCGTGGCTGCGCACCTGCTCAACGGGGGCGTGCTCTTCACGTCGTCGTCGCCCACGGTCCGGGCGGCCACGAAGGTGCACATCGCGGTGCTGCTCGCGATCCTCGCTGCGGTCAAGGCAGCCGACTACTGGCTCACCCGGTACGAGCTCACCAACGAGACGCGCGGCTTCGTCCAGGGCGCCACCTACACCGTCGTCAAGGCGCAGCTCCCGGCGCTGATGTTGCTCGTGCTCATCGCGCTGCTGACGTCGGTGCTGTACCTGACGACGATCCGCACCGACCGGTGGCGCCTGCCGCTCGTCGCCTCGGGTCTCTGGCTGGTGGTGCTGATCGTCGGCGGCCTGATCTATCCGGCGATCGTCCAGTCGCTGATCGTCCGGCCCAACCAGGGCGAACGCGAGGCGCCGTACATCGCACGCAACGTCGAGGCGACCCGCGCTGCGATGGGCATCGGCGAGGTCGAGACCATCGAAGTCGACTTCGGCCGCCTCAGCACGTCCGAGGTCGAGCAGGACATCACCCCGCTCCAGGACGTCCGTCTGCTCAACCCGACCGAGATGAAGTCGCGGTTCGAGTTCGACGAGGGGCAGGTCGCCGGGCTCCAGATCGACGACCTCGACGTCGATCGGTACGTGCTCGGCGACGATGCCGAGCAGGTCCTGATCTCGGCTCGCGAGCTCGACGCCGACAACATCCCGAACAAGAGCTGGCAGGGTCGTCACCTCGTCTCGACCCGTGGCTGCGGCGTGGTCCTGGCGCCCGTCGGCAAGGTCACCACGTCCGATCGCCCCGCGTACCAAGAGCCCGAGCTCGAACGACCCGAGCTCTACTTCAGCCCGGCGATGTCGGGCTACGCGATCGCTGCCACCGACGTCACCGAGTCCGATTGCGGCGACGGTGCCGAATACGAAGGCACCACCGGCGTCAAGATGGGCTCGTTCGGTCGGCGGGCCGCACTGGCCCTGGCGTTCCTCGACTACAACATCATCGGGTCGGGTGCGATCGACTCCGACTCGCAGATGCTGTGGGTGCGCGACGTTCGAGACCGGGTCCAGAAGATCGCCCCGTTCCTCTCCTTCGACGGCGACCCCTACCCGGTCGTCGTCGAGGGCGGTGTGCGCTGGGTCATCGACGGCTACACCACCACCAGTCGCTACCCCTACGCGCAGCGGATCGGATCGGTGCAGCTCCGCAACCGCGGGCTGTCGTCGAGCGACAACTACATCCGCAACTCGGTCAAGGCCACGGTCGATGCGTACACGGGTGAGGTCATCTTCTACGTCGTCGACGAGGAGGACCCGATCCTTCGGGCGTGGCGGTCGGCGTTCCCCGATCTCTTCACGGCGATCGACGAGATGCCCGACGACGTCCGCGAGCACCTTCGCTACCCCGAGGACCTCTTCAGGGTGCAGACCGAGCTGTACTCGAAGTACCAGATCGACGCCGAGGACTTCTTCGAGCGGCGCGGCGCATGGTCGGTCGCGCAGGCACCGTCGGTCGCGCCGGGCGAGCAGGCGTCGAGTGGTACCAGCAACTTCGACCCGAATGCGGTCGCGACCGAGTTCGCCACCGAATCGGGCGTCGCCCGCTTCACGCCGTACTACACGATGTTCCGCAACACGACGACGGGTGAGAACGAGTTCGTGCTGCTGCGACCGTTCGTGCCGTTCTCGACGAACGACGCGCGCACCCAGCTGCAGGCCTACATGACGGCATCGTCCGACCCCGAGACCTACGGACGGCTGACCAGCCACGTGCTCACCGCGGCCGATCTGCCCGACGGTCCGTTGCGTGTCGCCGACCAGGCCGAATCCGAGCCCGATCTGTCGCAGCGGATCTCGCGCGACGACAACGAGGAGAGCAACTCCCGGGTGCGCTTCGGCGACCTCCAGCTCGTGCCGGTCGCGGACGGGTTGATCTGGGCGCGGCCGTACTACGTGTCGATCGCCAACTCCGACACCAGCCGGAGCTCGACCGAGTACCGGTTCGTGATCGTCTCGCACAACCAGGACTCGGCGTTCGCGCCGACCCTCGAGCAGGCCCTGGCGCAGCTCTTCTCGGGGTTCGAGGCCGACATCGGCGACCGCGTCCGAGACGTCGACGACGACGGCGACACGTCGGTCGACGACTCGACAGGCGACGAACAGCCCGACGACACCGACGACACCGGGACGACGGACGATGCGGATGACACGGGCGATACCGGGGACACGGACGACACCGGCACCTCGACGGGCGGCGACCGCCCACCGCTGGCCGACGACGCCACGCTCGAAGAGCTGCTCATCGAGCTCGACGCACTGTGGGACGAGGCCGACCGGCAGCTCCGCAACGGCGACCTGGCCGGCTACGAGGAGACGCTCGACCAGGCCCGTGCGGTGAGTGACCGTGCCCTCGAGCTGATCGAGGGCACGGGCTGATCGAGGTTCTGATCGCGGCTCGATCGACTCCTGGCGCGGGTTCGTCGCCCCCCGTCGGTCTTCGGTTCAGCTGCGGCGCAGTCGCTCGGCGAGGTCGGCGAGGTCCTGGCGGAACGCGATCTGATACCTGGCCTGCTCGCTCGCCAATCGTTCCTGGGAGTCGCGAAGCTCGTCGACGACGCGGTCGGTCGGCGGCGTCTGTGCGTTGATCGTGTCGACGTCGCCGCTCAGCTCGGAGATCTGGTGGGCGAGCTCGGTGGCGATCGAGGTGACCCGTTCGTCGATGTCGTCGAGGCGGCGTGAGAGCTTGTCCATCTCGTCGCGTACGGCCTTGATGTCGTCGGGGCCGACCGCCGGTGGCGGCGGGGGAGCGTCGAGCCGCATCACGATCCCCTTGACCTGGTTGCCGAGCTCGGCGCGGGCTTCGTCGAGCTGGGTCGCCACGGCCTTCACCTCGTCGCCGGTCGATGCCGTCGCTGCGTGTCCGGCATCGACGCGGTCGGCGATGCTCCGGAGCTCGTGTTCGGTCGCAGCCTTGGCCTCGTCCTCGGCGTCGAGTCGGGCGGCCATCGCCGCCATCTCGGCGCGCAGCTGTTCCATCTCGGCGGCGGATCGCCTCTTGAACAGTCCCATCGGCGCCTCACCGTACCGGACTCGGCGAGGTCCCGCGGCGTCGTTGGTGCGCCTGTCGCCGATGACCCCGCAGTGATGGATCTCGGCCCGTGCCCACCTGACGTGGCGGGGTGATCGTCAGGTGTCTCGCCCGGTGGTGGCGGGGTGGTGGATCTCGGCCCGTGCGGCCTGACGTGGCGGCGGTGATCGTCAGGTGTCTCGCCCGGTGGGGTCGGGGTGGTGGATCTCGGCCGTGTCGCCGGAGGTGGTGGCGGTCGGGTCGTCAGGTGTCTCGCCCGGTGGTGTCGGGGTGGTGGATCTCGGCCGTGTCGCCGGAGGTGGTGGCGGTCGGGTCAGGTGTATCGGCCGGTGGTGGCGCAGTGATGGAT
Source organism: Ilumatobacter sp. (assembly GCF_030065885.1). Classification (GTDB taxonomy): domain Bacteria; phylum Actinomycetota; class Acidimicrobiia; order Acidimicrobiales; family Ilumatobacteraceae; genus Ilumatobacter. Next base: position 18,026 of record NZ_JASJCS010000024.1, on the reverse strand, counting down.
CTCGGCCCGTGCCCACCTGACGTGGTGGGGTGATCGTCAGGTGTCTCGCCCGCTGGTGTCGGGGTGGCGGATCTCGGCCCGTGCCGCCTGACGTGGTGGCGGTCGGGTCAGGTGTATCGGCCGATGAGGTCGGGGTGGTGGATCTCGGCGACGTCGGGGTGCGATCGGACGCGGAACTTCAGCCAGTTGTCGCCGTAGTTCTCGAAGATCCGATCGCCGGGCCGCGTGTTCTCGCCGCCCGGAGCCTCGGCCGCCAGCGCCGCCGGCAGCTCGATCGGTGCGAACGTCGCCTCCATCTTCGGGTTGTAGAAGTACGCGACCGAGACCCGTTCGCGACCGGCCGGTGGGCTGACCACCCGGTGCTTGGTGGCGCGGAGGTAGCCGTTGGTCGCGATCTGGAACATCTCGCCGATGTTGAGCACGAGCGCGCCCGGCATCGGGGTGGCATCGACGAGGCGGTCACCGATCTGCACCTGGAGTCCCCCGACGTCGTCCTGCATGATGAACGACAGCAGCCCCGAGTCGTGATGGAGGCCGACACCCTGGCCCGTGTCGCGCTCCGAGTCCTGAGCCGGGTAGCGGATGATCTTGACGAGCACCTCGGGATTCGGTTGGGTCGTCGGCTCGAAGTGGTCGGCCGGCTGCCCGAGGCCGAGGGCGATCGCCCGGAGCACCGACTCGCCGACATCTGCCATCGCCTGCATCCACGACGTCACGACCTGTTGCATCGCCGGGACCGAGGGCGGCCACTGGTTCGGCCCGCGCACTCGCAACCAGACGGGGTCGTCCGGGCCGATCTCGACCGGTTGGTGCTCGGGGCCGATGTCGATCTGATCCCGCCAGTCGCTGACGCCGTTGGTGTGTTCCATCCCCAGCCGCGTGTAGCCGCGGAAGTGGGGCGTGTTGGTGTTGACGATCGCCAGCCGGTCGGGCTCGGGCCGGGCGAAGAACTCACGCGCGACGTCCATGACCGCATGCTCCTGCAGCGGGTCGACGCCGTAGCCGACGAGGTAGCAGAACCCCGGTCCGTGCAGCGTCGCGCGGAGCGCGTCGACGAACGAAGCGGCGCCCGTCGACGACTCGTCGGCGAGGAACGGCCCGATGTCGAGCACCGGCAACGAGTCCATCTCACCGATCGTATGTGTTCCGGCAAAGCGCGGCGCCGCCGGTCGGTCGGCCGCTCCTGTCCGTAGCCTGGTCAGATGGCCTCGGTGCAAGCGAACGGCATCACGATCGAGTTCGAGGAGCAGGGAACCGGCGAACCGATCCTCCTGGTCATGGGTCTGGGCGCGCAGCTGATCGACTGGCCGCAGGGTCTCGTCGACCTGATCGCGGCCGAGGGCTTTCGCGTCATCCGTTTCGACAATCGCGACAGCGGGCTCTCCTCCGAGTTCACGAGCGAGCCGCCGACCACGGCACAGCTGGCGAAGGCGGTGTTGTTGCGGCGTCTCCTCCAGGCCGAGTACCTGCTCAGCGACATGGCAGACGACGCCGTCGGGCTCTTGGGCGCACTCGGCATCGACAGCGCCCACGTCGTCGGCGCCTCGATGGGTGGCATGATCGCGCAGGCGATGGCGATCGAGCACCCTGCGCGGGTGCGCTCGATGACGTCGATCATGTCGACCACCGGCAACCGGCGGGTGGGCCAGCCGACCCTGCGGCTGATCCAGAAGACCGTCCGGCGTCCGGTACCGACGCGAGAGACGGCGGCCGACATCGGTGTCGAGGCGTTCCGCGACATCTGCGGCCCGACGTTCGACGAGGACGAGTTCCGCGCCCTCGTGCAGACGGCCGTTGATCGGAGCTTCCGACCCGCCGGCACGGCACGTCAGACGGCGGCGATCATCGCCAGCGGCGATCGCACCGCCGGCCTCGAACGCCTCGACGTCCCGGCCCTGGTCATCCACGGCATGCTCGACGAGCTCGTGCGTCCGAGCGGGGGCCTGGCCACGGCGAGGGCGATCCCCGGCTCGCGCCTCTTGATGTTCAACGACATGGCGCACGACCTCCCGCACACCCGGTGGAGGGAGATGGCCGACGCGATCGCCCACAACGCGCAACGGGCGGGACGCCCGCTGTCGGCGGTGGTGTAGCGGGCCGTCACGCCAGGGCGGTCAACCACGCGATGAGGGTCTCGACCGGCGGCTCCGGCGGGCCGGCCCGCCACGTGACGTAGTAGCCGCGGTCGCTGCGCACCTCCGGGCCGACGACCACGAGAGCGTCGCCCTCGACCAGCTCGTCGATCAGCGGTCGCCATCCCAGCGCGATGCCACGGCCGGCGAGCGCTTGCTGCAGAACCATCGGGTAGTTGTTGAACAGCACGCGGCCGGGCTGGCGCCGCAGTGCGATGCCGAACCGGCCGAGCCAATCGGCCCAGGTCATCCACGGGCGATCGTCGTCGTCCATGTGCACGAACGGCGCCTGGTAGACGTCGGCGGCCGTGCTGGACTCGCTCAGCCCGTGCTCGGCTGCGAGCGCCGGCGAGGCGACCGGCACGACGACCTCGTCGAAGAGCAGGTGCCGCGACTGTCCCGGGAAGTCGCCGGCGCCGACGCGGATCGCGACATCGTGGTCGCCGGCCTCGAGCTCGGCGTCGCGGTCGAAGAACCTGAGTCGCAATTCGAGGTCGCCGAGCGCGGTGTGGAGGTCGTCGATCCGCGGCACGAGCCACTGCTGGGCGATGCCCGGGTGCGAGGCGACGACGAACGTGCCGGCGTGGTCGGCGAGCTCCTGGAGCCCGGACTCGATCACGTCGAAGCCGGCGTTGACGTGGCTCGACAGCCGGTGGCCGATGTCGGTCAGATCGCTGCGGTTCGACGTGCGGCGGAAGAGCTCGGCGCCGAGCCGTTGCTCGAGCGCCCGGACCTGGCGGGTGACGGCGGGTTGCGTCATGCCGAGCTCGCGTGCCGCGGCCGTGAAGCTGCCGGTGCGAGCGGCGGCCTCGAACACCGCCAGTCGCTGCAGCCGGTCGATCCGTTCGACCAGCGCCCTCATTCCACTCGACTCCGCACCATGATCTGATGTTATGCCAACCCGTACCGATCGATGGCTGTCCACGGCGGATCGGCTTTGCGACACTGTGCGGGTGACGATGCTGTCCGAACCCAGCTCTCGTACCGTGCAGATCCGGCTCGACGACGGTGGTGCGACGCTGATCGAGGGGGCCGCGACAGCCCGCCTTCACCCCAACTGGCTGCGCGACCAGTCCACCGAATCCGGTCAGATCGAGCCGACCAATCGCCAGCGGCTGTTCACGCCGCTCGACATCCCGGCCGACCTCACGATCACCGCCGCCGAGCTCCGGGGCGCCGAACTCGTCGCCACCTTCAGCGACGGTCACGTGGCCCGCTTCGAGCTCGACTCGATCCGGCGCCGGGTGGGTTGGATCGAGGATCCCGAGGCGCCGCCCTCGCCCGAGCCGTGGACCGAGCCGCTCGACGACTTCCCCTACGTCGACTGGTCCGGCATCGGTTGGGGGGTCGGCGATGCCGACGAGCAGGCCGTGCTCGACTACCTGACGGCGTTCTTCCGGCACGGGTACGTGGTCTTCCGGAACACACCGACCGAGCCCGACACCGTCAGGCGGGTCGCCAACCGACTCGGCTACATCGTGGGCCAGAACTTCGGCTGGGTGTTCGACGTCCGCACCGAGCCCGACCCCACCGACCTCGCGTACACGTCGATCGGCCTGCTCGCGCACACCGACCAGCCGTACCGACGACCGGTGCCGGGCATCCAGCTGCTGCACTGCCTCGCCAACGAGGCACCGGGTGGCGACTCGACGCTGGTCGACGGGCTCGCCGCCGCAGGTGCGATCGCAGCGGCCGAACCGGATCTGCACGCTGCGCTCGCGTCGACCGAGGTGATCTATCCGTACGACATGGGCACCGACACGGTCGTCAACCACGGGCACATCCTCGAGTACGACCGACGCGGGCGCTTCCTGCGGATGATGTTCAACACCAAGCTCGATTCGCCCGTGTTCCGGTCCGGCATCGACCTCGACGCCTGGTACGCGGGCCGGCGCTGGCTCGTCGGCTGGCTCAACGACCCGTCCCACCAGGTCACGTTCCGGCTCGAGCCGGGCGACCTGATGTTCATGGACAACCATCGCGTGCTGCACGGACGCACGGCGTTCGACCCCAGCCGGGGCGGCCGCCACCTCCAGGGCTGTTACATCGAACACGACGGGCCCGACACGATGTACCGACTCGCGGTCCGCAGTCGGCGTGCCAGGCTGTCCGGGTGACCGAACCCCAACTGACGCGCCACGCGTACGACGGCGAGCCACCGAGCGGCGAGGTGTCGTTCACGGCGATGGCCGACGGGACCGCCGACGACTACGCCCTGCTCGATCGCTACGAGCGTGCGCACGCGGCCGGTCTCGCCGATCGCGTCCTGTCCACGCTCGACCGGCTCACCGGCTCGATGGGCGGGTACCGCATCACCCGGCTCGAGCACTCGTTGCAGAGCGCGACCCGGGCCCGGCTCGACGGCGCAGGGGTCGAGTGGGTCGTCGCCGCGCTGGTGCACGACATCGGCGACGAGTTGGCGCCGTTCAACCACAGCGAGCTCGCAGCGGCGATCGTGCAGCCGTACGTCGCCGAGGAGGTGCACTGGGTGGTGCTGCACCACGGCGTGTTCCAGAGCTACTACTACGCCCACCACCTGGGCGGCGACCGTGACGCCCGTGACCGATATCGCGGCCACCGGTGGGCGGGCCTGTGCGAGGAGTTCTGCGCCCGCTGGGATCAGAACTCGTTCGATCCCGACTTCCCGATCCACGGGCTCGAGTCGTTCGAGGACGATGTCCGCGAGGTCTTCGGTCGCGTCGCCTGGGACCCGGGCGTGGTGACCGTCGGATCCGAGCGGTTGTCGTGAGCCGCATCGGCTTCATCGGGCTCGGCAACGTCGGCGGCAAGCTCGCCGGGTCGCTCGTGCGCAACGGGCTCGACGTCGTCGTCCGCGACCTCGATCGTTCCGCCGCCGAGCAGTTCCTCGAGCTCGGCGCCGGCTGGGCCGACTCGCCGCGTGCGATGGCCGAGCAGGTCGACACGGTGATCACGTGCCTACCGTCACCGTCGGCGTCGGCGGCGGTGATGGAGGCCGACGACGGCGTCATCGCCGGCCTCCGGCCCGGCACGGTGTGGATGGAGATGTCGACCACCGACGAGGCCGAGGTCCGCCGGCTCGGCGCCCTCGTCGAGCAGGCCGGCGGCCGACCGGTCGACTGCCCGGTCTCGGGCGGTTGCCACCGGGCGGCAACCGGCAACATCTCGATCTTCGCCGGCTGCGATCGGGCGACGTTCGAACGGATCCTGCCGATCCTGACGGTGCTCGGCCGCCGCACCCTGCACACCGGGCCACTCGGATCGGCGTCGATCCTCAAGGTGGTGACCAACTACCTGGCGACCGCCAACCTGCTCTCGCTCGGCGAGGCGCTGGTGACCGCCAAGGCGGCGGGCATGGACATGAACACGGCCTACGAGGCGATCCGCATCTCGAGCGGCAACTCGTTCGTGCACGAGACCGAGAGCCAGGTCATCCTCAACGGGTCGCGCGACATCAACTTCACGATGGACCTGGTGCTGAAGGACATCGGGCTGTTCCAGGCGATCGCCGACCGCCACGACGTGCCCCTCGAGCTCAATCCCGAGATGATCCGGATCTTCGAGGACGGGGCCGCCAGGTACGGCGAGCGCGAGTGGTCGCCCAACATCGTCCGGCGGCTCGAGGACGCAACCGGGCTGAGCGTCCTCGGCGACGGGTTCCCGGCCGAGATCGTCGACGACGAGCCGGAGGAGCCGGGCGGCGAGGTGGTCGTCCGCTGACGACGGCCTCGCCGGTCGGCCCGTGTTGGCCCGTGTGGCCCGAGCGTCAGTCGTACCGTACGCGAGCCAGCGCCGTGGTCGTGCAGTAGAACACGTCGCGATCGCCGCCGGCGGTGAGGAACATGCCGTTGCCGATCCGCGAGCCGGTCGAGATGCGGTCGATCAGCTCACCCGTGCGCACGTCGACGACGACCAGATCGTCCTCGCCAGCATCGGTGAAGTCGTTGATGACGAACTCGCCGGAGTCCGGGAACACGACGGGCTGCATCGACGGGCGGACGTCGAGCTGCCAGGCGACGTCCAGCCGGTCGCCGGTGATGTCGACACCCGCCAGCCCGCCGTTGATCGAGTCCCAGGCGAGGGCCATGCTCAGCTCGGGCACGATCGCCGGGGGCGCGATGATGCCGCCCCCGGGCGCACCGAACGGTTCGACGAACCGGACGTCGTCATCGTCGGTCAACGACACCCGCGCCAGCCGCTGCGCGCCGGCCCAGGGGGCGGGCTGTCGCCACGACAGCGACGGTGGCTGGTCGAAACGGCCGTTCGGTTCGGTGCGATGGATGTGCCGGACCGACGGCACGTCGCCGCAGTCCATGAGCCAGCAGGCGTCGGCCGCCAGGCACGAATCCCAGGCGAGGCCGTGCTCGCCACCCGCGTCCCGGTACCGAGGTCGCCACTCGTCGACGACGAGCTCGTCGCCGTCGACGATCAACCGCCAGACGTGCTCGGTGCCCGGGACGTAGACGTGCTCGGCACCGGCCTCCTCCACGATGTCGGCCGCGATCCGGCCCATCGAGCCCTCGGGGAGCACGAGCGGCTCGCCGACCAGTTCGAGCGTGTCGGGGTCGAGCCGGGTGATCGTGGTGCCACCTTGGTCCTCGAGGCGGAGGTCCTTCGTGATCAGCGTGCCGTCGCCGAGCGCAAGGAGCCCGTTGTGGCTGCGGTCGACGGGCAGGACCCGCTCGGCGAGCACGGTGAGGTCGTCGGGGTCGAGGCGGTGCAGGTACGAGCCGTTGACCGACATGATCGACCCGTTCGCGTGGGCGAGGATCGCTCCGCACCAGACGTGTTCGCCGCACAGCAGCTCGGGGGACGAGGCGAGTGGTTCGAGGCTCTCGGGGTCCATCCGCTCGACCCAGCCGAACGGCGGTGGCCCGGTGAACGCGGCCATCGTGCCGCCGGCGAACCACTCGCCCGGGTCTCGCTCGACCACCATCACGTTCCAGCGGCCGTTCCTCCGGGTGGTGACCGACGCGGTCCCCGACGCGGCGTCGAGTCGGCCGCCGCGTGCCTTCTGGCGCCGGTTGCCGCCACACTCGACCGGCCACGCCGACGGCCAGTAGCCCCCGTGGCGCGCCGTGCGGTCGAGCGCCGTCATCGGGGGTCGACCTCGTGCATCGGGGGCATCTTCTCATGGCGGTCCCTCCTGAGCCGGCACCGACCCGGCGCGACCGACGGCCTACAGTCCCCGCATGGAGTGGCCGGTGGTCGATCCCGGTGAGCTCGCCTGGATCGATGCCGAGGCGATGCGCGAGATCGATCGCCTGATGGTCGATGAGGTGGGCATCGTCCTGCTCCAGATGATGGAGAACGCGGGCAGGTCCCTCGCCGCGGTCGTGCGGCGCGAGGTCGAGCCGTCGGCGGTCCTGGTGCTCGCCGGGCCCGGCGGCAACGGGGGCGGTGGCCTGGTCGCCGCTCGACACCTGGCGAACGCCGGCATCGACGTGCTCGTCGTCCTGTCCGCCGATCGCGGGCGGTTCGGCGAGGTGCCGGCGCACCAGCTCGGGATCATCGACCGGCTCGGCGTCGACGTCGTGGAGTCCGACGATGCGCGGCAGGTCGAGGTGGGCCGCGCCGACGCCGTCGTCGACGCGATGGTCGGGTACAGCCTGCGCGGCGAGCTCCGGGGCCCGGCTGCGTCGCTCGCCGACAGCGTGAACGCCGGTGGTGCCCACGTGGTGAGCCTCGACGTGCCGTCGGGTCTGCCGGCCGACGGGGGAGCCGTCGGGCTGGTCGTCGACGCCGCCGCGACCGTCACGTTGTGCCTCCCCAAGATCGGGCTGCGCGGCCGGCGCGAGGTCGGCCGCTTGTTCGTGGCCGACATCTCGGTGCCGGCGTCGATCGTGGCGGCGGTGACCGATGACCTGGCACCGCCCTTCGACCGCGGGCCGATCCTGTCGATCGGCTGACGACCGCCCAGTCGGTACCCGTCAGGCGGCCGGGCCGAGACCGAGCGTCAGCCGGTCGACCGCGCTGCGGACGTCGCCGTCGGGGACGGCGACGCGGAGCACCGGGTGACCCGTGAACGTCGGCGCCAGCCAGTCGAGCAACGCGTCGAAGTAGGCGCGCTGAGCCCGACGGCCGCCGACGAAGTCGAAGTCGGGGCTCCAGCGCCGGGTGAAGACCGCGTTGGCCTTGGTCCGCCAGCGCTCGATCAAGGCCCGGTAGTCGTCGATCGAGAAGCCGAACTCGACGCCGTGCGGGTAGTCGGAGAGCGTGGCGAGGCGGTCCGAGGTGAAGTGCTCGAGCCCGTCGATCTCGACGAGCTGGCCCGTGGAGGCGACGACGAGACCGGGCCGGAGCGTGCCGGCGCGGTTGCGAGCGAGGACGCGCCGGTTGCCGCCGAGGTCGGCGTGCAGCTCGTCGAGCGCGTCGATGATCTCGTCCGGTGCGTGACGCTGCACCACCGGGTCGAGGTGGCCTCGCACCGTCAGCCACGGGAGCGACGTGCGGCGGCGGAGATGCAGCCCTCGCGTGCGTGCTTCGTTCAGCGAATCAGCGATCATGCCCACACCTCTTTGTCGACACCCGCCCCGCCGACCTTGACGAGAACGCCACACGTGTCGACGCACCCGCCGATGCCGATGCCGATGCCGATGCCGATGCCGATGCCGATGCCGATGCCGGTGCCGGTGCTGGCGGCGCGATCGGTCGTGTGCGCGGTGCGCCGGCGCCGACCTCGGTTCAGGCCGAGCGCGTCACCGCGTCGCCAGGCGCGACCGCAACGACCTCGCCGGCGATCGCGAGCTCGACCGGGTCGCTGTTGGTCGCCGCCGCGGTGACGCAGACGACCGTGTCGTCCCCGGCCGTCACCGTGACGTCGAGGCGCTGGCTGCGCCAGACGACCGGATAGGTCAGCGACGTCCACGCCGGCGGGAGCACCGGGTCGATGGTGAGCCTCCCACGCGAGAAGTCGAGCCCGCCGAAGCCCTGCGTGGCGAGTTGGTACGTGCCCGAGCACGCAGCCGTGTGGATCCCGCCGATGAACGTTCCGCCGACGACGGCGTGCTGGGTGTTCAGCAGGTCGACCGTTGCCGTGGCGCGGAAGTGCTGGTGCGCTGCCCCGGCGTCGCCGAGCCGGGCGGCGACCATCCCGTGGGCGGCGTGGCTCAGCGACGAGTCGTGGCTGCACCGGCGTTCGTAGTACTCGTAGTTGGCGCGGCGGGTCTCGGCGTCGAAGCGGTGGCCGTGCAGCCACATCAGCATGGCGACGTCGGCCTGCTTGGAGACCTGGGTGGCGACGGCCACGCCGTTCGGCCACCCCCAGTACTCCTGGGGGTGCAGCAGGCGCGTGCGGACCTCGTCGGGCGTCGTGTCCTCGAGCGCGAAGAAGCCGGCGAACTGCTCGATCAGCCCGTCGTCCCGGGGCTCGGGGAGCAGCATCCGGTCGTGTACCCGGCGCCAGCCGTCGACCTCGTCGGCGGTCAGATCGAGGGCGGCGGCGAGTTGCGCGAGGGCGACGGGATGATCGCGCTCGAGCAACTCGTACGTCTCGACCGCGAACGCGAGCGCCGCTTCGACCTGGTAGTTCGTGAACGCGTTGTCGTCGACGTTCTCGTGCCATTCGTCGGGTCCGAGCAACCGGATGCAGTGGTACACGCCGCGCCACTCGTCGTAGCGGACGAACGAGTGGAGGAAGCGGGCCACCTCGAACGCGACCTCGGCGCCGTGCTCGACGAGGAACGCCTTGTCCCCGGTGACGTCGACGTACCGCGCCATGGTGGTCACGACGTCGGGGGCGACGTGCATCTGCCACACGTTGAAGTGGTTGCGGATCGGCCGCCCGGTCAGCACGTCGGTGAAGAAGTAGTCGGGGCACAGCTCGTCGCCGGTCTTGCCCGAGATCCAGGCGTAGAACGCGCCGTGGTAGCCGAGCCGCGCTGCCTTGCGGCGAGCCCCGTCGAGCGTGTGGTGCCGGTAGGCGAGGATCGATCGCGCGATGTCGGGTTCGGTGAACAGGAACGACGGGAGGTTGTAGACCTCCTGGTCCCAGAAGGCGGCGCCCTGGTACGCCTGGCACGACAGCCCTCGTGCCCCGATCGGCAGGTGCTCGGAGTGGGTGGGCGTGCAGATCCGGTGGTGGTAGGCGCTGAACCGCAGGGCGGCCTGGTCGACGACGTCGCCGTCGATGCGGACGTCGAGGACGTCCCAGATCGACTCCCACTGCGACCGGGAGTCCTGCCGCAGCTCGGTGTAACTGCGTCCGGCGCACCGATCGGCGAGTCGACGGGTCGATTCGAGCGGATCGTCGACGTCGTTGGACGACATCACGACGCCCACGGTGTCGACCACGACCGACTCGCCGGCTGCGAGCTGCACCCGCCAGCGTCGCATCGACCGGTCGTCGCCGGTCTCGATCGACTCGCCGAGCATCGACCCGCCGGTGATCGCGGAGGTCGATGCGACGGCCACGTCGATGTCGCTCTCGATCGTCGTGCCGATCGCCGTGAGCACGTCGTCTCGATGGTCGAGCGCGATGGCGGGCAGATGGCGACCGTTGAGGCTCCAGATGTCGGCGTCGATGCCGGCCTCGATCTCGACGACGGCCTCGGTCTCGGCGTGCAGCGTCCAACGCTGCGCGACGAGGTGGAGCTGGTCGTAGCTCGCGAAGCGCTCGACCTCGACGCGCACGCTGCGATCCCCGATCTGCCGGCGGAAGGCGGCTCGGTACTCGCCGTTCCGGAGGTCGAGCGACGTCCCCACGTCGGTCGCGTCGTCGACGCGCACCGGCGTGCCGTCGACCAGAGCGATGACGTAGAGCGGGTTCGGTGCGGTCGACAGCTCGCGCCAGTGGCCGTCGGCGCAGTCGTACGTGTCGGTGACCACGAGCGCGACGTAGTCGCTCGCCCCCTGTTCGGGAGTGGTCGCCCGGTAGCCGAGATACCCGTTGCCGCAGAGGAAGTTCGAGCCGACGGCGACCGCCCGGTCGGCGTCCCACCCGGTCTCGGTCAGCCGCCAGCCGCCGTCGTCGACGTGGAGCGTGTCGCTCAGGCGCACGGCTCACCTCGCCGAGCGCGCCTCGTGCCACCGAGTCGTGCGGGCCGGGCGGTGGCGGCCCGGATCGGTGATGAAAGCGCTTTCATACGGTGACGAATGTACTCGCGGTCGCACGGCCGGCGAGCATGCGGTGGCCGGACTCAGGTCAGCGCTTCGAGATGGGCCAGCGTGTCGAACGCCTCGCGGATCAGCGCGCTGAGCGGGCGCTTCGCGTCGCCGGCCGCCCATCGCTCGATCGCCACGTCGAGTGCCAGCATGGCCGCGCCGGCGATGATCGGGGCGGCGTCGCGATTGCGGCGCGACAGGAAGTGACGGACGGCGCCGGACAACTCGTCGCGGCTGGCGAAGTCGGCCTCGACCGCGGCGGCGTGCAACGCCTCGGCGGCGTAGATGAACTTGATCCGGGCCAGCTGGAACTCGAGGTCGGCGTCGTACCGGCCGCCGAGGGTCTCGACGAAGGCGTCCCGGATCGCCTCGAGCGGCGGCTGGTGCTTGAGGCGCTGCGCGAGCGCGTCGTCGATCGCGACGTCGTGCTCGTCCCAGAGCACGAGTGCCTCCTTCGTGGTGAAGTGGCGGTAGATCGTCGACGCGGCCATGCCGGCCTCGGCGGCGACCTCGTCGACCGTGACGTTGTCGAAGCCGCGCTCCCGGAAGAGGGGCAGCGCGGCCCGCTGCGCAGCACGCATCGCGTTGTGGCGGTTGCGCTGACGCAGCGACGTCATCCGAAAAGGCTAGCAGCATCCTCCTCGAGGATGACGACCAAATTGACAGTGACTCCTATGTTGGAGGTATGACGCAGCTGACCGACACCCCCGTCCCTGCCCGCCCGCAGCCGGTAGTGGCCGCCGACCGGATCACCAACCTCGACACCATCCGTGGGGTCGCCGTGCTCGGCATCCTCGTCATGAACGCCGTGTCGTACGGGCTGCACCCGGCCGCCTACTTCAACCTCGACGCAGCCGGTTCGAACGACTGGCTCGACTGGACGTTCGGCGTGCTCGGCGAAGTCTTCGTCGACCAGAAGACGATGGCCCTGTTCTCGATGCTGTTCGGCGCCGGCATCGTGCTGTTCTCCGATCGAGCCGCCGCCAAGCAGGCCCGGCCGGTGCGGCTGGCGATGTGGCGCAACGCGCTGTTGCTCCTCATCGGGTTCCTGCACTCCCTGCTCTGGGACGGCGACGTCCTGATCGTCTACGCCGCCTGTGCGCCCGTGCTCATCGCGCTGCGTCGGGTGCAGCCGCGCGTGCTGCTGACCGTCGGCACCGGTCTCGTGCTCTGGTCGGCGGCCCTTGCGGCCATCGTCCAGACGGCCGTGCCCGCGGACGGCGACGGCCTCGGCGAGTACTGGCTCACCGACGGATCGGCGATGTCGGACGCCGTGGGCATCTTCCTGCTCAACGACTTCTTCGCGAGGGCGCTCGGCATGATGCTGATCGGGGTGGCGATCTACCGCCTCGGCGTCCTGCACGGCGATCGGCCGGCCTCGTTCTACCGATCGATGGCCCGATGGGGTCTCGGCGTCGGGCTGCCGCTCGCGGTCGGCGGCGTCGTGCTGCAGGCCGCCTACGGCTTCGAGCCGCGGATCGCCGTGATCGGCGAGGCGCCCAACACCCTCGCCACTATCCCGATCGCGCTCGGCTACATCGGCGTGATCAGCCTGTGGAACCGCCGCAGCCGTGGCGCCCTCATCGGTCGGGTCCAAGCGGCTGGTCGCATGGCACTCACGAATTACCTCGGCCAGACCGTCATCGGGATCGCGTTGCTGCGAGGTCTGTTCGAACCCGACGACCTCGACCGCACCTGGGTGGCGCTGTTCGTCGTGGCGGTCTGGATGCTCCAGCTGGCGTGGTCGAAGCCGTGGCTCGCGCGCTTCCGGTACGGCCCGGCCGAGTGGCTGTGGCGGTCGGCCACGTACCGCCGGCTGCAGCCGATCCGCCGTTGATGCCCTCGTCGCAGCGTCGCCACGTCGTTCTAGGGTGGCGGCATGGAACGGGTCGACACGGCTCCCGACGAGTACCTCGCCTCCCTGCCCGATGACGACCGGAGCGTGATGTCGACGCTCGACGAGCTGATCGTCGGCGCGATGCCCGGGCGTGTCCGCGAGCTCTGGGAGGGCGTCTTCTGGGGCGGCACCGAGCAGACGATCATCGGCTACGGCTCGATCGTCCAGCCGCGGTCACGCGGTGAGGAGATCGAGTGGTTCGCGGTGGGGCTCGCGCTGCAGTCGGCCCACGTCAGCCTGTACGTCAACGCTGTGGCCGACGGTGACTACCTCGGCAAGCAGTACGCCGATCGGCTCGGCAAGGTCAAGCTCGGTGCCGCCAGCATCGCGATCAAACGCCTCGACGACGTCGACCTCGCCGTGCTGACCGAACTCCTCGAACGAGCTCACGAGCTCACCCCGCCCGACGTTCACTGATCGGGCTTCGCCGACCGACCAACTCGGATCCGGGCCGCACCGGGCCGAGATCGTCATCGCCGCTGCGGTGCCAACGACGCCGAAGATTCGGCACTCGCCCGCCACGTCGGGGCGACGCGTCAGACAGTGCGATGGCTGCTCGCGACCAGCGCTGACACGGGCCGGCCTCGCGAGGGCCCATCTCACCGCCCGACCGCGGTGAGCTCGGGAGGCGGAGCCGGTCCGGCTTTGCCGATGGCGGAGCCCTACACGAGCGGCCTGCCGCGGCGTGATCTGACGGCGTTGCGGACCGGCGTCCGCACCTTCTCGACCACGAGGTAGAAGACCGGGAAGGCGACCAGGACGAGGATCGTCGAGCTGATCAGGCCGCCGATGAGCGTGAAGCTCAACGACTCCCAGAACGGATCGCTCAGCGCCAGCGGGAGCAGGCCGACCACGGTGGTGATCGTGGTGGCGACCAGCGGCCGGAACCGGCGCGTGACCGCCTCGCCGATCGCGGCGCCCGGCCGCAGCCCGCGCCGGCGCGCCTGGTTGGCGGCGTCGACGAGGAGGATCGTGTTGTTGACCACGACACCGATGAGCGCGATGAAGCCGACCGCCACGAAGAAGCTGATCGGGTTGCCCGAGAGGCTCAGCGCCGTGAACACCCCGAAGAAGCTGAACGGGATGGCGAGGAAGATCAGCAGCGGCTGCACGATCGAGCGGAACTGGAACACCAGCAGGGCCAGCATCAGGAGCAGTGCGATCATCAGCGCCCTACCGAGCGAGGCGAAGTCGTCCTGGTTGTCCGATTCCTGACCGAAGTCGTAGTCGATCGCGTCGGGCGCGAGCCCGAGCGCGGTGAGCTCGTCGGCGCCGTAGAGATCGTCGACGAGCGCCTCGGTGGCGTCGAGGTTGTTCGTGAGATCGTCGGTCGAGAACGCGGCGCGCACCTCGATCTGGCGGGTGCCGTCGATCCGGTACACCTGGCCCTCGGTCGACACGATCGCGTCCTCGATGAACGTCGTCTCGCCGCTGGCCTTGTCGAGCTCGACGCCGATCAGCTGGTCGCGGAGCGTGAACGCGAGCTCCTCGCCGGCGGCCACCGACGTGGCGTCCACCGAGATCTGTGCGGCGAAGGGGAAGTCCTCGACGGGCGGCCCGTTCTCGAGCTGGCGGACGCTGACCCGCATGTCGGGCAGCTCGTCGAGCTGCTCTTCGAGGCGCTCGACGAAGGTCGGCGCCGGCGTCGACCGGTCGTCGAACGGCGTCAGGTCGATGATCGACAGGAGCTGGCGCTCGTTGGCGTTGATGTACTGCGAGCTGACGAGGTCATCACCGAGCGTGTCGACGACGATCTCGTCGATGGCGCGTGAGCGTTCCTGTGCCTGCTCGATGGTGGTGCCCGGATCGAAGTCGGCGGTGACGAACAGCGCGTTGGCGTCGTCGCCCTCGGGGAAGATGTTGAACCCCACCGTGGCGGCGATCTGGAACGACCCGAAGATCGCGGCGAACGCGCCGACGACGATCCCGACGCCCACGCCGACGCCCTTCCAGCCGTGGCTCGACGGGTACTCGGCGAGCGCCCCGAGCGCACGGGCGATCCGCTTCTCGCCGCGCGTGACGGGGTTGTGCGGCGTCACGCCCTTCAACAGGAACGGCTTCGCGATCGCAGGGATGAACACGACCGAGAACAGGAACGACAGCAGCAGGGTGAGGATCACCGTCGCCGGGATCGCCCGGATGAACTCGCCGAGCACGCCGCTCACGAAGAGCATGGGGGCGAAGACGAGCACGGTCGTGAGCGTGCCCGAGAGCGACGCCGTGCCGACCCGGTTGATCGCTGTGCGCACCACACCGACGGCCTCGTCGGCCTCGGCGCGGTTGGCGTCGATCGATTCGGAGATGACGATCGCGTCGTCGACCAGGAGACCCAGCGTCAGGATCAGACCGAACAGCGTGATGGTGTTGAGCGAGTAGCCGAGCGCCCAGAGCCCGCCGAGCGCCGCCATCATCACCGTGGCCATGAACAGCGCCGTGACGATCGAGACCCGCCAACCGATCAGCAGGAAGCTGACGATGGCGACGGCGATCAGACCGGTCAGCAGGTTGCCGGAGAGCGAGCTGATCTGCGAACGGATGTCCTTCGCGAAGTCGGCGGTGACCGCGGCGCTGAAGCCGTCGGCGAGCACGGTCTCGTCGTCGATCAGGCCGTTGATCTCGTCGCTGAACCCGAGCAGGTCGAGGTCGGTGTCCTCGCTGCGGACGAGGCCGATGGCGATCGCCTCGTCGTAGGCGCCGGTCTCGGCGAAGGCGGCGCGGACGAACCGCGTGCGGCGGGTCTCCTCCTCGCCCGTCGCAGGGTTGACGCCCTCGGTGAGCAGGTTGCGGACGTCGGCTCGGTCGACGCCGTTCCCGGTCTCGAGCAGGGTCTGCAGCTTGGCCGCCTCGGCCTCGAGGTCGGCTGCGGTGGCGCCGTCGGGTCCGCTGACCGTGACCAGCAGGTCGTAGACCTCGAGGAACTTGGTGGCGTCGATCGGCCGGACGGTGATCTCGGCCTCGGGCGGGACCCCGATCGACGGGTTGGCCGCCTCGAGCAGCTCGGCGCCCTCGGGCGACGAGAAGGAGTCCTCGAACTCGACGATGACGGCGAAGGCGTTGTCGAGCGAGAAGCTCTGCACCTCCTTGACGCCCTCGATCTCGCTGTAGGCGGTCTGCAGCGGGAGGGCGACGTCGTCGTCGACCTGCTCGGCGCCGTCGACGAAGTAGTTCCCGTCGACGACGACGATCGGCAGGTTGACCGGCGGGAACCCCTCGCGGGCGAGCCCACCGCCGTACGCGACGAGGCCGATCGCCACGACGACGCCCCAGAGGGCCATGGTGACCTTCCAGTGCGTCGTGGCGGTGGTGGCGAGCCTGGTGATGAGCGAGCGGTTGCGCGTGCTGTCGTCGTGTGACGGCTCGGGCCGGTACGCCGGTTCGGGGACGTCCTCGACGCCGGTCTGGGGGGAGTCGTCGATGTCGACCATCCCGGAGACGCTAACGAGGGGCGGAGACCCTTGCTGCGCGGTGATCGATCATTCGCCGCTCGCTCGGCGGATCGAGCATGCGCCGTTCCGTTCGCTCGCTGGCGTGGAGTTGGTGGCTGGGTGCGCGGCAGTGCCCCGTCGGGTGGTGGGGTTTGAGGTTGATCCTCGGTGCTCAGTCGCCGGTGTTGAGCTCGGCGACGGGGTCAGTATCGCGCGGCGCGTAGAGCTTGGCCATCGAGCCCTCGGAGAGGTAGCGGCGCTCGGATGCTTGCCATTCGTCGTGCATGTCGGCGAGGACGGCACCGACCAGGCGGATCACTGAGGCTTCGTTCGGGAAGATGCCCACGACCCGGGATCGGCGCTTGATCTCTTTGTTGATCCGCTCGAGCGGGTTCGTCGACCAGATCTTCTGCCAATGGGCCCGTGGGAACCCGGTGAACGCGAGCACTTCGGTCTTGGCGTCGTCCATCAACGGGCCGACCTTGGGGAACATGCCCGCCAGCTGATCGCGGACTTGGTCCCACGTCTCTGACACGGCCGTCGAGTTGGGTTGGGCGAAGATCGTGCGGAACACTGCGGCGACCATGTCGGTGTGCGATCGCGGCACGTGGCTGAGCAGATTGCGGGCGAAGTGCACCCGGCACCGTTGATGGCTGGCTTTCTGGAAGCTCTTGGTGAGCGCGGCAACGAGGCCGGCGTGTTGGTCGGAGATCACGAGGCGCACGCCGCCGAGCCCGCGGGCGCGCAGCGAACGTAGGAAGCCCCGCCAGAACGTCTCGTCCTCGCTGTCACCGATGTCGCAGCCGAGGATCTCCCGGTTGCCCTCTGCGGTGATTCCGGTGGCGACGACGACGGCCATCGACACGACCTGCGAGGTCTGATTGCGTACGTGGAGGTAGGTCGCATCGAGGTAGACGTAGGGGAACTCGACGTGATCCAACTGGCGGGTCCGGAACGCGCCGACGATCTCGTCCAGCCCAGCGCAGATGCGTGAGACCTCCGACTTGGAGATCCCCGACGCGATGCCGAGCGCGGCGACCAGATCATCGACCGAGCGTGTCGAAACGCCGGCGACGTAGGCCTCCATCACGACCGCGTACAACGCTTGGTCGATCCGCCGCCGCGGCTCCAAGATGGACGGGAAGAAGCTCCCCTTGCGGAGCTTGGGGATCGCAAGCTCGACGTCGCCGGCCTGGGTCGCCAGCAGACGCAGGCGCGAACCGTTGCGTTCGGTCGTGCGCGTGTCGCTGCGCTCATACGGTGCGGCGCCGATCTCCTCGGTCGCCTCGACCTCGATCAACTCTTGCAGGACGAGTCGCACGGACTCGCGGATCAGATCCACGCCGTCACCAGCGCGGAACGCGTCCAGCAGTTCGGACACGGCAGACTGTGTCAGGGCCATCGGTAGTGCTTCTCCTCAGTGAGTAGGTAGTGCTTCTCACCGAGAATCACGCCGATGGCCCCACCCAGTGGTGGACCCCTCAGCTCACC
>NZ_JASJCS010000164.1 GCF_030065885.1 Ilumatobacter sp. | reverse complement strand
CCGGACGTTCGGTGACTCGACGATCGCGTTCGACGTCAACATCGACGAGGTGATCCCGGTCGACACCGAGGTGGTGATCGCCCGCACGGTCGAGGTGCCGATCAAGACCTCGATCGTCGTGTCGAACGTCTCGTTGATCGGGATCGAGGTCTTGATCGGCACCTCGACCGTGCGGGCGATCACCACCTCGGTGTCGACCGGGATCACCTCGTCGATGTTGACGTCGAACGCGATCGTCGAGTCACCGAACGTCCGGAGGCCCGCGATCGCCTCCGCGACGCCCGCCGACACCTGCGGCTCGAGCGCGACGAGCTGCTCCTGGAAACCGGTGATCTGCGAGGCGTAGAGCGCCGCACCCGCCTCGACCCGCTCGAGGTCGTCGCGCGTGGTGACGAGCTCGGCGCGCGTCGTCTCGAGCTCGCTTCGGGCTGCCGCAGCGTCGTCCTCGGCCGAGGCCACGCGTCCCGCGAGCAGCGCGATCGCGACGAACGCGCCGACGAGCACGAGCGCCAACAGGCCGATCATCAGGTTCACGCGCCGCATCAGCGCGGTCATCGCATCGCTCGGCTCGGTGAGAGCTGCCGGGGCGCCCGCGTCGACGAGCACGGGCTCGGCCGCGGCGTCGTCGAGGTCGGCCTCGGCGGCCTCGGTGGCCTCGTGTCGGATGGAGGTCGGTTCGGTCGTCATGGTGGTGTCTCCGTGGTGCCGCCGCATGGCGACGGTGATGAGCAGGCCCACGCCGAGGACGACCGCGGCGGCGGTGAACGTCTCGGCGATGGCTTGGGCGGTGAGCGTGCGCTGTGCGTCGAGCACGGCGTCCTCGAAGCCGGGGTCGGTGATGCCGGGCAGCTCGATGGTCGAGCGAAGATCGTTGAAGCGGGCGAGCCCCCAGGCCGTGAGCGCCGACAATCCGACGCTCAGGCCGAGGAGCCGGACGACCATGACGACGGCGGCGGCCGCGCCGCGCTGGTCGGCGGGCGCGGCGTCGACGACTGCGCTGGTGGTGGGTGCGACCGTGAGCCCGAAACCGGCGCCGAGCAGGGCGAGCTGCAGGGCGAAGATCGGGTACGACGTGTCGGGTGACCAGCTGGCGCCCATCCACGTGTAGGCCAACGTCGACAGCGCGAGGCCGGCGAGCACGGGAGGGCGGTACCAGGTGCGCTCGGTCGCCCGCCCCCCGACGTACGAAGCGAGGGCCATCGCTGCGGTGAGCGCCGAGAGCGTCCAGCCCGCGTACACCGCCGACCGTTCGAGGTCGACCTCGACCGAGTTGATGAACAGCGGCACGTCGACCATCGCGATCACGAGCCCCGCACCGACGACGAAGTTCACGGCGAGCGCGATCAGCAGGTTGCGGCCACGGAAGAGCCCCGAGTCGAACAGCGGATTGGCCACGCGTCGCTGCTGCCAGACGAAGGCGATGGCGGCCGTGACCGCAACGGGGTAGAGCCAGCGCAGGTCGGTGCCGCCGCCCGTCAGCTCGTCGAGCCCGTTGACGCTCTGGATCTCGGCCGAACCGAGGAGTGCCATGTTGAGGGTGACGAGACCGATCGTCAGCAGCGCGGCACCGACCCAGTCGATGGTCGGCGCATCGTCGGGCCGGTCGTGGCCGGCGAGCGCCCACCACGACGCAGCGAGGCCGCCGACCGCCAGCGGGATGTTCAGCCAGAACTGCCACTCCCACGACAGGAAGCGGACCAGCAGGGCGCCGTAGAGAGGACCCCAGACCCAGCCCATCGTCTCGATCGCGCCGAGCGTGCCGAGGGCGCGGGCACGCTGACCCTCTGGGTAGACGTCACCGACGACGGCCAGTGCGACCGGCACCATCGCGCCGCCGCCGATCGCAGTGAGCACGCGTCCCGCGAGGAACCACCCGAACGCGTCGTCGAAGGTCACGGACAGCGGGATGAGGATCGTGCCGGCGAGGAACAGCAGGTAGGCACCGACGAACGTCCGGCGGCGCCCGAGCACGTCGCTGACACGGCCCGCGATCGGCATGACGGCGACGAAGGCGATCAGGTACGCGTTGACGATCCACGCCGCGTCGTCGAGGCCGTCGGGCAGGATCAGCCCGAGGTCGCCGATGATCGGCCGCAGCATCGTCGACACGACCGTGAGGTCGTCGGCCGCCACGAACACGCTGAACCCGACGACTGCCAGGATCGCGGCCGGGGACGGGCGGCGCGGTGCCTCGTCGGGCACGACGGCCGGGCCGCTGTCGGCGACGTGGGTCACGTCACGCCCTCACGTTCTCGGGCGGGTCGATCGTGAACGCCGCGCCGTAGTCGGCGAGCTCGAGCTGCCAGTTCGACTCGCCGCCATCGATGACGGTGGTGAACTCCGCGGCGGTCACGAGGCCTGTCGTGGGATGCACCCACAGATCGACCGGCACGTCCTGACCGGTGACCAGGCCGACGGTGATGTTGCGCACCTCGGCGGCGGGCGCCGTGCCGCGGATGTGGTAGCGGTCGCCGCCGCGGTCGTCGACGCCGACCAGCTCGACGTCGAGCAGGTTGGCGAGCAGCGGGCGCCACCCGTCCTCGGGGTCGAAGAAGCGGGATGGATCGATGTCGAAGCCGGCCGGCAGCGTCTCGAAGTCGCCGGTGACCGGGTTCGAGATCCAGACCTCCTCGTCGATCGCGACCGCGCCGATCTTGGTCGGGAGGTCGCCGTCGACGGTGATGGTCAGCTCGGCCTGGGCGCGGCTGGGCACCGTGAACTGGCCGAGCAGTCGGTCGAGCGCGAGGCTCTCGAACTCGTCGATGAAGATCGGCGCGCCTGACCGTTCGAGCTCGAACTCGACGCTCGTGACCGCAGCCATGGCGTCGGCCGCCGAGGCGACCACGGCGGCTGGATCGGCAGCCGGGTCGGCGACCGCGCCGTCGTCGAGATCGACGATCACCTCGTCGGCCGCGGCGACATCGCCGTCGTCGCCGTCGAGCGCACCCGAGGCCAGCACGAGCGTGACGACCAGCGCGACGGCAGCCGCCGCCACGGCGGCCGCGGCGAACACGGTGGTGCCGTCGCGCTTCCTGGTTGCCATGCAGGCCCTCCTGCCACGCCGGATCTGGGCGTAACAGCCATTCAACCAGGGTGTGGTGTGCCCTATTCCGTCGACCCCGGCGTCAGCGATCCCGTCGACCCCGGTGTCGGCCGACCGTCTCGGCCCCGTTGGGCGTGTCGTCCGGGGGCGCGGCGCCACCCCTCCGCTCGCACCACGCTGTGCGGCGGTGGGGTGGACGCCCGCGCAGGGTGTCGGTCTCGGTACCGGTGGTGATCAGCCGGTGACGGTGATCGTGCCGGTCATCGACGGGTGGAAGTTGCAGAAGTAGGCGAACTCGCCCGGCTCGGTGAAGGTGAACTCGAAGCTGTCGCCCTGGCCGAGGGTGCCCGAGTCGAACGCGCCGTCGACCGCCGACCAGGTGTGCGCAGCACCGTCGTTGTTCGTGACCACGACCGTCGTGCCGACCGGGACCTCGGTGACCCCGGAGAACGCGAACTCGGCGATCGTGATCGCCTCGGTCGCGCCGCTCGCCGAGCCGTCGGTGGCGTCGGGTTCGTCGGTGGCGTCTGACGTCGCGCCGCCCACGGTCAGCACGACCGGACCGACGGCGACGTCGCCGTCCGCCGTGGTGCCCGGGCCGTCGACGCCCTCGACCGCGCCGAACTCGTAGATGCCGTTGCCGTCGGTGTCGATGTGGACCATCGGGAAGACCGTGCCGGTGGCGGCGAGCGGCTCGGCGAAGCCGACGACCACGTCGGTCGAGGTGCCGGCAGGCAGGAGATCGCTGACACCGATCACGGGCCCGGGTGTGCCGCCGGCGTCACCGTGGACGGCGATGAAGCCGGGCGCGGGAAGGTCGACCGACCCGACGACGACGCTGGTGCCGTCGCCTTCCTGGTCGGCGAGTGTGAGCGCCGACGGCGACAGCGCCGGTGCATCACCGGCGACATCAGCCGCATCGTCCGTTGCGGCGTCGGCGTCCGCAGCCGGTGGAGCGGTCGTCGTGGACGTCGACTCGTCGTCATCGCCGCCGCAGGCGGCGAGCGTGAGGGTGATGGCCGCGGCGATGCCGGCGGCGGAGCGGAGGAGGTGTCGTTGAGTGTTCACGATCACCAGTTCGTCGCCGAGGCCGATTCGGTTCGGTCCGTCGCCGAGATTTCTCAGCGGGCCATCGCGTAGAACTCGTCGTTGGGGCGGATGCCGGCGAAGTTGGCGTACCGGTTCGAGAGCGCGAACAGCGAGGCGATCGCGCCGATGTCCCAGACCTCGTCGTCGGTGAACCCCAGTTCTCGCATCGCTGCGAGGTCGCCGTCGGTGATCGACGCCGAGTCGGTCGCGACCTGCGTCGCGAACGACACGATCGCCTGCTCACGATCGGTGAGATCGGCCTTCGCCGGGTTGGTCGCCACCTGTTCGGAGATTCGCGGGTTCTTCGCCCGGATGCGCAGGATCGCGCCGTGCGCGACGACGCAGTACAGGCATCGGTTGATCGCCGACGTGGCGACGACGATCAGTTCGCGCTCGGCCTTCGAGAGCCCCTCGGACTTCTCCATCAGGGCGTCGTGGAACGCGAAGAACGCCCGGAACTCGTCGGGGCGGCGGGCGAACGCCAGGAAGACGTTCGGCACGAACCCGGACTTCGCCTGCACGTCGAGGATTCGCTGGCGGATGTCGTCGGGCAGGTCCTCGAGAACGGGGACGTCGAATCGGGAGATCGGCTGCTCGCTCATGATGCGAGCTTCGCGCGACCGGTCGCTCTCGGCGTCGGCCGGGAGCTCAGGCGCGGCGGAGCACGGCCCAGATGCCGGTGCCGGCCCTCGATGCCGTGCCGACCCAGTTGCCGGGCAGCGCGGCCGCGACATCGGCCGGCGGCAGGTGGATCGGCGTCTGATCCCCGAGCGTGTTGACCCAGACGACCGCGCCGTCGTCACGCAGCACTCGATCGACCTCGGCGGGGAACAGCAGCATGTTGATCAGCAGCACGGCGTCGGCCACGTCGTCGGCGAAGGGCAGCGTCGACGAGTCGGCGAGCACCTTCGGGGCGAGGCCCTCGGGAGCGTGCGCCAACATCTGCGGCGAGAGGTCGACGGAGACCTGGTCGACGCCCAGCTGGGCGAGGATCCGAGTTCCGGCGCCGGTGCCCGAGCCCAGCTCGAGCCAGCGGCCGCCGACCGCCGGCCCACCTCGATCGATCGCGTCGCGGACGACCGCCGCCTTGACCGGGTCGACGTGCTCCTCGGTCCAGCTCGCCGCCATCGAGTCGAAGACCTCGGTGACCCGCTCGACGTTCGTGGGCGTCCAGGTGTCGTCGAAGGCGACGGCGCGCGTGAGCTGCCGCATCGGGTGATCGGGTCCGGCGAAGGGCGGCGGTTCGGCGGATGCCGGGTGCGGGGGGAGCTCGGTGATCATCGGCCCGATTCTCCCCGGTCGACGAGGGCGAACGCCACTGCTGCTGCGGCCCCGACGTTGAGCGAGTCGACGTCGGCGCGGATCGGCAGTCGTACCTGGCGGGAGGCGGCGCGGCGCGTGCGCCCGGACAGACCGGGACCCTCGGCGCCGAGCAGCACGGCGAGCCGTTCGGGCGGGTCGAGCGTCCAGATGTCGACGGCATCGGCGCTCGGCGTCAGCGCCCACGTCTCGAATCCGACGGCGTGGAGACGGTCGAGCGCCTCCGGCCAGTCGCCCGGCGACAGTCGGCAGGTCGGGAGGAAGAGGATCTCGCCCATGCTGACGCGCACGGTCCTGCGGGTGTACGGATCGATGCAGGTGGGATCCAGGACGAGCCCGTCGATGCCCAGTGCGCGGGCCGAGCGGGCGACCGCACCCAGGTTCTCGGGGTCGTTGAGGCCTTCGAGGACGGCGAGCCGGTGGGTCGACGTGATGAGCGCGTCGAGGTCGGGGTGCGGCAGGCGGTCGGCTGCTGCGATCGCGCCGCGGTGGAGGTCGAAGCCGACGATCTCGTGCAGGAGCGATCGATCGACGAGGTAGACCGGCGCCTCGACATCGGCCAGCGTGGTGGTCATGCGCGCCGCCTTCTGCTCGGACAGCAGGATCGAGCGGACGCGATGACGCGACGCGAGCAACCGTTCGATCGCCACCGGCCCCTCGGCGATGAAGAACTCGTCCCCTTCGATCCGGCGGCGCGCCGTGGCGTCCTTCAGCTCGCGGTAGTCGACCAACCGGGGGTCGCCGGCGGACTCGACGCGCTCGTACACCGGACCAGTGTGGCGCACCTTGACCGATGGGGCACCCGGCGCGAGAATCGAACACGTGTTCTATCAGGGCTCGTTGTTCGGCACGCTCGTGCCCGAGTTCGACGAGAGCTTCGCCGAGCTCCAACGGCTCGACCTCGACGCCACGACGTGGGTCGACCTCGCCCCCGGCTGGCTCACCGGTGCCGATCAGATCTACGACCAGTTGGTCGCGCTGCTGCCGTTCCGTCAGCGCACCGGCGTTCGGATGTTCGACCAGATCGTCGACGAACCCCGCCTGAGCGCCTGGTGGAGGCTCGAGAGCGGCGAGCCCGAGCCGATGCCGATCCTGCACGGGATGCGGCTGCTGCTCGCCGAGCGGTACGACGAGCCGTTCGACTCGATCGGCTTCAACCTGTACCGGGACGGCGACGACTCGGTGGCATGGCACGGCGACCGCCACCGGCACGTCGTCACCAACCCGGTCATCGCGATCGTCAGCGTCGGGTCGCCACGACCGCTCCGTCTCCGGCCGCGAGGTGGCGGCACGTCGCTGAGCTGGAGCCTCGGCAACGGCGACCTCTTCGTCATGGGTGGCGCGTGCCAGCACGAGTGGGAGCACACCGTGCCGAAGGTGCGGGTCACGCACGGACCGAGGATGAGCATCACGTTCCGTTCCGTGTGACCGGCCTGTGTCACCGGCAACCGCCGGTGTCATCCTGGGGCCGTGGCTCTCCTCCCCGACGAGCGCAGATTGATCGTCATCGTCGCGATCCTGCTGGTCACGGCGGCGACCGCGGTCTTCGCGGTCACGGCCTGGCTCGCCGACGACTCGATCGCGTTCGAGGTCGTCGCCGAGGATCTCGCAGTGGGCGACGGACCCGACGTCCGCGTGGTCGAGACCGCCGGCGCCCACCGCAACGTGATGGCCGAGTCCGGCCTCGACATCGAGCGGCCGTTCGAACCGAGCCGCGAGGTCGTCATCGTCTTCGACATCCTCGAGTCGAGCACGTGCCCCTTCGGTGCGATTCGCGACCTGCGGTACGACGACGGTCCCCGGCGCCTGTACCCGGTGATCGAGCGGCAACCGGGCGACCGCGACTGCACGGTCGACGGCAACCCGCACCGGGTGATCGTTGCGGTCCAGCGCGCGGACCTGCCGTCCGGGGAGCTCACCGTGTGGCTGGACGAAGCGGATCCGGGCGAGGCCTATCTCTCGCGCATCGCCCGCTTCACGAACGGCGCGTGACCGCCGCCGTCAGCGGGCGAAGATCATCGACTCGTCGGCGAAGGCCTTGAACTCGAGGGCGTTGCCGGCGGGGTCGAGCACGAACATGGTCGACTGCTCGCCGGGCTCGCCGGCGAAGCGCGTGTGCGGCTCGATCACGAACTCGACGTCGGCAGCGACGAGCCGGTCGGCGAGCGCCCGCCAGTCCGGCGGCGTGAGCAGCAGCCCGAAGTGGGGGACGGGCACGTCGTCGCCGTCGACCGGGTTGCTGGCACGGTTGACGGTGGCACCTTCGACGAGGTGGGCCACGATCTGATGCCCGAACAGGTCGAAGTCGACCCAGTGGTCCGCTGATCGTCCCTCCGAGCAGCCCAGCACCTCGCCGTAGAAGCGGCGGGCGGCGGCGAGGTCGTCGACCGGGAACGCCAGGTGGAACCGCGGCCGATCACCCACCCCAGCCCCCTCCGGAACGCGTGAGGAAGTTGCGCACATAGTGCGCGAGAAGCTCACGCGTTCGAGGCCGAGCGCCTGCCGTCATCGGGGGAGCGGCACGGCGTAGGTGCCCTGCGCGGTCGACGTGATCTTGTCGGTCCGATCGTCGCACCAGACCCGTGCGGTGCCCACGACGCTGCGCCGGTTCACCGCTTCGAGCGTGGCCCTGCAGAACAACCGTTCACCCTGCGCCGGCCGCAGGAACCGGATCGACAGCTCGGACGTGAGCGCCATCGGCTCGATCCGCCCCAACGCGACGAACGACAGGAACCAGAGCGCAGAGTCGACCAGCGCGAACTGGGCCGGTCCCGCCACGAATCCCCCGGGTCGGATGTCGTCGGGAACCACCTCGTACTCCGCCACGGCGTAGTTGTGGCCAAGTTCGAGGCAGCGGTTCCGGCTGCCGGCGAACTGTTCCCGCACCATGGCGTTGACCTCGTCGACGTCGAGCACCACGTGCATGTTCTCACCGTAGGGAGCCGACGTGCTACGAATCGAACCATGATCGAGCGGATCGTGGTCGTGGGCGCATCGCTCGCCGGATTGCGTGCGGTCGAGGCCCTGCGGATCGGCGGCTACGAGGGTGAGATCGTGGTGGTCGGCGTCGAACCGCACCGGCCCTACGACCGCCCGCCGCTGTCGAAGCGGCTGCTCTCGGGCGAGTGGGAACCCGACCGCATCGTCCTCCGCAAGCAGGACGACATGGCCTCGCTCGACGTCGAGTGGCGGCTGGGCGTCGCTGCGACGGGCCTCGACACCGACCGGCGGTCGATCGCGCTCAGCGACGGCAGCGCGATCGGCTTCGACGGCGCGATCCTGGCGACCGGCGCGTCGCCGCGGATGCTGCCGGATCAGGGCCGCCACGACCACGTGGTCGTGCTCCGTACGCTCGACGACTCCCTCGACCTCCGGCGTCGCGTGGTGAACGGCGGCAGACGGGTCGTCGTCATCGGCGCCGGCTTCATCGGTCTCGAGGTCGCGTCCACGGCGCGACTGCTCGGCAACGACGTGGTGGTGCTCGAGGCTGCGCCGGCACCGCTGGGCCATGCCCTGGGCAACGAGATGGGGGCGGCCATCGCCGCCGTCCACGCCGACCACGGCGTCGAGGTCCGGTGCAACGTGGCCGTCGAAGGGCTCGCCACCGGCGCGGTGCTCGTCGACGGGGGCTGGCACGAGCATGCCGATGTCGTGGTGGTCGGAATCGGCGTGACACCCGCCACGGACTGGCTGAACGGCTCGGGGCTGAGGATCCGTGACGGGTTGGTCTGCCGGTCAGACCTCAACGTGGGGGTGCCGCTGGTCTACGCCGCCGGTGACATCGTGCGATGGCACAACCCGCTGTTCGACGAGGAGATGCGGATCGAGCACTGGACCAACGCGTCTGAGCAGGGGGCGCTCGCCGCCGCCAACCTGCTCGCCGAAGGTGCGGAACAGCCCACCACGCCGTACGCGCCGGTGCCCTTCTTCTGGAGCGAGCAGTACGACCGCCGCATCCAGTTCCTCGGACGCGCCTCGGCCGGCGACGACGTGCGCATCGTCGCCGGGTCGCCCGACGACCGACAGTTCGCGGCGTTGTACGGCCGCGCCGGCCGGCTACGAGGTGTCCTGGGCATGAACATGCCGCGCCACGTCATGCCGTTCCGAAATCATCTGCTGGCGGGCATCGGGTTCGGCGAGGCGCTGGCGCTCGCCGCGGAGTCCTGACGCACTCGAACTCGGGGTTCGTGGCGCGGACGTGCTGCGCCGGGTGATGCCGTTCCGCAATCATCTGCTGGCGGGCATCGGGTTCGGCGAGGCGCTGGCGCTCGAGGTCTGACCGGTCGATGC
>NZ_JASJCS010000163.1 GCF_030065885.1 Ilumatobacter sp. | reverse complement strand
TCCGTAACATCCTCACCAAGCTCGACCTGCAGCCGGAAGCGGCAGTCGACCGGCGGGTCCGAGCCGTCGTGATGTGGCTCCAGGATCGCCCCGATCGCCGGTCGGCTGCACGCTGACCACGATGGGACCAGCATCGACTGCGGCGCAGCGGCGTCAGGTCGCCCAACCGGCCCAGCCGGCGCCGATCAGTGGAACGCCGGTCGCCACGATCGCATCGGGCGCGTCACCCATTTCGTTCTGCAGCGCTGCTCTTTAAGATGAAGACATGAGTTGGCGGCGCACGGCCAAGTCCAAAGTGCTGCCGGGTACACGGCCGAAACCGAACGAAAAGGCGGCCAGAAGCGACGGCCCCGACTTCGGCAGCGCGATCGCCGTCTATCAGCAGGCCGAGCTGGTCCTCACGGCCTACGAAGCGAGCGGAGGAGCGGTCGGCTCCGACAAGCTGAGAGACATCAAGGTCGACCTCGAAGAGGCAATCGATCTGCAGCTGGCCGTACTCGCAAAGACCGACGACGAGCGCCGCCCACCCTTCGCCATGCTGCTGTGCGGGCTGTATCGATTCCTCGGCGGAGCGCACATGTACCTCGAGGAGTACGGGCCCGCGGTCGACTGCTACGAGAGCGCTCGCGAGCTGGGCGCAGACATGGGCTTCTCGTCCGAGGTCGTCCAGGCGCTCAACAACATGGGCCGCATCGCGATGCAGCAGGGCGATGCCGCCGAAGCGGCGCGCCAACTGAAGCGGGCCGTCGCCGGCCTCGACGCCGAGACCGAAGCCAAGTTCGGGCGCGAGGTCCGCAAGAACCTCGCAACCGCCGAATCGGCGGTGCGCAAACGGCGCACGTAGCGCTCCGCAAGCGTGATACGGACAGCGCGCATCGGCGAGTTCACGGCGAGCGCGACGAGCGCGACGAGGGCACCTGTGCTTCTTCTCGGCGCGGGCGTCTCGGCCGCGCCGCCGTCGCGGCTGCCGCTGGCCGGCGAGCTCGTCAACGGCTACTGGGCGGCCCTGGTCGCCGACCCCGATCTCGAGCGCCACGCTGAACAGCTACCGGGCAACCCGGTTCCCGCCCTCGGAACACCAGAACTGATCTACAACGCCACTGCGGAGTACGCGGCCGACGTGGTACCCGGACTCTTCCGGACTGCGCTCGCGTCGGATCGGCCGAACGTCAACCATCGCGCCGCAGCGAAGCTGCTCGAGCTGGGCCTGATCGAGCGCATCGTGACGACGAACTTCGACACCCTGATCGAGCGGTGTCCCGGGATGGAGGGCGTCACGGTCCACGTCGAGGACGAGGGGCCCGGTGGTCCCGGCACCATTTGGAAGTTGCACGGAGACATCGCACAACGGGTTGCGATCGCGTCGAACGACGTCGCACTCATCGGGTTCTCCCCCATCCCCACGCTCTTGGCGAAGGCGATCGCGGGGCGAGAGGTGATCGTTGCCGGTTACAGCGGGAACGACTTCCACATCGTCCGTGCCTTCTTGGACGGCCGGCCCGAGAGGACCTGGTGGATCGTGCTGCCTGGTGATCGTCCGGAGGCGGTGACCGCGCTCTCGGCGAGCGAGCTGGACGTGGTGGTCGTCGAAGGCGACCTCGCGGCGGCGACCGACGGCAATCCACTCGTCGAGCTGCTGGGGGCCGCCCGGTTCACGGAACCCGAGGCAAGTCGACCGACATCCCCCGGCGACGGCCTCGAGGGCAGGCTCGGCAGGGTCATCGCCCCGCTCGACAAGCTGCAGAAAGCCATGATGCTGCACAGTCTCCTCCGTCGGGCAGGCATCGAGACCGACCGTGACTACCGGCTTCGGCTCAGTGCGTTCATCCACAACTCCATGGTGGATCAGCAGATGTTCCCCGACTACTTCCGCTCGGGTCCTCACGACGTCGTCAACCTGTACGAAGCGCAGCTGCAGCCGAGGCTCGTCGTGCGTCCGACGATCCTGAGGCGTCATGGGCTCGACGTCGATCCGACGGACGCGTTCGCCGACGCCAAGGTCAACCACGAGGCGGTCGCGAAGACGTTCGGCCCCATCGACGAGGCAGACATCCTGCTCGAGACCGGCCTCGAGAAGGCATACCAGGGCAGGCTCGAACGCGCTGGTCCCATCCTCGACGCCGCCTTCCAACGCTCAGAGTCGATCGATCATCGGGCGCTACGGATGCGGAGTGCGGAGGCGGTCGCCTGGGTCGCCGCTCGCCTCGGGGACGGCGAGACCGCTGAGCGTGCCCATGCCGTCTTCAGCGACGACGTCGTGCGGCTCGCCGACGACCTCGACGCCGTACGCACTGCAGACGACCTCGACGCCGCCGGCGGCCTGTTGCGCGATCTCGGCGATGTGGAGGCACCGTCCCACCTCAGCAAGACCCTGGCGGTCGATCGCAGATTCCGGAGGCACCTGAGACTGCTGCAGTTGGCCGCCCGCCTGCGATACGTCGGCAAGGCCGAACTCGCACTCGAGGTTCTGGACCTGTGGCCGACGGGCACCACGCAGGACAGCATCTATGCACGCGCCCTCGAAGGCTCGCACCGACTCGAACGCGGGCGTTGCCGGTTCTTCGAAGGAGAAGTCGCAGCGGGCATTCAAGAGATGGAGGCCGCAGGACGCGAGCTGGAGGTGCTGAAGGACTGGGACTACGAGTTCGTGCGGTCGTACAACCGCTTGATGATCGAGCACTACGCACGCGCCGGCCGCATCGTCGATGCGATCAAGGCCCATCTCCATACCGAGACGATCCCGATGAAGCACTACCAGCGAGGGGACGACGAGCTGACGGACTCGTGAGGCCGGCGGCCACGAGGTGCTGACCCAGCACCTGCTCCTCGGGTCCGATAACGACGTCTGAGCCTGGACACCCACGTGAGCTGGGAGGACAATTGAGGCAGTCCTCGAGCAGTGAGGGGGCAGTGTCATGACCTCCGAGACCACGGTCGAGCAGCGGGGTGATCCGGTCCTCACGTGCCGTGGGTTGCGCAAGGAGTACGACGGGCTCGTCGCCGTGAACGATGTCGGGTTCCGCATCGAGCCGGGTGAGACCTACGGCCTGCTCGGCCCGAACGGCGCCGGCAAGACGACCACGATCTCGATCGTCGCCGGGCTGTTGGACCGCAACGCAGGCGAGGTCGAGGTGGCCGGTCTGCCGATGGACGGGACGGCGACCGACGCCAAGCGACACATCGGCTACGTGCCGCAGGATCTCGCGATCTACCCCGACCTGAGCGCACGCGAGAACCTGCGCTTCTTCGGCCGGCTCTACGGGATGGGCCGCGCCGAGCTGAACGCGCGGGTCGACGCCGTGCTCGAGACGATCCAGCTCACCGACCGCGCCGACGACCGCACCGACAAGTACTCCGGCGGCATGAAGCGCCGGCTCAACATCGGCATCGGCTTGCTGCACGAGCCGACCCTGCTGATCCTCGACGAGCCGACCGTCGGCGTCGATCCGCAGAGCCGCAACGCGATCCTCGAGAGCGTCGAGCAGCTCGGCGCCAGTGGTCTCGCCGTGTTGTACACGACGCACTACATGGAGGAAGCCGAGCGGCTCTGCGACCGGATCGGCATCATCGACCGCGGGGAGCTCAAGGCCGAAGGCACCCAGCGCGAGCTCGCCCGCCTCGTCGGCGAGCAGGACCACATCGAGCTGCGGGCGGCCGGTCCGCTCCGTGACGCGGCCGAGGCGCTCGGTTGCGTCGACGGCCTCAAGGAGGCGGCCGTCAGCGACACCGGCATCGACATCGTCGTCGACGACGCCACCGACCGACTGCCCGCCGTGCTCCAGGTCGTGCGCGACGCTGGCGTGACGCCGCTCGGCGTCGACCTCCGGACCGCCGACCTCGAGATGGTGTTCCTCCACCTCACCGGCCGGGCGCTCCGGGAATAGGAACGGGAGCAGCGATGCGCGCCGCGCTGACGATCGCTCTCAAGGACCTTCGCCAGCGAACCCGCGACCGGTCGTTCTTCATCACTGCCATCGTCGCCCCGCTCGCGTTGGCACTCCTCTTCGGCCTGATGTTCGGTGAGCCGCCGGAGCAGGAGGCCTACCAGCTCAGCGCCCGGTACGGGGTCGTCGACCTCGACGACGAGGCGGTCGGCGACTACTTCGTCGACTTCCACGTCCGCCCGGTCCCAGGGGTCTCGGTCATCGATGTTGCCACCGTCGCCCAGGCGGCCGAGATGGCCGAGGGCGACCCCGGCCAGTTCGCCGACCGATCCGCCGAGCTCGACGCCGTCTTCGTCATCCCGGAGGGCTTCGCCGCCGACGTGCAGTCCGAACGGCCCGTCGAGCTGCAGGTGATCGGCAACCGCTTGAGCCCGACCGAGGCCGGCCTCGCGGTCCAGCTGGCTCGGGGCTACGCCAGCGACCTGAGCTCGGTGCGGGTCGCGACCGCGACCTTCGAGAATCTCCTCGGTGCAGGCGTCGACCGGCGTGAGGTCGGGTTCGAGATCCTGCAGACGCCGCTGGCACTCGAGGTCGTCGAGGAGGTCGTCGACGAGCGCAGCCTCGACGGAGCCACCTACTACGCCGTCGGGATGACCATCTTCTTCCTGTTCTTCACCGTGCAGTTCGGCGTGCTCAACCTGCTCCAGGAGCGCGACGACGGCACGATGCGCCGGCTGCTCGCGGCGCCCCTCCCCCGCGGCTCGATCATCGCCGGCAAGATGCTGACGTCGATCATCGCCGGCCTGGTGAGTGCGACCGTGCTGGTCGTCGCCACCTCGTACGCCGTCGGCGCCGAGTGGGGCGACCCGATGGCCGTCGCCGCGCTGGTGGTCGCGTTCGTCATCGCCGCCACCGGGATCGCGGCGCTCGTCGGCGGGTTCGCCCGCACGAACGAGCAGGCCCAGTTCCTCGCCAGCAACACCGCAACAGTGCTCGGACTGCTCGGCGGGGCGTTCTTCCCGCTGGCGCTCGCCGGTGGGTGGATCGAACGCCTGCA
Organism: Ilumatobacter sp.; assembly: GCF_030065885.1. Taxonomy (GTDB): domain Bacteria; phylum Actinomycetota; class Acidimicrobiia; order Acidimicrobiales; family Ilumatobacteraceae; genus Ilumatobacter. The sequence goes on along the minus strand of NZ_JASJCS010000163.1, from coordinate 4,779 downwards.
GGTCGTCTCGCCCCATGCCTGGTTCATCCGCGCCATGACCGATCTCAGCGTCGAGAGCGCGTCGGCGGTCGTGTTCCCGGCGATCGTGCTGCTCGCGATCGGCGTGATCACGGGCGCGCTGGCGATCACCGGACTCGCTCGGAGGCTGCAGCCATGACGTTGCTGGCGATCGCACGCGTCAATCTCCGCCGGTTCCTGCACGACCGCCGGAACGTCTTCGAGGCGCTCCTGCTTCCCGTGCTCCTGATCGTCCTGCTGGGCGCGATGCAGGAGGGTAGCGACGACGTGCGGCTCGGGGTCGTCGATCACGACGAGAGCGCGCTCAGCTCCGAGATGATCGCCCGGCTGGACGACATCGACGGGATCGCGGTCCACGAGTACGGCACCGAGTCGGCGATGGTCGACCGCGTCGAGCGCGGGCGCCTCGACGCCGGGCTGATCGTGGCGGCCGGCTACCACGCCGACCTCGAGTCCGGCGCGACCGCCGAGATCCGGGCCGTCGTCACGCCGGCGACCGACCTCGGTGCGGCCCAGACCGCAGCCGAGGCCGTCATCACCGAGATGGCAACCCTGACCCGCGCCGCCACCTACACCGCCGAGCGTGGGGTCGCTGGCTTCGACGAAGCCTTCGCGATGGCGGAGCAGTGGCAGGCGACCATGCCTCCGGTCGAGGTCTCCGTGACCGAAGCCGGCGAGCCGCTCTCGTACGAGTCGTTCGCCGTGTACGACATCCCCGGGCAGACGATGCTCGTGCTGTTCACGTTCTTCGCGACGCTGACGGGGGCCACCGCACTCATCGAGTCGCGGCGGCTCGGGCTGACCCGCCGGATGTACTCGACGCCGACGACGACGAGCCAGATCATCGCCGGCGAGGCGCTCGGCCGGGTCGGGATCGGGCTCGTGCAGGGGCTGGTGATCATGGTCGGTGGAGCGGCGCTGTTCGGGATCGACTGGGGTGACCCGCTGGGGGCGTTCCTCACGCTGCTCACCTTCTCGCTCGTCGCCGCCGGCGTGGCGATGCTGCTCGGGTCGTTCTTCGCGAACCAGGAGCAGGCGTCCGGCTGGATCTCGCTGGTCGGCATGGGATTGGCCGTCCTCGGCGGCGCCACGATCCCGCTCTACGCGATCAAGTACATGGACGAGACGCTGTGGAAGGTCGCCCACATCTCACCGCACGCCTGGGCGATCGAGTCCTTCGAGGAGCTCGTCGCCTTCGACGGAAGCGTCGTCGACATCGCCCCCTTCCTCGGGATCCTGCTCGGCTACGCGATCGTGGTGTTCGCACTGGCCACGTGGCGGCTGCGGACCGTGCTCACGAGGTGAGCGGCTGGCACCAGACCACCGACCCAGCGCGACACGTCGAGAGCAACGTGAGGCGGACGGGAGGATGCGATTCGTCCGGGGAGTTCCCGACTACCTCGTCTCCACGATCTGGAGCCAGACCGCCTTGCGCTCGGCGCGCTTCTTGAGCGTGTTCATCGTTGTCGTCCGCGATCCGACGACGAACTTGGTGTTGTAGATCTCCCCACCTGCGCGTTGGTTCGTCGAACTGTCGAGTGGCCACAAGTTCTCGACGGCGTCCTTGCCGCCCACCTGGATCTCCAGCACGTGGTCGCCGTCGAACCCTTCCTTCTCGGCGCTGTATCCGAACGGTGCGAACTTCTTGTTGATCGCGCCACCACCCGGTGTCTTTCCGGGGTCCTTCTTGGGTAGCCGGAACGCCAGACCCTTCCGAACCTGGTACGGCGGCTTGATCCCGAGGGTCTCACTGTCGCCAGGAAGCTTGGCGCTGCCGTCCGGTCGGAACTTCTTGATGGTCTTCGGTTTCCACGCATCTCGCTCGGCGGCGTTCAGCCGCTTGTCGACGGCCTCGACGCCACGCTTGAGGGTGGCTTGCGGGATGCGTTTCGACGTGCGCGGCCCGACGAGGATGGTCGGGTACCGGTTGTACGGCGGCTTCGGCCAGCGGAGCGGATACGGGTTCTCCTTCGTACCGAGGTTGCTGGGGAAGATCCTGGCGAGGATCGTTGCCAGCGAGTTGAGCTCCTTCTGCAGGTCGTCCTTGAGCCGCCGCTTGAGCCGCTCCCGGGCACTCTTGCTGATCCCCGTCCGCTTCCGGGCTTGGTCGAGTGCGGCCTGCAGCTTCGCCATCTTGGCGAGGTTGCCCCGCGCCTTGGCAACCTGGGATCGGTTGCCGTCGTCCTCGATCTCTCGTAGGCGACTGAGGAGCGGCTTCGGCGTGGCGCTGGCAACCATCACCGTGGCGCGCGGCAGCTTGCCTCGGAACGAGAGGGTGTGTTCCTCCTCTTCGGCGCGGAACCCCTTCTTCGGGAAGACGAAGGCGACCAACCGTGCAGCGCCCTGCTTGACGGCCTGCTTCGCCTTGCCGACTGCCTTCTTCGCCTTGCCGACTGCCTTCTTGGCCTTGGCGGCGAGCTTCTTGGCTGCCTTGGCGACGCGGTCGATCACCTTGTCGACGATCTTGTCGATCGGGCGGCGGATCTTGCGGATGACCCCCATCACCGCCTTGCCGATCCCGGACAGGCCGAGGAGCCGTGCGAGGAACGCGAGGATGATCGGGATCGTCATCGCCATCGCGCGCTCGACCGCCTTGGCGGCGGCGGAGATCCGACCCATCGCGATGTCCGCGATCGAGCTGATCACGGTCTTGACGAACTCGATGATGCGGTTGATGTTCTCGATGAAGAACATCACCGTGTTGTAGATCGCCAGGATGGCCTGGATGATCGCGCCGACGGGGTTGAGCATGCTGACGAGCTTGATCACCGCCTGCTTGACGACCTGCACGATCACCCAGTTGCGGATGCCCTCGATCACCTTCTGCTTGATCTCGGCGGCCTTGGCCTTGATCATCTCCCACAGCGCGATCGGTCCCTCGACGATCAGCCGCTTGACGATGGCGACGCTGGTCTCGGCGATCCGCACCACTCGCTCGCCCACCCGCTTGACGAGCTTCTTGCGGATGCGGTCCCACGTCAGACCGAGGATCTGGAGGACGAGGTCGAGGATCCCCTTGAGGTTCCACGTCGTGGGCAGCTTGATCGGCACGTCGGCCATCGCGCCCGTCAGCCAGCTGATCAACCCTCCGATCAGGTGCTGCTTGATGTTCTTGACGAACAACTTGATGCCGGATCCGACCGCCTTGCCGATGTTCTTGAAGAAGCCGATCGGGTCCGTGACGATCTTGGTGATGACGGCCTTGCCCTTGTTGAGGATGCCCATCAGCTGCTCGCCGCTGTAGCCGGCCTTCTTGAGCGCCCACTTGAAGAACTTGAGCATCGCGTTGAGCAGGAGCGCGCCCAGCTTGGACAGGGCGCCCGACATGGCCTCCTTCATCTTCTCGATCTTCTTGTCGATCGCCTTGATCGCGGCCTCCTGCTTGGCCGCGAGGGTCGCCTGGAGCTGCTTCTCCTCGTCGGCGATCTGCTTGTCGAGAGCGTCGAGCTTGGCGCTCACGTCCTTCAACGCGTCCGCACCGGTGGCCCGCAGCTTCGGGCCGAGCCCGTCGACGTAGGTCTTGATGTCGGTTCGCGCCTTGGCCAGGAGGGCCCGGCACTCCTGCACGACGCGCTTGCTGTCGGCGGTGATCTTCGTGACGCTGGCGTCGATCGACCCAACGAACGTCTCCCGCTCGGTGTCGAAGATCCGTTTGACCTCCGGCAGGTCGTCCATGCCGAGGAGCCAGTCCTTGCCCGCCTTCACCCAACCGAAGCGACCGCCGTACCGGCGGGCCTTGAACACGTTCATGCGTGTTTCGACGTTGTCTTCGAAGATGCTCGTCGCTCGGCGCTGCGCAGCGTCGAAGACAGCGAGCGACGAGCGTTTCAGCTCGCGGAGCTTGGTCGTCACCGCTTCGTTGGCGGAGCGGTAGATCTCGTTGATGCGGTCGGTCACCGCCTTCCGCTGCTGCTCGAGCTTGGTGGTCGTCCCGCGCTGTTCGGCGCGTGCGCCTTCGAGCCCGCGTCGACGACGGTCGCGCATCGCCGAGCGGGCGCCGGCCTCCTCCTTGCGCAGGTCGCTCGCGACCTTCGTCTTCTGCTCCTGCTCGAAGACGCTGACGGCTCGCGGCGCTGCCTTGACTTCCGACTTGATGGAGCTACGCGCCTTGCGAGCTTCGGCCAGCTCGCCCTCGTCCACCATCTCCAGGTGCTCGTCCTTGATCCCCTCCTTGGCGAGCACGTCGTCCGATTCACGCTCGAACTCGCTGAGGTCGGTGTGCTCCGGTTGGACCTCTCCGACGACACCGTCGCCGGGCGAGATCGTCGCGGTCTCGGGCGGCGATTCGACCTCGGGCAGCGGATCGGCCGGCTCGGGCGGCGCTGCCTTCGGCGGCTTGTCGATCGCCTCGTAGGTGGCGCGCACCTGCTCGGTGTCCGCCGCCACCACCTCGGTCACCGCCCGGCCGACCGCGCGTCCCCTGCCGTCCCGCTTGAAATCGTCCATCTCGCCGACCTTCTTGGGGACCGCCCGCCGCATCGCGGCGTCGAGCTTCGCGGCTGCCTTGGCCTCGGACGGCTCAGGCGCCGGCGCCTGTTCGACGACGTCCACCTGGCGAGCACGGGCCCGCGAGGCCCCCTCGTCGGCGGGAGCGGTGACGGCCTGCTGCGCCTCGGCCACCTTGGTCGTCGCCGGCGACTTGGTGCGCTCGTTGCGGGCGAGGCGGCCGATCGCCTGCTTGCGGAGCTGGACCGTCTTGGCGGTCGATGCGCGCAGGAATCGGCCGACGACTCCGAGCGGCTCGCCCGCCGGGGCCACGTC
>NZ_JASJCS010000162.1 GCF_030065885.1 Ilumatobacter sp. | reverse complement strand
GCGCAGTGGCAGTCGCAGCTGATCAACCGGATGAAGCTCAACGAGGAGCTCGTCCTCACCACGCTCGACAACCCCGAGCTGCAAGCGGCCTGGCTCGAACGCAGCGGCCCGAAGATCTACGCCCAGGCCAAGGTGGCGCGTCAGCGGACGTGCCCCATCGGCGAACTGTAGGCGTCCCGCGATGTGGTGGGGTTTGAGGTAGCCGGCGGGGTCCACCACCAGGTGGGGCCATCGGCGTGATTCTCGGTGAGAAGTACCACCTACTCACTGAGGAGAACTCACCGATGGCCCTGTCACAGTCTGCCGTGTCCGAACTCCTGGAGGCGTTCCGCGCCGGAGACGGCGTCGACCTGATCCGCGAGTCCGTGCGACTCGTGCTGCAAGAGTTGATCGAGGTCGAAGCCGCCGCGGAGATCGGCGCCGGCCCGTATGAGCGCACCGACACCCGCACGAACGAACGCAACGGTTCCCGGCTGCGCCTGCTGGCGACCCAGGCCGGCGACGTCGAGCTCGCCATCCCCAAGCTCCGCAAAGGATCGTTCTTCCCGTCGATCCTCGAGCCACGGCGGCGGATCGACCAGGCTCTCTACGCAGTGGTGATGGAGGCCTACGTCGCCGGCGTCTCCACCCGCGCCGTCGATGATCTGGTCGCCGCGTTGGGGATCGCGTCGGGGATCTCCAAGTCCGAGGTGTCGCGGATCTGTGCCGGCCTCGACGAGATCGTCGGCGCATTCCGCACCCGCCAGCTCGACCACGTCGAGTTCCCCTACGTCTACCTCGACGCCACCTACCTCCACGTCCGCAACCAGACCTCCCAGGTCGTGTCGATGGCCGTCGTCGTCGCCACCGGCATCACCGCCAACGGCGACCGGGAGATCCTCGGCTGCGACATCGGCGACTCAGAAGACGAGACGTTCTGGCGTGGCTTCCTGCGCTCGCTGCGCGCCCGTGGCCTCGGGGGCGTGAAGCTGGTGATCTCCGACCAGCACGCCGGCCTCGTCGCGGCGCTCACCAAGTCGTTCCAGAAAGCGAGCCATCAACGCTGCCGAGTCCACTTCGCCCGCAACCTGCTCAGCCTCGTGCCCCGCTCGCACACCGACATGGTCGCAGCCGTGTTCCGCACGATCTTCGCCCAACCCGACGACAAAGCCGTCTCGGCGACGTGGGACCAGGTCCGTGACCAACTCGCCGCGATGTTCCCCAAGGTCGGCCCCCTCATGGACAACGCCAAGACCGAGGTCCTCGCGTTCACCGGCTTCCCGCGGGCGCACTGGCAGAAGATCTGGTCGACGAACCCGCTCGAGCGGATCAACAAAGAGATCAAACGCCGATCACGCGTCGTGGGCATCTTTCCGAACGAGGCGTCGGTGATCCGACTCGTCGGAGCCGTCCTCGCCGACATGCACGACGAATGGCAAGCCTCCGACCGTCGCTACCTCTCCGAAGGCTCCATGGCGTTGCTCTACCCCGAGCGCGATACTGAATCTGTCGCCGAGCTCAACAGCGGCGACTGACACCGAGGATCACCCTCGAAACCCCACCACGCCGCGGGGCACTGCCGAGATCCGCTCCCGCTTCGACGACCTATCACCGATCCGGCTCGCTCGAACCTGCGCAGCGCTCAAGCCACGCCGATCCTCTGGCGACGTCGTGCGGTTCACGACGCTGTCGACGTTGCGTGAGCTCGGCCGTCGCGCCCTGTTCATCCGAGAGCAGAGACGACGTCTCGATGCAGAGATGCGCCCGCTCATCCGCGAGTTCGCACCGGCCCTGCTCGAGGTCCACGGCGTCGGCTACGACACCGCTGCCAAACTCCTCATCGCCGCCGGCGACAACCCGCACCGACTCCGCTCCGAGGCCGCCTGGGCTCACCTGTGTGGCGTCGCGCCCATCCCAGCGTCATCGGGCAAGACGCAACGTCACCGGCTCAACCGGGGCGGCAACCGGCAAGCGAACTCGGCGATCTACAGGATCATGCTGACACGCATGTCCAACGACGAACGCACCCGGGCCTACATCGCCCGGCGCACCGCCGAGGGCAAGACGATGGGCGAGATCGCACGCATGCTCAAGCGCTACATCGCACGCCAGGTCTACAAGACCCTGCCCACCACCACGATCTGACACTCGACCTGGCGGTCGGAGCCTTGGCTCGCCCGAACCGGCTCACACCATCAGGTTGTGCAACAACTGACCTGCCACCCGACCGCCCAACGGCGGACCCCGGTGACGCGTGGCTTCCTACGAGCGTGACCCCGACGCGCCCCTCACGTCGATGATGTCTCTTCCCTGTCGTGCCCGCAACACCCCACCACGAACACGCCATCTACCCGCCAACGTTTTCCCGGGCGGGCGACCCCAACGCGCTCGTGCGACACTCGATGCGTGAGCGAGTTCACGCCCGAAGACCCCACCGAATGGCGACCCCTCACCGACCAGGAGCGGGAGCTGCTTGAAGCCCTGACCTCGCAGGACTTCACCGGTGCCGGCGACCTGCGCCACCAGATCGACTACGCCCAGGCCCAGCGGGGTTGCAACTGCGGCTGCGGCACCATCGACCTGCGTGTCGACCGGGCACACGCCCCACCAGCTCCCTTAACGCGTCAACCGGCACCGGGCGAAGCCAACGTCGTCGACGACAACGGCGACACGATCGCCGGACTCATCCTCTTCACCAACGACGGCTATCTCAGCAGTCTCGAGATCTACTTCGCAGGCGACCCGCTCCCGCTCCCGGAGCTCGATCGAATCCGCCCCTACGTCATCAGCGACGGGTAGCCAGCCGACCCCTTGACAGCCCTACGAGCTTCATACCCGTTCGGGTTCGGGGCGCTGGTCGTGGGCTTCGACGAGGCGGCCGTCGGGAGTCCTGAATGGAGGGTCCGGGTCGGCGAGTTGACAACCTGAGTTGCCAAGACGAGCAGGTCACGGCCGGCGTTGACAACCCAGGGTTGTCAACTCACGAAAGTCGTCTCCTCACGAGTCGGTCGACCTGCAGCTGACGACATGACGCTCACCGCCTGGCGGTCACCGACGTCCGATTCAGGACAGCGCGCACGCCCGTGGGCATTCAGGCGACGAGGAACTCGCGCAGCATCGCAGCGCCGCGCGGCGGGTCCTGCATCATCCACCAATGCCCGAGGCCCTCGAGGACGGCGACCTCGGCATCCCACTTCGCAGCCGTTCGCCGGGCGAGCTCCTCGCCGCCCGTGTAGTGGTCCTCGCTGGCGATCACGACCAGTGTGCGCGGCCGCTCACCGCCCAGTGCGGCGTACTCGTCGGCCCACTCGGCCATCTTGGGTTGCACCGCCGAGCGGTACAGCGCAAGGACGCAGGCGCTCATCTCGGGCCCCGACGCGGCGGCGCACGCTGCGGCGCCGGCCGGCGTCATGCCGGCGCCGACGAAGGCCTGGACGCGCTGCTCGGTCGGCATCTGCTGCATCGCCTCGACGAACGCCTCGCCCTCGCCCGGCGTCTGCCAGACGAGCGCCATGTCGTGCCAGACGTACTCGGGGTCGCCGGTGCCGGCGATGTCGGTGACGAGGCTGCGCACGAGGTCGGGGCGGCGGGTCGCGGCGCGCATCACGTGGCCGCCTCCCCAGTCGTGCCCCACGAGGTCGACCGGCCCGCCGAGCCGCTCGAGCTCGCCGACCAGCCAGTCGGCGTAGGCGTCGGACGTGGCGGCAAACCCGTGCGGAACGGGCGCGCCGAACCCGGGCGGCGACAGGGCGATGGTGTCGAGATCGGACATCTCGGCCAGCAGCGGATCCCAGATGGCCGCGACCTCGGGGTTGCCGTGGACGAAGACGACCGTCACGCGATCAACTCCATGAGCTCGGTGCGGCCGGGGCCCGGCGGGGGTTCGGCGCTGACCTGGTCGGCGAAGGATCGGACGTGGTCGGCCATGCCGGGCCGCGCCAGCACCTCGTCGGGGAGCGCCATGCAGGAGAAGACCTCGCCGAACGCCCGGGCGCAGGTCGGGTCGATCGTCGCCGCACCCGCCAGCAGCTCGCCGATCTGCAGCGACGCATCGGGCTCGAGTGCTGAACCGGCGAGCGCGGAGCGCATCTCGGCGACCCGCCGGCGGTCGAGCGCTGTCGTGGCGTCGTGATACGGCCGCATCTCGGTCTCGGTCGCCTCGTCGAACGCGAGCGCGAGCGCGGCCGGGTCGTCGCCGTGACGGGCGATCTCGCGCCGGAGCAGTTCGACGTGCTTGAGGCCGAGCGTGATCCCGCGCCCGAGCGAGGGGTTGGTGCACGAGCTGGCGTCGCCGACCGAGAGCAGGCCGGTGGCGCAGGGCTTGCCGTCGACGACGAACCGCCGGTGCCGATCGACGACGCCGGCCATCGACTTCATCTCGGTGATCGGCTCGCCGTCGAGCCAGTGGGCCTGGAGTGGGCACGATCGCACGACCCGCTCGTGCACGTCGGGATCGCGGAACCGCCGCAGCTCCTTGTCGTCGGACAACCCGTACAGCGTCACCGACCACGTGCCGTTGTCGGCCGGCAGCGTGAGCACCGAGAACGTGCCGTACGGAGCCAGCGCCGGCCCGAGCAGACCGGGCACCGACCCGTCGTCGGATCGGAAGTAGCGCCCGTAGTACGCGAACCCGCTGTCCTCGTTGTGGTCGATCGGGGCGACCGCCCCGATGTCGGCCAACCAGTCAAGCGTCGGCGATCGGCGCCCGGTGGCGTCGATGGCGATGTCGCCGACGACCTCCTCGCCGGTGTTCAGCCGGAAGCCGGTCACGTGCGGGACGCCCTCGATCACCGACGGGCCGGTTGTCAGCCCGGCGATCGCGTCGCCGCGGCGTACGGCCACGCCGGGGTGGTCGGCAGCTGCCGTCGCGAGCGCCCACTCCAACGTGCTGCGGCGCCCGGTGACGAGCTCGAACCGGTCGTCGTCGGGTGTGACCTCGGCCCCCGCCTGCAGGCTCAGCAGGAACGTCACCAGGTTGAGGCGGTACCCGCCATTGCCGGCCAGCAGCTCGAATGCGGTGGGGACCTGTTGCTCGAGGATCCGCGTGCCGCCGGCGAGGAGGATGTGTGCGAGGCCGAACTGGGCGACGCTCCGACGGTCCCATCCGTCGAAGGCCTGCTCGAGGTCGGGCGGCGGTGGCGCAGGGTCTCGTTCGAGCACCGTCACCTCGTGGCCGTCGTCGGCCAACATCATCGCTGCGGCGAGGCCGCACATCCCCCCACCTGCGACCGTGATCGTCCCCACGGCCGCCATGCTGGCTCAGCACATGCCGCACGTCCAGTGGTGCGGGGCCGTCGCACGTTCATCGAACGTGCTTGAATCGGGGGGATGAAGGCAGCGCTGCTCGTCGAGAGTCTGACCGGCAACACGTGGAAGGCCGCCGAGATGATCGGCGACAAGTTGCAGCAGGACCGGTGGACGATCACCGGCATGTCGAAGGTCGGCAACCCCGACCATGCGTCGATCCAGCGCGCCGACCTCGTGCTGGTCGGGACGTGGACCCACGGCCTCTTCGTCGTCGGGCAGGCCCCGTGGGCGGTCGGCAACATCGCCAATCTGCCCGCGATGCGCGGCAAACGCGCGGCGTGCTTCCTCACGTTTGCGCTCAACGCCGGCACGAGCATCGACAAGCTGACCACCGCCGTCGGGCAGACCGGCGCTGACGTGGTCGGCGGCCTCGAGATCAAGCGCAACCACCTCGACGAGCACACCGACCTCTTCATCGAGCGCCTCCTCGGCGCCCTCGAATCCGCCTAACTCTCGTACTCGGCGAGCACCTTGCCGACGAGATGGTCCGGGACCGGGTCGTGGTGGTCGTGCTGGATGGTGAACGAACCCCTGCCGCCCGTCATCGCCCGCAGGTCCATCGCGTAGCGGCTGACTTCAGCGGTCGGCACCGTCGCGGTGATCACCTGATCGCCGTCGCCGTTGGCGTCGCTGGCGATCACGTTGCCGCGGCGTGAGCTGAGGTCGCCCAAGACCTCACCCTGCTGGTTCACGGGCACGCGCACGACCAGGCGCGAGACGGGCTCGAGCAGGACCGGGTCGCCCTGTTCGACCGCGTCGGCGAAGCCCAGCGCGGCCGCGGTCTTGAACGCCATGTCGGACGAGTCGACCGAGTGCGTCTTGCCGTCGATGCACTCGACCCGGACGTCGACGATCGGGATCCCCGAGCCGGCGCCCGACGTCATCGCGTCCTCGACGCCGTGTTGCACGGCCGCCACGTACTGCTTCGGGATGGCCCCGCCGACGATCTTGTCGACGAACTCGAACCCCGCGCCACGCTCGAGCGGTGAGACCCGCAGGTCGACCGCTGCGAACTGGCCGTGGCCGCCGGACTGCTTCTTGACCCTGCCGGCTGCCTCGACCGCCTTGCGGATCGTGCGCCGGTACGGCACCCGGACCTCCTCGCTCTCGACGTGCACGCCGTAGCGGGCCTCGAGGCGCGAGATCGCAACTGCCAGGTGCGCGTCGCCGACGCCGCGCAGCACGGTTCGCCGCGACAGCTCGTCGTGCCCGATCACCAACGAGGGGTCCTCCTGCACGAGCCGTTGGAGCGCCTCGGAGAGCTTGTCGTCGTCACTCTGGGAAACCGGGACGAGGGCGATCGCCAGATGGGCCGTGGGTAGCGGCACCGGCGGGATCACGACGGGTTGGTTCGGCGGTGCGAGCGTGCTGCCTGTCGAGGTCGAGGTCAGCTTCGTGACGGCGCCGATGTCGCCGGCGACCAATTTGCTCGCCTGCGTCTGTTCGGTGCCGCACAGGCGGAACAGCCCGTGGAGTCGCTCGTCGTCGCCGCTCGCGACCTCGCGGAGCGTCATGTCGGGAAGCAGCGTGCCGGAGACCACCTTGAACACCGAGACCTGACCGACGTACCGGTCGGAGATCGTCTTGAAGACGTAGAGCAGCGGGTCGCCGTCGGGGTCCGCCGCGATCTCGAGCTCCTGCTCGCCGGCCACGGCCCGCACCGGACGGTCGGCCGGCGACGGGCCCACCTCGCAGATGTAGTCCGCCAGACGGTCGACGCCGACGCCGGTGCTGCCCGAGCCGACGAGCACCGGGAACTCGATCTGGGCGAGGACCTCGGCCGCCAGGGTGCGTTCGAGATCCTCGGCGGGAGGCACGTCGCCCTCGAGGTAGCGCTCGAGCTGCTCGTCGTCGCCCGCGACGATCTCTTCGACGACCTGATCGTGCACCTCGTGTGCGTGTTCGGCCATGTCGACCGGCAGCGGTTCGACGTGGTGGCGGCCGTCGGCGTCGTACTCGTGCGATTGCTCGGTGATCAGGTCGACCACGCCGTGGAACTCGGCCTGCTCGCCGATCGGCAGCTCGATCGGCGTGAAGCCGCTGCCGAAGGCCGCCGTGAGATCGGCGACCACCTGTTCGAAGTTGGCGCGCTGCTTGTCCTCGCGGGTCACGAAGACCAGCCGTGGCAGACCGAGGCCGGCGCACTTGCGCCACGCCGTCTCGGTGCCCACCTCGATCCCGTCGGCGGCACTGACCACCAGCACGGCGAGATCGGCGACGGCCAGGGCGGCGTCGACGTCGGCTTCGAAGTCGGGGTGGCCCGGCGTGTCGAGCAGGTTGACCTGGTAGTCGTGGCCGTCGCTCGCTCGCCAGCCGAACGACCCGATGCCCAGGCTGACCGACGACCCCCTGGCAACCTCTTCGGGGTCGTGATCGAGCAGCGTCGTGCCCTCATCGACCGACCCGGCGCGCGTGGTCACCTGCGCCGCGTGGAGCAGCGCCTCGGCCAGCGTCGTCTTGCCGACGCCGCCGTGTCCGACCAGTGCCACGTTCCGAATCCGACCAGCGAGGTCGTCCTGCATGCTGCTCCTCCTTGTGGTGGCGTCGACGCCTGCGACCGCCACCCCGATTCTTCCCCAAGATCGAGCCGCCGGGAAGGGGCCGAAGGACCCACGTCACCGGGCAGCTCGCAGGCCCGAGTCTCCCACGCCGGATCGAGAGCCGGTCGGGTCGGGACGCCGCCCGGTCGGCGGGTCGCGTTCGTGCCGCGGCTCGTTGGCGGGTCAGGGCGTCGTGGCACCGCGGAGGTCGATGATCAGCGTGGTCCGGTCCTCGACGGTGGGGAACACGCCCTCATCCGGTGGCGACAGGTCGGCGACGTCGATCGTGCGACCGTCGCAGTCGATGAAGTCAGCCGTGCCGGGCACCTGCTCGACGACGCAGCTGGGATCGCGGTCGGCCGGATACGCCCAGTAGACCCGCCACCCGTCGGCAGGGACGTCACCGGTGTGGTCGACGACGATCGAGCGCGTGCCGATGGCGGTGCCCAGCTCGGGGAACAGGAGCGGGCCGTCGGCCTCGACGATCTCGGCCAGGTTCTCGACGTTGCCGATCGGGAACGTGGTCCGTGCGAAGCGCTCGCTGGTGTCGCTCCCACCGCCGCTGATGAACGCCGCGATCGCCCAGGTGAAGCCGGCGATCAGTGCCAGGACGAGCAGACCACCGAGAACCGGGACGACGGCTCGCGCCACCGGTGAGCGGAGCTCGGGAAGCTGCACCGCACCAGTGTGCCGTGCATCGCCCGCCGACCGGACGGTTGGTGGGGCGCATCGCCCAGCGAATAGGTTCCCCAGTCGTGAAGCGTCAGTACCGGGTCGTCGTCGCCAAGCCGGGCCTCGATGGACACGACCGCGGCGCCAAGACCATCACGCGGGCTCTTCGCGACCACGGCTTCGAGGTCATCTACACGGGCCTGCACCAGACGCCCGAACAGATCGCCGAGACCGCGCTACAAGAGGACGCCGACGCTGTCGGGCTGTCCTTGCTGTCCGGCGCACACAACACGCTGTTCCCGCGTGTCGTGGCCGAGCTGCACGATCGCGACCTCGACGACGTGCTGGTGTTCGGCGGCGGTGTGATTCCCGATGCGGACGCCCGCGCGCTGCGCGACCAGGGCATCGCCGAGATCTTCCAACCCGGAGCCTCGCTGCGCGGCATCAGCGATTGGCTCGAGAACGCGCTCGACGCCAGGGACTGACCGCCATCGCCGTGATCGAGGTGCGGCAGCCGCACCATCCACCACCACGAAGGGACTGACAGTGGATCTGTTCGAATACCAGGGCAAGCAGTACTTCGCCCGCTACGACATCCCGGTGAGCGCCGGCGGCCCGGCCGACACGGTCGAGGAGGCCGTCGCCGCTGCCGCGTCGGCGGGTTACCCGGTGGTCGTCAAGGCACAGGTGCAGGTCGGCGGGCGCGGCAAGGCGGGCGGCATCAAGCTCGCCGGCGACGAGGCCGAGCTCCGCGAGCACGCCGGCAACATCCTCGGGATGGACATCAAGGGGCATGTCGTCCGGCGCCTGTGGGTCGAGCAGGCGTCCGACATCGACGAGGAGTACTACGTCAGCTTCACCCTCGATCGTGCCGAGAAGAAGCACCTCATGATGCTGTCGGCCGAGGGCGGTGTCGAGATCGAGGCCGTCGCCGAGGCGAACCCCGAGGCGATCGTCAAGCTGCACGTCGACCCGCTCGACGGCCTCGACGTGGCGACCGCGCGCCAGGCGTGCGTCGACGCGAAGCTGCCCGAGCGCGCGCTCGACGGGGCCGCCGACATCATCGTCAAGCTCTACCGGTGCTACACCGAGGGCGACTGCGACCTCGC
>NZ_JASJCS010000161.1 GCF_030065885.1 Ilumatobacter sp. | reverse complement strand
CCCTCCCCCACGTCCACCACGTCCCCCACCTCCCCGACCTCCACGGGCTCCGAGCTCTCGCCTGCTCCGACCCGCCGCAAGCGCGGCGCCGGCCACATCGTCGCCATCGTCGTCGCCTGTCTCCTGCTGTTGCCCGGGTTCGGTCTGCTGACCGGTGGCGCGGCCGTCGGGCTGGCGCAGGCGTTCGCCACCGACGACGACGGGTACTTCGACGTCGCGCTGGACCGCGTCGAGAGCGACGGCGTCGCGATCGCCACGCACGATCTCTGGATGGACGACGTCGACGACGACGCCGGCCCGTGGGTGCTCGGTTGGCTCGACGTCGACCTCCGGCTCCGGGTCGACGGCGCCGCATCGACCGACGACGTGTTCGTCGGGATCGCCCGTTCCGCGGACGTCGAGGCGTATCTCGCGGGCACCGAGTACTCCGAGGTGCGCGAACTGGACGACCTCAGGCCGCGCTACCGCCAATACGCGGGCGGCACGGAGATCGGCGAACCCGTGTCGCAGGACTTCTGGACCGTCAGCACCGTCGGCACCGGCGAGCAGGTGCTCGACTGGGAGGCTCGCGGCGGACGCTGGTCGATCGTCGTGATGAACGCCGACGGATCGGCCGATGTCGCCGCCGACGTCGACGTCGGCGTCCGCTCGGGTCTCGTGACGCCGATCGCGGTCTTCCTGCTCGTGACCGGTGGGATCACCGTGACGCTGGCGATCGTGCTGATCGTGATCGGTGTCCGCGGCCGTCGGGCACCCGAGGCCCCCGACCACGAGGTGCTGCCGCCGCTCGGCCCGCAGCCAGGAGGCCCGCTCCCGCCGCCGGCGCTCGACGCGGCGGCGCAGCTGGACGACCGGCTCGACGACGACGCTCGCCAGCCGACACCGGTCGGCTGACGGGCGCCACCTGCTGGACCGGCGCCGACGAACGGGCATGCCCGCCGGTGGCGGGCAGCACCCACAACTACCCGCGGAACGCCTCCAGCAATGGCAGCGGCTGGCCGCTCACGAACCGGATGAGCGCGCCTCCGGCCGTGCTGACGAAGTCGACGTCGTCGACGTCGATGAAGCGGTGCGCGCTGGCCACCGTGTCGCCGCCACCGATCGCGGTCATCCCGGGTGCGGCGGCGACGGCTGCCCAGAGCCGCCGGGTTCCGACATCGGCCCCGGCCTGTTCATAGGCACCGGCAGGGCCGTTGACGAAGACGGTGCCGGCGGTCGCGATCAAGGCCTCGAAGGCCGAGATCGTCGCCTCACCGATGTCGACGATCATCGATCGGGCCGGGAGCGCCGCCACCGGCAGCTCCCGCCGCTCGCCGCCCTCGACCACGGCGACGTCGGCGGGCAGCGCGATGCGGTCGCGATGCTCCCCCAGCAGGACCTTCGCATCGTCGACGAACCGGGTCAGGTCGCGCTCGGCGATGAACCGCTCGGTCGGCTCGCCGAGCTCGGCACCGTCGGCGACGAGGAAGAGCTCGCCCAGCACGCCCGACGTCAGCACCCGGTCGGCGAGCCCCTCGTCGAGCACCCGCCCCATCATCGAGAAGCCGTCGGAGACCTTGAGGCCGCCGAGCAGGAACACGGCGGGACGAGCGGGCTCGTCGAGGATCCTGCTCAGCCCATCGACCTCGGCCGTGAGCAGCAGGCCCGCCGCCGACGGCAGCAGCCGCTGGAAGCCGACCATCGACGGGGCGCGACGGTGCGCGGCGGCGAAGGCGTCGTTGACGTAGAGGTCGAACAGCGGTGCCAGGTGCCGGACGAGGTACGTGTCCGCCATCTGCTCGGGCGTCAGCGTCACGTCGCGCTCGAAGGTCGTCAGCTCCTCGCCGTGGATGCGGATGTTCTGGAGCAGGAGGATCTCGCCGTCGGCGAGCGCCTCGATCCGGCGCAGGGCCTCGGGTCCCGCCACGTCGTCGACCCACTGGACCGGCCGGCCGAGCTTCTCACTCAGCTTGCCGGCGTGCTGCTCGGTCGAGACGAGGTTGTGGTAGTCGAGCGCGTCGCCCTGATGGGCGATGATCACCAGCCGCGCCCACCGATCGGCGAGATGACGGATCGTCGGCAGGCTGCGGTCGATGCGCGCGTCGTCGACGATGCGCTTGGTCGCCGGGTCGAGGGGCGAGTTGATGTCGACGCGGAGCAGCACGCGCTTCCCGCCGACCTCCGTGTCGGCGACCGACGGGAGCTTCGGGACCCGCGGCAACGACTCAGATCCCGAGGTACTTGTCGGTCGTGGCAACCGCCTCGCTCCCCGTCAGGTTCATCTGCATCGCGGCGCGGATCGCGTCGATCGTCTCGGGGATCGTCACCGCTTCCTGCGGGATGTTGATCGCGAACACGATGTCGTCGCCCGACAGCCCGACCATCTCCTCCCACAGGCCGATCTCGAACATGTCGGCGCGCGGGTACTCCATGTAGCGGGCCCACTGGAACAGCGACGAGTTCGAGTTGAAGCCGTCCTCGATCCTGACGACCTTGATGCGTGGATACGACCGGAAAGCGTCGATCGCGGCATCGACCGACATCCTCTGCCTCGGCGTCACCGAGAGCGTGATGATGTGACCGTGCGTGACCGGGGTGTGGATCAACATCCCGGTCGCCTCGATGTCGGGCATGATGTGCATCAGGTCCACTGCCTGGTGGTTGGGCACCGGCTCGACCTGCAGCACGTTCGTCAGGCCGCGGTGCGTGTCGCCCGGATCGGCAACTCGGCGGACGATCGTGATGAACGTCTTGGCCACGCCCACCGCCCGGTGGATCGCGTCGACGCTGCGGATCAGGCCGGTCGTGTTGCACGACGTCAGCTTGAGGTAGTCGACCCCGAGGCCCTGCTCGTAGTTGACCGTCCCGTGGAAGAACACGTCGGCGACCTCACCGGCCTCGCCGCCCTGGAAGACCGCCTTCACGCCGTGCTCGAGGTACTTCTCCTTGTTCTTGGCGCCGATGCCGCCGGGGGCCGAATCGAGCATGATGTCGACCTCGCCGAGCAGGTCGTCGAACGATCCGCTGACGGGGATCCCGGCGCCCCCGAGGGTCGCCTCCGACCCCGGCACCGCGGCGAACAGGGGGAACGGCATGCCGCGCTCTTTGAGCGCGCGGACGGCGAGCGTCGGCGCGACGTCGGCGACGCCCACGAGCTCCATGTCCTCCTGGGCGATCACGCCGGCGGCGAGACGATTCCCGATGACCCCGTAGCCCGCGACCCCGACCTTGACCTTGTTCATGTCCATCTCCTTCACTCGCCGGAGCGTGCGGTGTGACGCCGGCCGGCGGCGCGGACCGACACGGCACTCCGTAGGACATCGTCGCGAGATCGCCGTCGTCCGCCCAGAGGCTTCAGGCCTTGTGCCGGGTGACTCGGCGCCTTGCCCCAAGCGGCCATCTCCGCTACGAGTGGGGCCGAGACAGGAGTGTGACGATGAATGACGAGCAGCCGACGACCGTGGCTCGAAGTGGCTTCTTCCCGATCGTCTCGGGCGACGCAGTGGACATCCGCCATGCCGGCGCAGGCGCGATTCTCGCGAAGGGTGACGTCCACCTGCACCAAGGTGGCGCGCAGATGCTGCGCGTCGGCGGCGACCTGTCGATCGAGCAGGGTGGCGCCCAGACCGTGCTGTCGACGGGCGACGTGAACGTCCGGCAAGGAGGCATGCTGGTCGCGGTCGGCCGGAGCATCGAGGTGGCCGACGGGCGGGTCGGGCTGGCGCTCTCCCCGAGGGTCAGCCTGACGAACTCGCGGGCGCTGCTCGGCCCGGCTCAGGCGCTGGCGGTCGGTGCCGGATTCGGCGCCGTCGTCGCCGTCGGCCGGCTGTTGTTCGGCCGACGACGCCGCTGAGCCGCCGACGGGCGCACCGGTCGGCCCGGCGAGCACGGCGCCGAACGCGGCGCCGGACCGGCGGACCCTCGGCGGCTCGCCGACTGCCGGACGCAGGCGTCAGACGCCGGCGAGCTCGTTCATCTTCTCGGCGAGATCGACGTCGAACGGGCTGAGGCCGCCGACGTCGTGGGTCTGCAGGTCGACCACGACGGTCTTGTAGACGTTGGACCACTCCGGATGGTGGTTGCGCTTCTCGGCCCAGATCGCCGCCCGGGTCATGAACCCCATCGCCTCGACGAAGTCGGCGAAGACGAACTGACGATGGAGCTTGCCGTCGACGATCGCCCAGCCGGGCAGGCGCTCGATCGCGTCGCCGATCTCGTCGTCGTCCAGGAGGCGCAGCTCGAGTTCCATCGGGCCAGCATCGCGCGCGGCGAGAGCGGCCGCTCGGCAGCTCAGCCGCTCAGCCGCCGGGGCCGGCAGCGACCCGGGCGAGCATCTCGTCCAGCGAGCCACGCATGTCGTGAATCGTCTCGAGCCACCACGTGGCACCCGCAGCCTCGTAGTCGCGCCAGCTCGACGGGTCGTCCGGCGACGACGCGCCGGCCACCGCCACGTCGAACCCTTCGCCGCGCCCGATCACGTCGAGACGACGAGCGAGCTCGTCGCCGCCGAACACGCGAGTGCCGTGCTCGTCGACGGAGGCACCGGCGTGGTAGCCGTCCATGAGTGTTGCCCGGCGGAGCGCAGCCCGACTGCTGCCGCCGACCCAGATCGGTGGCCGCGGCTGCTGCACGCCCGTCGGCGCGAGCGTCACGCCGCGTATCGTCACCGACGACCCCTCGTGGTCGACCGCCTGACCGCGCAAGAGCCGATCGACCACGTCGAGCGATTCGTCCAGCGCGACGGCGCGCCCGGCCGGATCACCCGGCTCGCCGAACGCCTCGAACTCCTCCTCCACGCCGCCGAGCCCGACACCCAGAACGAAGCGGCCGTGGGAGAGGCGATCGAGCGCCGATGCCGCCGTCACAACCACCTGCGGGCGGCGGCGCGGGAGCGGGCACACGCCGATGCCGAGGCGGATCCGATCGGTCGTGGTCGCGGCCGCTGCGAGCGAGATCCACGGATCGCCGCACGGGATGCCGATCGCCCAGGCGAGGTGGTCCCAGTGGAACAGGCCGTCCCAGCCGGAGGCCTCGGCCGTCGTCGCGACCCGGGCCACGACCGACGGATCGGCGTACGACCCGAACCCGGTCACGTCGATGGCGAAGCGCACGACCCGAACGCTACGGCACCGCACGCCGTCGCGGTGTCGTGTGGCCAGCCGGAGCGGCGGGGTGCGGCGATGCCCCTACGCTCGACGGGCGCCGACCAGCAGGTCGCGCACCTGCTCGGCACAACCCCACGACAGCAGGTAGCCCCGGCCGGCGTGCCCGTAGTTGTGCACGATCCGACGCTCGCCGTCGTGTTCGAGCTCAACCCGTGGCCGATCGCGACCCGGTCGGAGACCGACGCGCACGTCGACCGGAGGTGCGTCGCGAAGCCGCGGCTCCAGCGCCAGCGCATCGGTCAGGATCCGCTCGGTCTCACGCGGGTCGACCGCGAGATCGGCGACGCCCGCTTGCCGCGTGCCGCCGAGGACCACCTCGTCCGACCTGGGGTACACGTACGAGATCCGCCCCGGATCCGATTCGTCGGCGATCCCGTCGACGACGTCGGGGGCCTGCACCACCACGACCTGCCCCCGGATCGGTTCGAGGCCTCGATCGTCGGCGAGTTGCGCGGCGCCGAGGCCGGTTGCGTTCACCACGTCGCCGCGCACGTCGTCGAGCGATGCGACGTGGCGCATCGTGACGGTGCCACCGAGCGATTCGAGCTCGCGCCGGAGCCAGGCCAGGTAGCCGGGCGGCTCGATCACGAACCCTCGGATCGCGAGCTCGGCCGCGTACCCGGCGGGTGCCCTGCGGCGTTCGACCCACGACGTCGACTCCCACCAGATCGGGCCGGGGTCGTCGCGATGCAGGGACCGATGAAGCAGCGGGCGGACCGACGTCGACGGATCCGCGGCCAGCTCGGCGAAGACCTCGCGCGTCCGCAGCGCCCAGTCGGCCATCGGCTGCTCACCGGTGACGCCGGGGATCGTCCAGATCGCACCGGCGACCCATGAGACGAGCTCGTCGACCGGCCGATCGGTGACGACATGAGCGTCGACGCCGGCGCGTCTGAGCGCGACGGCCGACGTCAGGCCGGACACACCCGAGCCGACGACCGTGACCATCGCCAGAGCCTCTGCGAGTCCTGGGGGGCTAGGCGGTCCGCGACCACCGATCGAGCGTCGCCGGCCCGATGGTCCACTCGACGCGGGCGATGCCGCCATCGCGCGCCAGCACGCTGCGTGTCGCGTCCGCGGTCAGCGAGAGCTCGTCGCGGACTTCGGCGGCACCGTCGCTACGGATCAGCGCGACGCGATCAGCGTCGCCACGCTGGATCGTCATCTCGACCCCGCACACCGTGAGCGACGCCGAGCCGTCGGCTGCGTTGCGCGGTGGGAGCACCTCCTCCGGACCGATCAGCCCCGGCCACAACGACAGGTGACCCGCCACGAGGCGCAGGCCGAGCTCGCCGAACCGGGTCAGGACCTCCTCCTTGACCTGCCCGGTCATGCCAGGCTGCTGTGCCCCGGCGTGGGACGGGGTGTGCGAGTAGCAGTCCGTCGGGAAGGCGCCGTAGACGCCGGGTTCCTTCCGGAAGCCGAGACCCGATCGGATGCGTCGGTAGGCGTGGACGAGCTGCTCGGCCACATCGGGCGCCGCTCCCTGGTCGACGGCGGACCAGTACGCCTCCTGCACCGCCAGGAGGAGCTTGGCGACCATGTGCCAGTAGACCGACCCGATGCCCTCGTAGCCGTACATGCTGCCCGACCGGCCGGTGAACGATCGGTGGCGGAAGACCTCCTCGTACACGCGCTGCACCGCGGCCCGATCGGCGTCGGCGAGGTCGGTCTCGGCCAAGAGCGCGGCGAGAGCGTCAGCGTTGGTGGCCTCGGGTCGGAACCGCAGGCCACCGCCGAGGTCGGTCGTGACGACCCTGCGGGGTGGTTCGTCGAGGCCGGTCGTGGACCAGAGCTCTGCCGGCACGGTGTTCCGCTCGAGGAACGGCGGGAGCTCGACCACCGGATACAGCACGAACGTGTCGAGGTCGGCCCGGTACATGTCGGACTCGAACAGCGCGTCGATCAGGGCGAGCGCCTCGTGTGCGTCGAGCACGCCCGACGACAGGGCGGCCACCTGCCCCTCGAGCATGGGTCCGAGGTGATCGACCTGCGCGGTGTCCGCCGACGGGAAGGACACGAGGTTGTAGGAGTGATAGAGGCCGTCGGCACGACGCGCGACCCTGATCGAGGCATCCAGGTGCTCGATCGCCCGGCTGAGCAACCGACCGACGCGATCGACGGGAACGTCAACGGCGGTGAAGCCGGTCCGCTCGCGACCTCGGCGGTGCTGGGCCGCACGGACGGAACCGAGCGCATCGACGACGGCGCGCCGGGTCGTGGCGTCGGTCGGCCGCGGGGCGAACTCTTCGAGCACGTCCGCGAGGTCGTCGAGCCACGTCGCGACCGTCGAAGTGAGCGTGACGGTCCGAGCGTCGGCGAGGTGGTCGCGGACGAAGGCGAGGTAGCGGCGGAGGTGGGCGAGGGTGACCATCGACAGCCCGGGCCCGGCGAGCGCGTTGTTGGCGTCGTTCCACTCGGGCCGCTGGGTGTTCATCCAGATCCCGCCGCCCGGCACCAAGCTGCTCAGCTTGCCGAGCGCCGGGACCAGCAGCTTCTCGGCGAGACCGACCCGGAGCAGCTCGCCGCCGGCGTCGACGACCAGGCGCCCGTCGGCACCCACCGCCTGCTCGCGGCGTTCGATCTCGTCCGCCCGGTCGTGGTCGAACGAGATCGTGTTGCGGGGGTCGAGGACCATCTCGGCGTGATCGGCCACCCGGTACGGCACGTCGGCGTACACGAACACCGCACGGTCGAGCCAGTCGCCGATCGCGCCCGGTTCGTGCTGGTCCCATGCCTCGAGCAGGCGCAGCAGGTAGACGATCTGATGGTCGCCCCAGTAACCGATGTTGCCCCATGGGTCGTCGGGGTCGGGTGCTTCCCAGTCGATGCCGGCGCGGGAGATGCGGTACGGGTTGTACCCATCGAGCGTCGAAGCGTTCACGAACTTGGCGACGACGTTGGCGAAGTACGCCGGGAACGACCGCAGCAGCGCCTCCCAGTTCTGGAAAATGTCGCGCCAGTTGCCCTCGAACGACAAGAGCTGGTCGCCGACGTCGTCGCGGACCCTGATCGAGAACTGGTTCCAGGGCCGGCTCGGGTCGCCGTGCCGGCGCGAGAACGTCAGTGGCAGGTACTCGAGCACGAGCCGAACCAGGTCGCCGTCACCGGTCTCGAGGGCCGCACCTCGCAGCGCCACCGCGTCGATCCACTCGTCGAGCCCGGCGAGCCAGGCTCCGTGCCGTGCAGCGACCCCGTCGTGGTGGGAGGCGACGAACGCTGCGAGGTCGCGGGCGGGCACCCGATGACCGAACGGGAAGACGCCGCCGCGCATCGAGTTGAACAGCACGTTCGAGAGGTGGTGGGCATCGGCGATCGGGTCGGCCGTCGACTGGAACGCGTCACCGCTCGCGAGCAGATCGCGGAGCCCGTCCGACCCGGTCTGCACGTCGTCGAGGACCGGCTTGCCGGCGTGTGGATCGGTGGCGATGCGCACCGTCGCCAGCACCTCGGGGTGACCGAGACCGGTGTCGGCGACGATCGACCAGGACGTCGAGCCGCCGGGCGTCACGTGGACCGGGCCGCGCAGCAGGTACGCGCCCGGCCGCCCGGTGAGCAACGAGCGCGGGTCGCGTTCGTCGCCGTCGATCATGGCCGTCACGGCTCGGCTGTCGAGGTCGAGATCGGCGCTCTCGAACCCCCACGACCACACGGTCGTCGCAGTGAGCGCCTCTCCCGGCTCGGCACGGTCGGTGATGAGCGATTCGACGTTGTAGATCGCGAGGGTCCCCCACGGCCCGGTCTCGGAGCGCTTGTACGCGTCGACCAGGTTGGAGCGGATCTGCTCGGTCAGCGCGTCGACACCGGCCGGCATCACGTCGAGCAGGCCGTCGAGCACTTCGAGGTCGGCACCGTCGCCACCCTCGTCGACGAGCTCGACCGTGCGGACCCATCCGTAGCAGCCCGAGGGCATCCAGGTCGCGCGGAACCGGAGACGCCAGTCGGTGTGCTCCTCCTCGAAGATCAACCGGTCGCCGAGGACGCTCTTCGCAAGGGATCGTGTGCACCCGGGAGTGAGCTCGGTGTGGAGCGGCCGCCACAACTCACGCCGGCCGGCGTGCGTTCGGGCGATCACGGTCACGGGTCCGACCGCGCCGGCCGCACGATGGATCTGATCGTCGGTGACGTACGGGAAGAGCGCATGGTCGGCGTCGATTCGGCCCGCGCTGAGCGCACCGTTGCTCGACACGAACATCCACAGATCGCTCTCGGACACGACGGTCGTGAGGAACGGCTCCATCTCCTCGATGCCGTCGATGCGGTAGCACTCGACGCCGCCGACCGACGTCAGCCCACCCGTGATCATGCGATCCACCTTTCCACAGCTCGGTCGGGAACCGGCGCCCCGCA
>NZ_JASJCS010000005.1 GCF_030065885.1 Ilumatobacter sp. | reverse complement strand
GTTCGCGGTCGTGCACGCCGGGTGGCGCGGGCTCGCCGCCGGGGTCGTCGATGCCGCGTTCGCTGCGTTCCGCGGCCCGGTCGAGTGGGCGGTGCTCGGCCCGTCGATCGGTGCCTGCTGCTACGAGTTCGGCGCCGCCGACCTCGAGCTCGTCGCCCGGGGTGTCCATGCCGATCCCGCGGGGATCGCGGGTGTCACCGCTCTCGGAACGCCCGCGCTCGACGTCGCCCGGGCCGTGGGGGCGGCCTGCGGCCACCACGGCGTCGAGATCGAAGCGGTCGGTGGCTGCACCGGGTGCACGTTCGACGGCTTCTCGCATCGGACGCGCGGTGAGCTCGGACGGCACGTCGTCGTCGCCTGGCGGGCTGCGGCGTGAGCACCATCGACGTGGCATCGGTGGCCACGGCCCTCGCCGAGCTCCGCGAGCGCATCCGGCGCGCCGGGGGAGGCCAAGACGTCGCCGTGCTCCCCGTCACGAAGGCGTTCGGGCCCGATGCGGTCGAGGCGGCGATCGCGGCCGGCTGCACGTCGGTGGGGGAGAACTACGCACAGGAGCTGCTCGCCAAGCGGGCGGCGCTCGAACGGGTCGAGGTCCACTTCATCGGGCAGCTGCAGACCAACAAGGTGCGCCAGATCGCCGATCTGGTCGGCGTGTACGAGACGGTCGACCGTCCGAAGCTGGCCCGCGAGATCGCCAAGCGTGCGCCGGGCGCCAGGGTCTACATCCAGGTGGACACCAGCGGTGATCCCGGCAAGGGCGGGTGTCCCATCGGCGATCTCGACCCGTTGGTCGACGTGGTCGGCGGCCTGGACCTGTCGCTGGAGGGCCTGATGACGGTGGGCCCGACGCACGGGGGCCCGGAAGCAGCTCGGGACGGATTCCGGTCGGTGCGCGCCGCCGTCGATCGGCTCGGCCTGGCGACGTGCTCGATGGGCATGACGGCCGACCTCGAGGTCGCCGTGCAGGAGGGGAGCACGCAGGTCCGGGTGGGCACGGCGCTGTTCGGCCCGCGACCCGTCCACAACTGGCGCGAGCAGGAGCGATAGGCTCCGCCGCCAAGGAGGAAGTCCGCATGTCTTTCTGGAAGCGTTCGATGGAGTACCTGGGTCTCGGTCCCGACGACGCGTACGACGACTACGACATCGAAGAGGAGTACGAGCCGGTGCAGCGCGGTCGGCGCCAGCCCGAGCCCGAGGTCCGCCCCGGTCGCTCGGGTCGCGACGACACCAGCGGCGAGGGTGTCGTGCGGACGCTCCCCAGCCGGCCCTCGTTCCCCTCGCGTGACTTCGACCCGTCCCAGGCCCGTCGCGGCGGCGATGACTCGGGCGTGCAACCCAGACCGCGCAACGGCGGTCGTGGCGTCCCCACCGGCGAACCGGCCACGGTGCACCCGCGTCGGTTCGATCAGGCGCAGGAAGTCGCCGACAAGTTCAAGGAGGGGCTACCGGTGATCATGAACCTCGAAGGGTCCGACCGCGAGGTCGCCCGCCGCCTGATCGACTTCGCGAGCGGCCTCTGCTACGGCCTCGACGGATCGATGGAGAAGGTCGCCAACGGTGTGTACCTGCTCAAGCCCGCAGCGGGGCGTGCCGGCCGCTACGACGAGTACGACGACTGACGATGGAACTCACCCCGAGCCAGGTCTCCGGCGCGACCTTCCGGACCGTCAGGAAGGGATACGACCCCGACGAGGTGCAGGCGTTCCTCGGCCATGTCGCAGCAGCACTCGAGGAGGCGCAACAGCAGGCGACGGCCATGGAGGCCCGCGCCCGCGCTGCGGTCGCCCGGCTGCAAGAGGTCAGCGCCGCGCAGGAGGAGCGAGAGGCCGAGGCACCGTCGCACGAGCAGCCGACCGCACCCCTCGAACGGCCCGAGCCGTCCGAGGAGGCAGCGGAGGCCGAGACCGAGGTGCGGGTCAGTGCCGACGAGGCCGAGACGATCTCGCGGACGCTGCTGCTCGCCCAGCGCACCGCGGACAACGCCGTCGCCGAGGCCGAGGCCGAGGCCGAGCGCATCAAGAACGACGCTCGCGCCGAGGCCGAGACCACCATCGACTCGACCCGCGAGATGTCCGCGAAGCTCCTCGAAGAGGCCAAGCTCGAGGCCCGCAAGGTCTCCGAGTCCGAGCGCCAGGCCGCCGAGAACGAGGTGCAGTCGCTCAAGGCCCGCCGCGAGTTCCTCGTCGGCGACGTCGACCAGCTCGAGACGTTCCTCGGTGACCAGCGCGAGCGGCTTCGGGCTGCGGCCCACCAGATCGAGGCGCTCTGCGACCGGGTGCCGGCCGGCCTGGGCGAGGTGCCTCCGCCCGCGCTCTCCGCCTCCGACGACGAGCCCGGCGACGACACCGCCGAGCTCTTCATCCCGCCCGAGGCTGCGGGCCCGTTCGCCACCATCGGCGACCTCGCCTCGACGCTCGACGAGGTCGAGGGCGTGCCCTTCGAGCGTGAGCCGACCACCGAGCAGGAGGTGCTCGACATCCCACCCGGTGACGCGCCCGAGCTCCCCACGCGCGACGCCGCCAACTGAGCCACCTCCGCCCGGCGCCGCTGCGGCTCGTCGACGGCGGCCGACGTGGAACCCATCGCCGATCGGACGGTTCCGATCGGTATCCTTTCGGGGAACGGCGTCGACGAGGCCATCACCTCCGAGCCTCCGGAAGAACGGGATCTCGCCGCCAAGCGGCGGGCGGCCTCAGTAGAACCGGACGGGTCCAGCCCGTCATCGCTGGCGCAGGCAAGCGGTCGGCCCCCGTGGGGGACGGCAAGCAGGGTGGCACCGCGGGTTCCGGCTCGTCCCTGGCAGACACACCGAATGGAGCCACCCGTGAACGCCGACGCACACCGATATCCGACGGTCGACTCGCAGCCCGACCTCCCCGCGCTCGAGCGGGCGATCCTCGAGCGCTGGGATCGTGAGGACACGTTCCGCCGCTCCGTCGAACAGCGCGATCCGGGCGAGCACGGCGACAACGAGTTCGTCTTCTACGACGGGCCGCCGTTCGCCAATGGTCTCCCGCACTACGGCCACCTCTTGACCGGCTTCGTCAAGGACGCCGTCCCCCGCTACCAGACCATGCGCGGCCGGCGGGTCGAGCGACGGTTCGGCTGGGACTGCCACGGCCTGCCCGCCGAGGTGCAGGCCGAGAAGGAGCTCGGCATCTCGGGGCACCCGGAGATCACGGCGTTCGGCATCGACAAGTTCAACGACGCGTGCCGGACCAGCGTCCTGCGGTACACCCAGGAGTGGCGCGACTACGTCACCCGCCAGGCGCGCTGGGTCGACTTCGACCACGACTACAAGACCCTCGACCTCGACTACATGGAGAGCGTCATGTGGGCCTTCAAGTCGCTGTGGGACAAGGGGCTCGTCACCGAGGGGTACCGCGTCCTCGCCTACTGCTGGCGTTGCGAGACCCCGCTCAGCAACACCGAGACGCGGATGGACGACGTCTACCGCGACCGCCAGGACCCGGCACTGACGGTCCGGTTCCGGCTCCACGACGGCCTCGACGAGGGCGACGACGTGCCGACCTACCTGCTCGCATGGACCACCACGCCGTGGACGTTGCCGGCCAACCTCGCGCTCGCCGTCGGGCCCGACATCGACTACGCGCTGATGGAGGAGGACGGCGACCGCTACGTGATCGCCGAATCGCGGCTCGCGGCGTACGAGAAGGAGTTCGCCGACGCGACATTCGTCCGGATGGTCACCGGTGCCGACCTCGTCGGGCGACGCTACGAGCCGATGTTCGACTACTTCGCCGAGACCCCGAACGCGTTCCAGGTGCTCGGCGCCGACTTCGTCTCGACCGAGGACGGCACCGGCATCGTCCACATGGCCCCGGGGTTCGGTGAGGACGACCAGATCGCCGCCAACGCGGTCGGCATCCCGACCGTCTGCCCGATGGACGAACACGGGCAGTACACGGCGGAGGTCCGAGACTGGGTCGGCGTGCACGTGTTCGACGCCAACCCGCACGTGATCCGCCACCTGAAGGACCAGGGCGATGTCGTCCGCCACGACACCTACGACCACACCTATCCGCACTGCTGGCGCTGCCACCAACCGCTCGTCTACCGGGCGATCTCGTCGTGGTTCGTGACCGTCACCTCGTTCCGCGACCGCATGGTCGAGCTGAACCAGGAGATCACCTGGGTACCGGCCCATGTCAAGGACGGCAGCTTCGGCAAGTGGCTCGAGAACGCCCGCGACTGGTCGATCAGCCGCAACCGGTTCTGGGGCTCGCCGATCCCGGTCTGGAAGAGCGACGACCCGAACTTCCCGCGGATCGACGTCTACGGCTCGATCGAGCAGCTGGAGGCGGACTTCGGCGTGGAGGTGACCGACCTCCACCGGCCGATGGTCGACGACCTGGTGCGGCCGAACCCGGACGACCCGTCCGGGACGGCGATGATGCGCCGCGTCCCCGAGGTGCTCGACTGCTGGTTCGAGTCGGGATCGATGCCGTTCGCCCAGGTGCACTACCCGTTCGAGAACGCCGACTGGTTCGAGCACCACTACCCGGGTGACTTCATCGTCGAGTACATCGGCCAGACGCGCGGCTGGTTCTACACCATGCACGTGCTTGCGACGGCGCTCTTCGACCGGCCGGCATTCTCCAGCTGCGTCAGCCACGGCATCGTGCTGGGCGACGACGGCCGCAAGATGTCGAAGTCGCTCAGCAACTACCCCGACCCGCACGAGATGTTCGACGTGTATGGCGCCGACGCGATGCGCTGGTACCTGCTGTCGTCGCCGATCCTGCGCGGCGCGGACTTCTCGGTGACCGAGGCGGGCATGCGCGACACCGTTCGCCACGTGATCCTGCCGTTCTGGAACGCGTACTACTTCCTCACGCTCTACGCGAACGCCGGCGACGTCGCCGGTTCGTTCCGCACGGACCAGACCGCCGTGCTCGACCGGTACCTGCTCGGTGAGCTGCGCGGGCTCGTCTCGGGCGTCACCGACCGCCTCGACGTGCACGACCTCTACGGCGCGTGCGAGGCCGTTGCCGGATTCCTCGACACCCTGACGAACTGGTACATCAGGCGCAGCCGCGATCGCTTCTGGGCCGGTGAGCAAGATGCCGTCGACACCCTGCACACGGCGCTCGTGACCCTGTGCCAGGTGGCCGCCCCGTTGCTGCCGTTCGTCAGCGAGCACGTGTACGGCGGGTTGGTCGGCGGCGAGCAGAGCGTCCATCTCACCGATTGGCCAGCCGCCGAGCAGTTCCCGTTCGACGAGGATCTCCACGCGGGCATGGACCAGGTCCGCGACGCCTGCTCGACGTTGCTCTCGCTGCGCAAGGCCGAGGGGCTCCGGGTCCGGCTGCCGCTCGCCAAGGCGGTGGTGGCCACGCCCGACGCTGCGCTCGTGCAGCCGCACATCGACATCCTCCGCGACGAGCTGAACGTGAAGCAGGTCGAGCTGACCACCGAGGTCGACCGGTTCGGGAACCAGGAGCTCGTGCTCAACCCGAAGGCGCTCGGTCCCCGGCTCGGCGCCCAGACGCAAGAGGTCATCAAGGCCCACAAGGCCGGCGACTGGGAGGTCGACGGCGATCGGGCCCGGGTGGGCGGATTCGAGCTCGAGCCGGGGGAGTTCGACTTCCGGCTCGTCTCGTCGGGCGACGGTGCGGTCTCGACGCTCAAGGGCAGCGGCGGTCTCGTCGTGCTCGACACGGCGGTGTCGCCGGAGCTCGAGCGCGAGGGTGTCGCACGCGATCTCATCAGGCAGGTGCAGCAGGCTCGTCGCGACACCGGGCTCGACGTCAGCGATCGCGTCGCCCTGCACGTCGCCGGGTCCGCTGCGGTGCTGGCGGCGCTCGACGAACACCGCGATCTCGTGATGGGCGAGACGTTGTCGGTCGACGTCACAGTCGAGCCGGTAGCCGACGACGCGGCGACCGAGGTGACGGTCACGCGCGTCTGATGGCTCGACTCGTCGTCCGCGTCAGGCCGGGGGCACGCCGGACCGGCTTCGTCGGCTGGTTCGGCGACATCCCCAAGTTGGCGGTCTCGGCTCGCCCGGAGGGGGGTGAGGCCAACGAGGAGGTCGTCCGCGCCGTGGCGCGCGCTTGCGGGCTCCGCCCTCGCGACGTGCGTCTGGTCGGCGGCGCGGCCTCTCGTACGAAGCGGCTCGACGTCGAGGGCTTGACGACAGCTGAGCTGGCCGTTCGCATCGCCGACGCCAACCCGAGGCGCGCACCGTGAGACTTCGGAATCGGGCCGCGAGCCGCTAGAGTCCGGCGTTCGATCAGCCAGGAGGTACCGCCGAGATGGCCACGAAGTCGTCCAGCGCCAAGAAGTCGACTGCCAAGCGGGCCGGCGCCAAGTCGGCGTCGCCGAAGAGGGCTCCGGCGAAGAAGGCCACCGCCAAGAAGGCCACGGCGAAGAAGGCTCCGGCGAAGAAGGCTCCGGCCAAGAAGGCCACGGCGAAGAAGGCCACCACCAAGAAGGCCACGGCGAAGAAGGCCGCCGCCAGGAAGGCTCCGGCGAAGAAGGCTCCGGCGAAGAAGGCGACGACCTCGACCAAGACGACCGCAACCAAGAAGCCCGCAACGAAGAAGTCCGCAACGAAGAAGAAGGTGTCGAAGACCCCCATGTCCAGCAGTACGGTGACGGCCGACACCAAGGCCGAGCTGCCCAAGCCACGTTTCAACAAGGACGGGCTCGGGTACACGAAGGATTTCGATCTGTCGTTCATCAAGGAGCAGTACGAGGCGCTACAAGACGAGCGCGAACGGCTCACCGGTCAGGCGAAACGCCTCGAGGACGAAGCGCACCAACTGGTCGAAGAGGCCGAGATGGGCGACGTCCAGTTCGACGACGAGGGCGGCGAGGGCGACACGATGGTCGTCGAGCGCGAGCGTGACCTGGCGCTGAGCGCGCAGGCCCGCGAAGCCGTCTCCGAGATCGACGCTGCGCTCGCTCGGATCGCTGCCGGCACGTACGGCTACTCGGTCGTGTCCCACCGCCCGATTCCACGCGAACGCCTCGAGGCGATCCCGTGGTCGTCGGAGCTGGTCGAGGAGAAGGTCGGCGGGATCGGTCGCTGATGGACGCGCGCACGCCTCGTGCGTGGGCGTCTCCACTCCTGGTCGTGCCGGCGGTCGTCATCGCGGTCGTCGACCAGCTCACCAAGGCCTGGGCGGTCGACGCGCTCGACGATCGGAACATCGACCTCTTCTGGACGCTGCGGTTCAACCTCTCGTTCAACACGGGCATGGCCTTCAGCACGGGCCGCGACTGGGGCCCGGTCATCGGCGTGCTCGCTCTGGCCGTGATCGTCGCGTTGCTGCTCAGCCTGCGGAAGCAGTCGAGCAGGCTCACCGACGTGTCAGCCGGTCTGATCGTCGGTGGTGCGATCGGCAACGTGATCGACCGGCTGTTCCGGTCGCCGGGCTGGTTCCGGGGCGCCGTGATCGACTTCATCGACTTCCAGTGGTTCCCGATCTTCAACGTCGCCGACATGGGCATCACGGTCGGGGGTGCGCTCCTGGTGCTGGCGTCGTGGCTGTCGGGCCGCGCCGCGACCGACGCCGTCGAGGAGGGCGCCGACCCCGACGTCGACCCCGACGTCGTGGGCGCCGGCAACGGGAACGACGAGTGATCACCGAGACCGTGCCCGCTGCGCTGGCGGGTGAGCGGCTCGACCGCGTCGTGGCGCTGCTCCTCGACGTCAGCCGCTCGGCGGCGGCCGTGGTCGTCCAGGCGGGTGGCGCCACGATCGACGGCACCGAGGTGCGGTCCGGCAAGCTCCGACTCGAACTGGGGCAGACGGTGACGATCGACCCGTCCACGCTGCCGGCCGACGAACCGCCCGGGCCCGACCCGTCGGTGGAGGTCACGATCGTCCACGAGGACGACCACGTCGTCGTCATCGACAAGCCCGCCGGCCTCGTCGTCCATCCCGGGGCCGGCAACCCGGACGGAACACTCGTCAACGGCCTGCTCGCGCGCTACCCCGAGATGCAGAGCGTCGGCGAACCGACGCGGCCGGGCATCGTGCACCGGCTCGACGCCGGCAGCTCGGGACTCCTCGTCGTCGCGCGGACCCAGCAAGCTGCCGAGCACCTGATCGCCCAGTTCGTGGACCACGACGCCACCCGGTCGTACCGGGCG
The DNA here is from genome assembly GCF_030065885.1 of Ilumatobacter sp. GTDB lineage: Bacteria > Actinomycetota > Acidimicrobiia > Acidimicrobiales > Ilumatobacteraceae > Ilumatobacter. The sequence continues at coordinate 74,114 of NZ_JASJCS010000005.1, read as the reverse complement.
CTGGTGTGGGGCCATCCGGCCGCGCCGCACGGTGTGATCGATGCCCCCATCGGCCGATCACGGCGCGACCCGCTGCGGATGGCCGTGGTCGCGGACGGCCGCTGGGCGCGAACCGAGTACCGGGTCCTCGAACGCTACGACGAGCCGGCTGACCTGGCGTTGCTCGACTGCCGCCTCGAGACCGGTCGTACCCATCAGATCCGCGTGCATCTCAGCTCGATCAACCACCCGTTGGTCGGCGATCCCGTGTACGGGCAGCGCCGACCGAACCTCCAGGTCGGGCGGCCGTTCCTGCACGCCGCCGAGCTCGCCTTCGACCACCCGGGCTCGGGCGAGCGCGTCACGTTCCACAGCGAGCTCGCCGCCGATCTCGCCGACCGTCTCGCCACGCTCCATCCGGTCCCGGACGAGGGATGATCCGATGGTGGCCGTGCCGGGCGCGCCGGGCTCAGCGCGCCGGCTCGGTGGCGGGCCAGGGAGCCTCGCCACGAGCCATGTCGGCGATCGACGCCAACGTGAACCCGTCGAGGTGCTGGCGCATCACCGCGCCGGCCTCGTTCCAGATCGCGAGCAGGACGCACTGGCCCTCGTGATCGCATGCCCCGTCCTCGTGCGGCTCGCCGAAGTCGCCCAACGTGATCGGGCCGTCGACCGCCGAGAGGATCTCGGACAGCCGGATCTCGGCCGGGGGGCGCGCCAGGACGTAGCCGCCGCCGACGCCGCGCTTGGACCGGACGATGCCGGCACCCTTGAGGGCCAGCAGGATCTGCTCGAGGTAGGGCTGGGGGAGCCCGGTTCGATCTGCGATGTCGCGCACCGACGTCGGTCCCGTCTCGTCGACTCGCAGAGCGAGCGAGAGCAGCGCCCGACAGGCGTAGTCACCCCTCGTCGACACTCGCATCATGCCAGCGTAGGTCGTGAAGCAGGCCGCGGTTGGCCTCGACCCCATCGAGATGGTGGACTATCGATCTCGTGACAGCGCCCCTCCAACACCCCGACGTGCAGCAGGACGGTCTGCCGATCGTGCCCGACTATGCGGGCGCGAACGTCCGTGGCATCGTCCCTGCGTTGCTCGGCCCGGGCGGATGGGGATCCGGCCTGCCCGAGTGGATGCCCGGCGTGGTCGCCGAGGCCGACCAGGTGGTGCTGCTCGTGCTCGACGGGGTCGGCTGGGATCAGCTGCAGGAGCGCCGAGGGATCGCACCGACGCTGGCCGGACTCGACGGTGGCCCGATCACGACCGTCGCGCCGACCACGACCGCCACCGCGCTCAGCTCGATCGCGACCGGGCTGACGCCGGGCGAGCACGGTTTGGTCGGCTACCGGATGGTCCTCGGCGGCCGAGTGATGAACGTCCTCAGATGGGCGGTCGACGGGCAGGACATGCGGCGATCGCAGCCACCGGCCGACGTGCAGCGATTCCCGTCGTTCCTCGGTGAGCCCGTTCCCGTGGTGAGCCCGTCCGAGCTCTGCTACACGGCGTTCAGCGCGGCCCACCTGGCCGGCAGCGTGCCGGTCGGCTACCGGGCGACCTCGTCGCTGGCGATCGAGGTCCGCCGGCGGCTGGTCGAAGGGGACCGGTTCGTCTACGCCTACTACGGCGGCGTCGACAAGATCGCCCACGAGCGGGGTTTCGGCGAGTTCTACGACGCCGAGCTCCGCGACGCCGATCGGTTGGTCGCCGACCTGCTCGACACCATGCCCGCTGGTGCGGCGCTGCTCGTCACCGCCGATCACGGTCAGGTCGAGGTCGGCGACGCCGTGATCGTGCCGAGCGTCGACCTCCTCGCTCACGTGGCGATGCAGTCCGGTGAGGGCCGGTTCCGCTGGTTGCATGCCCAGCACGGCGCCACCGCCGACCTCCTCGATGCCGCCACCGAGGAGTTCGGCGACACCGCATGGGTGCGCTCACGCGATCAACTGATCGGCGACGGGTGGTTCGGGCCCTCGGTCCCGCCGCCGGTCGCCGCTCGGCTCGGCGACGTGGCCGTCATCGCCCGCGCACCCGTGAGCTACTTCGATCCCGACGACAGCGGACCGTTCGAACTGATCTGCCGCCACGGCTCGATGACATCCGCCGAGGTGTACGTACCGTTGCTGGCGGGAATGCCGACCTGATCACCTCCTGTTGTACGAAGCGAGCGTCATGACCGACACGCAACCACCGACCGACACGCACACGCCGACCGAGACGCGATCTCCGGCCGAGGCGTCCGAGGCGTCGACCGACGGTGAGTCCGACACGACCGAGGAGTCCGAGGCCTCGGCCGACGGTGAGTCCGACACGGCCGAGGCGTCGGCCCACGCCGTGTCCGCGGCAGACAGCGAGGCGCCGTCCGGTGGACCTGCTGCAGGGGCGCCGGCCGTCGAGCACGGGGAGCTCGTCGAACCCGGCACTGCCGACGAGCCACCCGCCGAGCCCACGGGCGCCGTCAACGAACCGGCGAAGGTGATGCGGATCGGCTCGATGGTCAAGCAGCTGCTCGACGAGGTCCGACAGGCTCCGCTCGACGAGGCGAGCCGCGAGCGGCTCGCCGAGATCTACGAGCGGTCGGTGACCGAGGTCGCCGAGGCGCTGTCGCCCGACCTGCAGGAGGAGTTGCGTTCGTTGGCGCTGCCGTTCAACGACGACACCGTCCCGAGCGATGCCGAGTTGCGCATCGCGCAGGCGCAGCTCGTCGGGTGGCTCGAGGGTCTGTTCCACGGCATCCAGGCCACCCTGTTCGCCCAGCAACTGGCCGCGCGCCAGCAGCTCGAGCAGATCCGGCAGCTGCCACCTGGTGCCCAGCCGCAGGTGCCCGGTCAGGCGCCGCCCGACGCCGAGCGACCGGGCACGTACCTCTGACCAGAAGGAGCGTGTTCGGCGCTACGCCGTCGAGAGGAGCTTGGTCAGCTTGACGTCCTCGGCCTGGTAGCCGAGGCGCTCGTAGAAGTCGAGTGCCCGATGGTTGGCCGCACCGGTGTGCAGCGTGATGCACCTGATGTCACGGTCGCGGGCCAGGCGTTCGACCGCTGCGACGAGAGCGGACCCGATGCCGCGCCCCTCGGCGTGCTCGTCGACGATCAACTCGCCGATGTAGGCGTCGGTCTCGCCGGCGAAGTGCGGCATGCTCGAGAGCGACACGAAACCGACGACCGAGGCATCGACTTCGGCCACCAGGGCGTCGCTGTCGCTGTCCTCGGCGCATGCGCTCGCGATCCAACCCAGGACGGCCTGTTGCAGGGCCGTAGGGTCCCGCCACGGCGCCATGCCCGTCTGAAGTCGGACTGCGAGCGCCTCCACGGCGCTGCGGTCCTCGGGTTCGAACGGGCGGATCGTCGGCTCCATCGGCTCAGTCTCGCGCCGCGCCGGCACCCTGACGAGTGGCGCGTGACGAGCGGCGTGTCGACGAGTGATGCGCCCGTGAGTGCTGCGTCGACCAGTGATGCGCCCGCGACGGTGGTCAGGCTGCGGGGACGCAGCCGCGACGCATCGCATCCCACTCGCGTTCGGTGAGCACGAGCGGCGTGTGCTCGTCGTCCCGCGTGGCGATGATGACGAGGTGCGTGCCGCGAACGTCGATGTGCCCCTGGAGATGGTGGTCGGGGTCCCAACACACTCGCTCGGCGCAGTCGTCCCCGGTCATCTCCTGCAGGCGGCGGATCGCCCGGTCGTGTGCTTGATGATCGTCGTAGTGCTGTGACATGGACCGAACCCCCATTTCTCGTTCGTGCCGTCCTGGTGTCGTTCATCTCATCGGCACGTCGGCCGGTGGGATGTAGCACAGATGTGCATCGTCACGTGATTGATACGCGCGATCGACACGTCACGTGATCGACACGTCACCTGATTCACAGGTCAAATGATCGACGCACCACACGATCGAGACCTCACGGATCGATGCGTGCGACGCGGGGTGAACCGTGCGATCGGGTTCGAACGACAGACAGGGCGTGGACATCGTCGCCGGCTTCCGCCGCCTGCTCGTCGTGTTCGTCGTCGCGGCCATCGTCGGCGTCAGCTCCGAGCGTATGTTCTGGTACTGGGCCTCCGAGCCACTGGACCATCTCGTCGTTGCGCTCGTGTACGCGCCGGCGGTCGCCGGGGTGCTCTGGCTCCTCAGCCACTACGGCGTTCGCGACATGATCGGCGTGCTCCTCGCAGCGCCGGTGCTCGGCTATCTCGTCGAAGGCGTCGTCACGCCGATCCTGTACACGGGCGGGCCGTTCGTCCCGTTCTTCCCGGCGTGGTTCGCGGCGTGGCACGGCGGGTTCGGCATCGTGCTGCTCGTGTACTGCTTCCGCAGGTGGCTGATCGAGGACGCCCGGACGAAGCTGCTCGTGGCCTCGCTGGCGCTCGGAGCGTTCTGGGGAGCCTGGTCGATCACGATGACGCTCCCCGAGAACCTCGAGGACGAGGAACTGATCGCCGACCAGGGCGGTCCGCTCGAGCTGCTCGATCCGGGTGAGTTCGCGGCGTACGCCGCCACGTTCACGCTCGTCCTGGCGGCGGCGCACCTGGTGCTCGGCCGGGGTGCGTGGGTGACTTCGTTCGAGCCGTCACCGGCGACGCGTTGGCTCTGGCTCCTGATCACCGGAGGGGTCGTGGTGGCCTGGACCTTCGCGATCCCGTGGGCGGCACCGATGTTCGCGCTCTACGCCGGCTTGCAGATCTGGGCGTTGCGACGTCGCCGCGCGGTGACCAGCGGCCCGACCGTGCTCGAACAGTTGGACGGCCGCGTGCGACTCGTGTCGCTCGCGCCGCTCGCCGTCATGCCGGTCGCTGCCGGCGTCGTCTACGGGCTGCTGTGGGCGGCCGAGCTACCCGACGGCGCCGTTCGGGCCTTCATGTACTCGGTGATCGGCGTGCAATCCGTCGTCGGTGCAGGGGTCATGGTCTGGACGCTGCGCAACTCGCGTCGCCGGCCGCGCCCCTCGCCAGGCGAACCCGAGGGACCGGCCTGGCCGGCGCCCGATGCGGCGCAACGGCGGGTGCTCCGCCCTGCTCGCGACGCCGGCGCTCAGACGGCGGCGGGCACGTCGGCGCCGGCCACGTGGACGGTGGCGGCCCACCCGGCTTCCTGAGCGTCGGTGTCGAGTACGTGCGGCTGCTGCATGACCTCGATCGGGCCCGTCATCTTCTTCGGCGCCGAGGCGAAGAATCGGCCGTTCACGTCGGGCCCCCACTCGAGGGGCTGGAGGTAGCGGGTGGCCGCGACCGGCACGGGCGCCGCCATGCCCATCCGCTTCGGCGCATGCTTGAACGCCGGCACCATGATCTTGCGCATGAAGAAGTTCGCGTTGCGGATGGCGTTGGTGTCGGGCGCCGAGCCGGGTGAGATCGCGTTGACGGTGATGCCGGCGGGGAGCCGGCGGGCGAGCGCCGCCGCCCACCAGGCGACGAACATCTTCGTCGTGGCGTAGACGTCGCCGGGCTTGAACTTCGCCGGTTGCTCGCCGAGGATCAGCGCGACGGACGCCGCAGTGGCGTCGCCGCCGTACTCCTTCCGGGCGAGCTCGTGCACGTCGACGACGCTGAACGTCGGCACGTCGTCGCGGGCGGCCTCGGAGCCCGAGATCACGATGCGGGCGGTGGGGGACAGCCGCTCGTCGGCCAAGAGGCGCATCGTCAGCTGGTGATGGCCGATCAGCGACGACGAGAACGTGACCTCGACACCTGCGTCGGTGATCACCTGGTCGTTGCCCGACACCATGCCGGCGTTGAGCAGGAGGTAGTCGATCATGACGCCGCGCTCGACCAGTTCGTCGGCGGCCTGCTGGACGCTCGTGGGCGCATTGAGGTCGAGGGCGAGTGGCTCGAAGACCGGCCGGCCGGTCCGCTCGACGAGCTGCTCGGCTGCCATGAGGGCCCGATCGCGCGAGCGGCCGGTGACGATCACGCGGTCGAAGCCGGCGTCGGGGAGCTGGGCGGCGGCCTCGAACCCGAGGCCGGAGGTTGCACCTGTCACGAGTGCGGTCCGGGTGGTGCGGTTGGTGTCGGCGGGGGTCGTCGTGTCGTCGGGGTGGGTGCGTTCGGTCATGGTGTCGAGTCAACGCTGGCCGGGGAGGATGATCATCGCCCGCGGGTCATGATCACCCATTTTCGGACCGGTCGTTTCGGAAAGAGAGCGGCGGGCACCGTAGCCACCCCGCGTCGCCGCCGGTGGCTCGAGACCTCGGCGAACCCTGGGCGGAGGCGCGCAAGGACGGCACACCAGACGAACGAGGGCTGGGCGGCGTGCGTCACGCTGCGGTTCGTCGCCGTGTTCGTCGGTCTGCGATGTCGGGTCGACATCGGGTGAACACGGTGCCGTCGGGTTGGGTGATCGTGAGCAACCGGTCGTCGTCGAGTTCGAGCTTCCAGCCGCCCTGGTGGACCACGTGATGGTGCCTCGAGCACAGCGGGATCAGGTTGATCAGGTCGGTCGGCCCGCCGAGCTCCCACGGGAGGATGTGGTGGATCTCGCAGCGGTCGAATGCCACATCGCACTCACCGAAGGCGCAGCAGCGGTACATCGCCCGCAGCGCTCGCCGCTGCGCTCGGTTGGCGTGGCGGATCGTGCGCCCGGCGGCGAGTGCCACACCGTTCGAGCCGACGATCACCGGCGTCACCCGTCCCTGGCACACCAGCCGCCGCACCGAGGCCGGCGGGATCGCCGCACCGTCTGAGGTCTCGCACACCGACTGCTCGTGCAGCTCGCCGGTGGTCTCGGTGTGAGCGTCGACGATCAGCGTGATGTCGGCCTCCAAGGGCCGCGCCTGTTGATGGCCGCCTGCCACGAGCGTGCCGAGCGCTTCGGCCGCGAGCCGGTTGCGGTCGAACCGCCGCTCCACGAAGTCGGCGTCACCGCGCTGCTCGCCGGCTTTGATCGTCGCCGCGACCTCGCGGTCGACGGCACCGAAGATCTGGTTGCCCAGCTCGGGGTGCAACGAGAACCGGCCCTCGATCATCCCGGTCGCCGGGTTCAGCTTGCGCGACAGGAAGGTGTCGCGTCGCTGGCGCCGGTTGCGCTCGAGCCCCTGGTCCTTCTCCAACCGCCGGGCGCGATCGCGGCATGACCGGCCGAACTGCTCGGGCGACATCGACTGCGCCTCGGCGAGCAGTTCCTCCTCGGCATCGATGAGTGCGTCCTTCACCTCGTCGTCGAGCTTGGTGGTGGCGTTGGCCAACGCATCGACGTGCTCGGCGCCGATCGAACCCGAGCCCAGCGCGTCGCCGAACGAGGGAGCCTGCTCGATCGCTTTCGACCGCCGCTCACGTCGTTTCCCCTCGGCCGCCGACACGCCACCGCACTTCGTGTGCAGATCGGCGGGTGCCGCCCCGCCGGCCGTCTCGTGCAGGGTGGCCAGCCGTGACGTCGTGACCGCCTCGACTGCGTCCTTCCACCCCTGCACCAGCTGCAGGTCGCCGAGGACCCGCTCGCACGTCGCGGCGTCGGCGGCCGAGATGTCGATCGTGTCGACGGCCGCCATCACGGAGACGGGTGCGCTGCTCATGGCGGCATTCTCCGCAGCGGGGTGTGACCGTGCATCGAGCACAGCGGCGGCCGCAACCGGGCGACGAGCCGGCCCGAGACGCTCGTCGACCACTCCCGCGAACCATCGACGACGGCAGGCACGTCCTCGGACGTGCCCTCGCCGGCATCGGACCGCTCGACGGAGCCGATCCCCCCGCCGGCAACAAGCGCAGTCTCGTCGTTCATGCGCCCATCCTGGCGAGGGGGTGTGACAGAGTTCCGGCGATGGCGGACGAGATCGAGCAGCTCTCCTCGGAGGTCGTCTATCGCAACCGGTGGATGACGGTCCGTGAAGATCGAATCCGCCGGGCCGACGGCCACGAGGGGATCTACGGCGTCGTCGACAAGCACGACTACTCCCTGATCGTGCCCTTCGACGGCGAGCGCCTGCACCTCGTCGAGCAGTACCGCTACCCGGTCGGCGGACGGTACTGGGAGTTCCCGCAGGGCATGTGGGAGACGAACGCCGACGCCCACCCCGAGGAGATCGCGGCCGGCGAGCTCGCCGAGGAGACCGGCCTCCGGGCCGCCACCTGGACCCCACTCGGCACCTTCTTCCAGGCCTACGGGTACTCGGGCCAGTCGGTACACATCTTCCTCGCGACCGACCTCACGCCGGGGGAGCGGTCGCCCGAACCCGAGGAGCACGGCCTGGTCAACGGGTCCTTCTCCGTCGCCGAGCTCCGCTCGATGGTCGCCGACGGCTCGATCCGCGACCTCACCTGCGTCGCCGCCGCCCACCTCTTCTTCCAGTGGCTCGCCCGGATTCAGGTTGTGTCTGACACAACGTGAAACGCCGTTGCCGAAGCTCGCTGAGGATCCGTGACCGCCCGTTCGGCTGCCGACCGCGGGAGGCACAACCGAGCCACGATGACCCCCACGCTCGATCGCGGCGGAGGGCGTCGCAGTCGCTCTCGGAGAGCACGAGCGGCTCGTGCTCGTCGTCGCGGGGCGCGGAACGCGTGAGCTTCTTGCGGCCTATGTGCGCAAGAAGCTCACGCGTTGCGAAACGGGGGCTGGATCGCGACGCTCGCGAGTCTGGTAGGTTCGCGAATCACGCTCTTGTGATTCGCGAACCCGCCCCTCGATGACCGCCGACTCGTTCACCCACCTCCACGTCCACACCGAGTTCTCGATGCTGGACGGGGCGGCGCGTCTCGACGAGATGGTGGCCAAGGCGGTGGCCGACGGGCAGCCCGCGATCGGGATGACCGATCACGGCAACATGTACGGCACCCTCGAGTTCTACAAGGAGTGCCAGAAGCAGGGCATCAAGCCGATCATCGGCACCGAGGCGTACATGGCCCACGACCACCGGTCCGAACGGCCCACCCGCCGAGGCCGCGTCGACGACTCGGGCGGCGACACCGAGGGCGGCAAGAAGCTCTACTACCACCTCACGCTCCTGGCCGAGAACGAGGTCGGCTACCGCAACCTGATCCAGCTCAGCAGCCTCGCCTTCCTCGAGGGCTACTACTACAAGCCGCGCATGGACTGGGAGCTGCTCGAGAAGTACTCCGACGGCCTGATCGCCACCACCGGGTGCCTCGGCGGCCACGTGCTGCAGGCGCTGCTCAACGGCGACGAGAAGGGTGCGTTCGAGAAGGCCGGCAGGCTGCAGGAGATCTTCGGCAAGGACAACCTGTTCGTCGAGCTGCAGGATCACGGCCTGCAGGCCCAGCGCGACACCAACCCGAAGCTGGTCGAGATCGCCGAGCAGATCGGCGCACCGCTGCTCGCCACCAACGACAGCCACTACACCCACCGCGAGGACCACGAGTCCCACGACGCGCTCCTCTGCGTGCAGACCGGGGCGCTGATCTCCGACCCGAAGCGCTTCAAGTTCGAGGGCGAGGAGCACTACCTCAAGTCGGCGCAGGAGATGCGCTACCTGTTCCGCGAGGTGCCCGAGGCGTGCGACAACACGCTGTGGGTCGCCGAGCGCGCCGAGCTCGACATCACGTTCGGCGACGCGCTGCTGCCGAACTTCCCGATCCCGGCCGGATTCGCCGGCGACAAGGAGTACCTCGAGCACCTCACCTGGGAGGGCGCCAAGAAGCGGTGGGGCGCCGAGCTGCCGCCATCGGTCGTCGAGCGGGTGGCGTACGAGCTCAAGGTCATCAACGACATGGGCTTCGCGTCGTACTTCCTCATCACGTGGGACCTGATCCGGTACGCACGCGAAGCAGACATCCGTGTGGGCCCCGGACGCGGCTCGGCGGCGGGCTGTGCAGTTGCGTACTGCCTCTGGATCACCGACCTCGACCCGATCAAGTACGACCTGCTGTTCGAGCGGTTCCTCAACCCGAGCCGGATCTCGATGCCCGACATCGACATGGACTTCGACTCGCGCTACCGCGACCAGATGATCCGCTACGCAGCCGACGCCTACGGCCGCGACCACGTCGCGCAGATCATCACGTTCGGCACCATCAAGGCTCGCAACGCGGTGCGCGACGCAGCGCGGGTGCTCGGCTACCCCTATGGCGTCGGCGACAAGATCGCGAAGGCGATGCCACCACTCGTGATGGGCCGCGACACGCCGCTCAAGTACTGCTTCGAGCAGAGCGAGAAGTACGCCGACGGCTACAAGGCGGCCAGCGACCTGCGGGCGATGTACGACACCGACACCGACGTCAAGAAGGTCGTCGACGTCGCCAAGGGCCTCGAGGGGCTGAAGCGCTCCGACGGCATCCACGCCGCGGCGGTGGTCATCACCAAGGAGCCGGTCACCCATTACCTGCCGATCCAGCGCAAGCCCGAGTCCGGTCAGGACCCGGAGGATGCCCCCGTCGTCACCCAGTACGAGATGCACGGCGTCGAAGAGCTCGGGCTCCTCAAGATGGACTTCCTCGGCCTGCGCAACCTCGACGTCATCTCCGACGCGCAAGAGATGATCAGGGCGTCGCGCGATCCGGCGTTCGACATCGATGCCGTCTCGCTCGATGACCAGCGGACGTTCGACCTGCTGTCACGCGGCGACACGATCGGCGTGTTCCAGCTCGAGTCGCCACCGATGCGGCAGCTGCTCAAGGCGATGGCGCCCAACAGCTTCGAGGACGTCTCGGCTGTGCTCGCGCTGTACCGGCCCGGCCCGATGAGCGTCAACATGCACTACGACTACGCCGACCGCAAGAACGGTCGCAAGCCGGTCGAGTACTTCCACGACGACGCCCAGGAGGTCCTCGACGACACGTTCGGCCTGATGATCTACCAGGAGAGCGTGATGCGCGTCGCCCAGAAGTTCGCGGGCTACTCGTTGGCCGAGGCCGACAACCTCCGCAAGGCATGCGGCAAGAAGATCCGCGAGATGATGGCCAAGGAACGCGACGCGTTCGAGGCCGGCGTCGAGCGCACCGGGTACGGCAAGGACCTCGGCCGGCAGCTGTTCGACATCATCGAGAAGTTCGCCGACTACGCGTTCAACAAGAGCCACACGTTCGGGTACGGCCTCGTGACGTACCAGACCGCCTACCTCAAGGCGCACTACCCGGTCGAGTACTTCGCGTGCCTGTTGACCAGCGTCAAGAGCAACCTCGACAAGGCGGCCGTCTACCTGTCCGACTGCCGGTCGGCCGGGATCAAGGTCCTCACGCCCGACATCAACCGGTCGGTGACGAACTTCGCCGCGATTCCCGCCGCCGACGTGCCCGACGAGGTCGGCCTCTCCGTCGGTAGCCCGGGGGCCATCACGTTCGGGCTCTCAGCCGTGCGCAACGTGGGGGAGGGTCTCGTCGAGCAGCTGCTCGCCGAGCGGGCCGAGAACGGCTCGTACGAGTCGTTCTACGACTTCGCCGAGCGGGTGCCCGAACAGGTGCTGAACAAGCGCACCGTCGAGTCGCTCATCAAGGCGGGCGCGTTCGACCAGCTCGGCCATCCGCGCCGGGGGCTGCTCGCCGCGTTCGAACAGATCCTCGACACCACGATCGAACGGAGGCGCGAGCGCGATCGCGGTGTGATGAGCCTCTTCGGCGACTGGGGAGACACCGAGGACGAGGGCGGCGACGGTGCATCGAACGGCTTCGACGAGCGGCTCCCCGTGCCCGAGATCGAGTTCGACAAGAGCGACAAGCTCAAGAACGAGAAGGAGATGCTCGGCCTCTACGTCTCGGACCACCCGCTGTTCGGCGTCGAGACCGCGCTGAAGCGGCAGGTCGAGCACGCGCTGATCGATCTGCAGGACATGGAGGACGGCGCCCAGGTCAAGGTCGGCGGCGTCATCACCAACCTCGCCCGGAAGTTCACCAAGAAGGGCGACCAGATGGCGGTCTTCGTGCTCGAGGACCTCGAGTCGTCGATCGAGGTCACCGTGTTCCCGCGGACGCTGCAGGAGCAGGGCCACAAGCTCGAAGACGACATCATCGTCGCCGTCAGGGGCCGCCTCGACAAGCGCGACGAGTCACGGTTCGGGCTCATCGCCCAGGACGTCCAGGTGCTGAGCGGGCTGTCCGACGGTCCCGCGCCGCCCCTGCGCCTGCGCCTGCCGGCCCACACGCTCGACGAGTTGAAGATCCAGCGACTGAAGCGGATCCTGCGCGACCATCCCGGCGATTCGGTCGTGCAGGTCGACATCGGCAACGGCAAGATCCTGCGCCTCGCCGACGAGTTCCGGGTCGACATCGACCGGGCGGTGGGCGAACTGCGGGTGGCGTTCGGCCACGACGCGGTGTTGTTGTAGCTCGGCCGGACATCGGCCTCACTCGCTCGCTGCGCTCGCTCCGTTCGGTCCGAATGGGCGCAACTCGGTGGTGGCGAACGTGGGGACCGGACCGGGGAACCCGGTCCTGCTGCGCTCGGGTACTCGTCGATCAACCGGCAGCGACGCCTCCCGAGCTCGCCGTCTCCGCGGCGGCTTCGACGCTCGCCCACCGGACGTCGCGACGAGCGATCGGGCATCCGAGCGGCTCGAGCCAGCGTGTAGGGCTGTTCGGGCCGAGCCCCTCGAGCTTCTTCCGTTTGTGAAAGGCGACGGAATCGGTGGCAGAATGTAGGTCCGAATCGTCCGGGAGAGGGGATATGCCGCTCGAAGTCTTCACCAATGACGCCGTTTCACTGACCGATGCCGACCTCGACGAGATGGGCTCGATCGAGGGAGCGTTCGACATCGGCGCCATCTCCAAGGCGAAGGAAGACTGGGTGCTCGTCACCACCGCCCGGATCGGTGAGAAGCTGCACGGCTACATGTTCTCGACGCTCGAGCGGATCGGTGGAACACCCTGCGTGCTCATCGGAATGCTCAGCGTGCGCCGTCATTCGAAGCGCGACACCGTGCTGCGCGGGCTCATGCACGAGGCGTATCACCGGGCGCTGATGGCCTTCCCGGACGAGGATGTCGTGGTGGGTTCCCGATTCGTCACGGCCGATGCCGTCGAGGCGTTCGACAAGCTCGACGAGGTCACGCCGTCACCGGGTGTCCGTGCCGTCGGCGAGGAGCGTGCCTGGGGGCGGCGCCTCGCCAAGCGGTTCGGCGTCGACGCCAAGTACGAGGCGCAGACCTTCGTGGCCAAGAACGGGCAGTCCGGCTTCCTCGACTTCGAGTCGTCCAAACCCGACGCGCTCGACGCCGACGTGGTCGAGATGTTCGAGTCGGTCGACCAGGCCGCCGGCGACGCGATGATCGTCTACGGCTGGACGATGGCCGAAGACCTCGTCAAACTCGGCCGCCGCTGAGACGGGCCGATCTCGCCGATCACTGCGTTGCGCCTCACCGCTCGTTGCCGCGAGGCAACTCGGGTTCGTCGCGCCTTGTGCTCGACGACATCGATCCCGTCTCAGCAAGCTGGGGTCGCGACTCTGGCTCGGGCACGTCTGCGCGGCGGATGGGCGCGGTCCTTGACCTCCGGGTGATGTGGGCACGGGACCCTCGCACGTTCGGTGATACTGGGGTGATGGCGGAGTTCTCGGACGTGGTGCGGTCTCGGCGGATGACTCGGGCGTTCACCGCCGAGCCGATCACCGAGGGGTTGCTCGAGCATCTCGTCGATCTCGCCAGCCGTGCGCCGAGCGCCGGCAAGACTCAGGGCTGGCACATCGTCGCTCTCGAAGGTGCGCAGACCGCCCGGTTCTGGGACATCACGCTGCCCGCCTCGCGCCGGACGCAGTTCGCCTGGCAGCGGCTGCTCAATGCGCCCGCGGTCCTGCTGCCGTTCGCCGATCCGCAGGCCTACGTCGACCGGTACGCCGAGCCCGACAAGGCCTCGACCGGCCTCGGCGCCGGGCCCGAAGCATGGCCGGCGCCGTACTGGACCATCGACGCGTCGATGGCGGTCATGACGCTGTTGCTGGCTGCCGAGGACCGTGGTCTCGGCGCGCTCTTCTTCGGCGTGTTCCGCGGCGAGGACGAGCTCCGGCGTTCACTCGGCGTTCCCGAGCGGCTCGGCCTGCTCGGCGCGATCGCACTCGGTCACCCCGCCGACGAGCCGGAACGCAAGGGCCGCAGCGCCGCCCGTCCCCGACGCCGGACCGGCGAGATCATCCACCGAGGCGGCTGGTGAGGTCCTCGGGCGCCGGCTGACCGGTCAGCTGCTCGAACAGCGCCTCGACGGTGTCGACCGGCGCTTCGCACACATGGTCGCGGCAGAGGTAGGCCTTGCCCTCGACGCGACTCTCCCACAGCGGCGAGTCGTAGGGCTCGCCCCAGGCCAACACGAGGTCGGGTCGCCACACGGACTGGGCGAGGCGGACGAGCATCGGCATGTCGCCGACGATCGCCAGCTCGGTGGGGCCCCGGTGTCGTTGCTCGAGCGCGATCAGGGCGTTCGACGTGCCACCGGGCAGCTGTTCGACGACGGTGCCGAGCAGCTGGAGGATGCGATCGGCGTGGTTGCGGTACCGCTGCTCGCCGGTCAACGCCGCCAGACGCTGGAGCCCGCGAGCGGCCGACGAGTTCGCCGACGGGGTGGCGCCGTCGTGGAGGTCCTTCTGCCGGACGACCAGCGCCTCGGCGTCCTCTGCGGTGGTGAACAGACCGCCCTGCTCGGGGTCCCAGAACCAGTCGAGCATCGTGTCGGCGGTCTGCCTCGCGGCGTCGATCCACCGCGCCTCACCGCTGAGCTCGGCGAGGCGGACGAACGCCTCGACGAGCGCCGCGTGATCGGCTGCGAGCGCCGCGTGGCGGGCCCGGGGCTGCCCGTCGGCCTGCCAGGAACGGAACCAGCGGCCGTCCGGCCCGCGGAGCTCACGCACGAGGAACTCGCCGTTGGCGATCGCGGCCGCCTTCCAATCCTCGCGGCGGAGCACCGCAGCGGCGTCGGCGAGCGCGCTGAGGAACATCGCGTTCCACTCGGTCAGCACCTTGTCGTCGAGACCGGGGCGCCGCCGGCGTTCACGCGTGGCGAACAGCCGTTGGCGTGCCTCCTCGATGACCGGGGGCCGGCGGAGCTGCGCCCGATGCCCGATCCGATTCGGGATCGAGCGCCCCTCGAAGTTGCCGCCCTCGGTGATGTCGAACCACCCCAGCGTGAGCTCGATCGCCTCGTCGTCCATGCCGGCGAGTGCGGCCCGGACCTCGTCGGGGGTCCAGGTGTGGAACAGCCCTTCGACGCCGTGGCCGTGCTCGTCGGGCGAATCGGCGTCCTCGGCCGAGAAGAAGCCGCCGTCGGGATGGCGCAGGTCTCGCAGGACGTACCCGATCGTCTCGTCGACGATCTGCCGGTAGTGGGGGAGGCCGAGCACCGAGTGGGCCTGCCGGTAGATCTGCACGAGCAGCGCCTGGTCGTAGAGCATCTTCTCGAAGTGCGGGACGAGCCACTCGCGATCGACCGAGTAGCGGGCGAACCCACCGCCGATGTGGTCGTACATGCCTCCCGACGCCATGGCGTCGAGCGACGTGACGAGCACGGTCTTGGCGTCGTCGGCGCCGGTGGTCATGTAAGCCCGGAGGATCAACTCGAGATGGTGCGTCGACGGGAACTTCGGCGCCTGTCCGAACCCGCCCCACTCGCTGTCGAAGGCGCCCGCGACCTTGCCGAGCGTGTCGTTGATCAGGTCGATCGGTGGGATGTCGGACTGGGGTGTCGTGGTCGCGCTGCGCCCGATCGCCTCGACGAGCGCCGTCGCGTTCTGCTCGAGCTCGCCGCGCCGGTTGCGCCACACGTCGTCGAGCGCGGCGAGCAGCTTCAGGAACGACTCCTTGGGGAAGTACGTGCCGCCCCAGAACGGCCGACCGTCCGCGTCCATCGCGACGGTCATCGGCCATCCGCCGCGGCCCGTCAAGGCTTGCACGGCGTCCATGTAGACCGCGTCGACGTCTGGTCGCTCCTCGCGGTCGACCTTGACGTTGACGAACCTGTCGTTCATCACGGCCGCGACCTCGTCGTCCTCGAACGACTCGTGCGCCATGACGTGACACCAGTGGCAGGCCGAGTAGCCGACCGACAGCAGCACCGGCACGTCGCGCTCGCGGGCGGCCGCGAACGCCTCGTCGCCCCACGGGTACCAGTCGACCGGGTTGTCGCGATGCTGGCGGAGATAAGGGGAGGTCTCGGCGGCGAGTCGGTTCACCGCGTCGACCCTACCGACGCGCCGCCCACCGCGAACGGCGGGGCGCACGCGATCGGCACCTATCGCCGGAGGCGGCGATCGATGGTCGGTTCGCTCTCGGGCATCGGGATCGCCTCGTGCCGCGCGTACCAGCGGCCGTAGGCGGCCGCTCCCGGCGATGCCGACAGACCGTGCAGCACGATGCTGGCCAAGACGGTGAGCGTGATGACGCCGAAGAGGTCGTCGGCGTCGGGGAGCTCCTCTTCGAGGAGCAGCACGCCGAACACGATCGACGCCAGGCCACGCGGGCCGAACCAGCCGAGGAACGCCACCGTCGGTCGTTGCAGGCCCGTGAACGACGTGGCGATCGCCACCGGGATCATGCGACCGGCGGTCAGTGCCAACGCCGCGCACACGAGCACCTGCCAGCGCGTCGAATCGAACGCGTCGATCACGAACAGGTTGCCGAACACGAAGAACGCCACCATCGCCAGCAGCGCGCCCGAGTCGGCGGTGTACTCGTCGAGGTGGTCGGCGGTCTCGTCGTCGAGGATCGTGCCGAAGGCGAGCCCCGCGACGAAGGCGGCGATGAACGCGTTGACGTCGAGCTCGGTGGCGGCGACGAACGTCGCGACGGCCAGCGCCAACGTGCCGACCTGCGAGTACACGCCCTCGGTCCACCCCGCCCGCATGGCGAGCCCCAGGACGTACGCGCCCAGACCGCCTGCGACCACACCCG
Source organism: Ilumatobacter sp. (assembly GCF_030065885.1). Taxonomy (GTDB): domain Bacteria; phylum Actinomycetota; class Acidimicrobiia; order Acidimicrobiales; family Ilumatobacteraceae; genus Ilumatobacter. Next base: position 57,398 of record NZ_JASJCS010000005.1, on the reverse strand, counting down.
CCACGAGGCCCCCGCCGACCTGGCGGATCACGAACTCGGCCCACTCGCTGCCGCTCCGGGTCTCGTCGAGTGTCAGCTCGGCGAACAGCACGAATGCCGGCACGATCAGACCGTCGTTGAGTCCGGCCTCGACGTTGAGCGCCTGCCGGATGCGTTGCGGCACGGACGGGTCGGCGACGACCGCCTCGCCCACGGCGGCGTCGGTCGGGGCGAGCACGGCCGCGATGAGCGCTGCGGCCCAGAAGGTCGTCCCGAGCAGCCACCACGTCATCACCGTCGACATCGCCACGGTGAGCGGCAGCCCGATCAGCAGCAGCCGCAGCGGCAGCTCGGCGCCGCGCCGCAGCTCGTTGACGTTCATCCGCACGGCGTCGGCGAACAGGATCACGGCGAGCGTGACCTCGGCGAGGATCGCCACCTCGTCGATCGCGATGTCGAGCTCGACGATCTCGAGGGCATCGGTGGCCACGCCCAGTGCGACGAAGACGATCGGCATCGTGACCCACCACGCCGAGACGCGACGGCAGATCAGCGCGTAGCCGACGATGCACACTGCGACCGTCAGGACGTCGGAGCCGGACACGTGGCGACCCTACGGCATGGCTGTGCGGAGGTGGCGAGAGCCAGCCCCGGTCGAGGAGTGGACGGTGGCCGTGTCAGCATGTGGTCATGTCGACGCTCGGCGCCATGGTGCTGCTGGCCGGCGCGCTCGTCGGCCTGCCGCTCACGTGGAACGCGGCCAAGCCGGTCGGCGACCCGACCCGGCGGTACTCGCCGATGTGGTTGCCGGCGATGGTGGTGGCCGAACTGGCGCCGCTGGTGCTCCTGATCCACGTCGCGGTGCTCTCGCTGGGCGTGGCGATGGGTGGCGCCGATCTCGCCGTCGGGCGGTTCGGGCGTGCCGTACTCGTCGCGTCGGCGTTGCTGCTGGTCTGGGCGATCGTCCGGGGCTGGATCGGCGTGTGGCGGCTCCGGCGTCGGGTCGTCGGCGGGGTCCCCCGTGGGCGCGGTCGGGCGTTGCTCACCGGCGTACCGATCACGACGCCCGACGGCGTCGACGAGCACCACCGCGTCGACCGCCCCGGCGCCCGCCCCGTCGACGTGATCCGTGCGAGTTCGGTGCGGTCCGAGCGCCCCGAGCGGCTGTTCGTCTACGTCCATGGCGGCGGCTGGACGGGCGGCGAGCCGCAACGCCAGGCACGCGACCTCTATCATGCGCTGGCGCTGGACGGGTGGGTCGTCGCGTCGGTGCGGTACCCGTTCACGCCGAAGGTCTCTGTCGAGCACCAGATCGAGACGATTCGCGACGCAGTGCGGTGGGCCCGGGCGGAGTTCCTCGGCGGGCCGGCGACTGCGTCGACCGTCGTGATCGGCGGCGGTTCGGCCGGAGGGCACCTGGCCGCAATGGCGGCGCTCACCGCCACCGACGAGGCGGAGCAGGTCGACGCGTGCGTCGGCATCTACGGCGTCTACGACATGGCGAACCGCAATCGCATGCGGGCGCACTGGCACAAGATCCGCGACGAGGTCATGCTCGAGACGGTCGACGACGCAGGGGACCGATACCGGGCCGTGTCACCCCTCGACCGGATCCACGACGAGAGCCCGCCGATGCTGCTCGTCCACGGCACGCACGACACGCTCGTGCCGATCGGGGAGGGGCAGCAGTTCGCGGACGCGCTGCGAGCGGCCGGCCGATCCGTCGAGCTCGTCCCGGTCTACGGCGCCCAGCACGCCTTCGACGCCGTCTCCTCGATCACCAGCCGCACCGCAGCAGCCGTGATCAGAGACTGGCTCCGCAGCACCGTTCTGGTGGGCTCGTACGCAAGCGAGGATCGCAGCGGCAGCTGAACTCGTCGGCTTGCGTGGCGTGTGAGTACCCGTCCGCCTCAGGCACCGACGGCGTGGTAGCCGCCGTCGACGTGGACGATCTCGCCGGTCGTGGCCGGGAACCAGTCCGACAGCAGCGCCACGCAGGCCCGGGCGACGGGCTCGGCGTTCTGGACGTCCCAGCCGAGCGGGGCCCGGCCGTCCCACGTGTCCTCGAAGAGCTGGAAGCCGGGGATCGACTTCGCCGCCATCGTCTTGATCGGGCCGGCTGCGACGAGATTGCACCGGATCTGTTGAGGGCCGAGCTCTTTCGCGAGGTACCTCGACAGGCTCTGCAGTGCCGACTTCGCGACGCCCATCCAGTTGTACGCGGGCCACGCCTGCTGGTTGTCGAAGTCGAGGCCGACGATCGATCCGCCCTGATCCATCAACGGCACGAAGGCGTCGGCCAGCGTCTTGAGCGAGTAGGTCGAGACGTGCATCGCGACCGCCACGTCCTCCCAGGGGGCGTCCATGAAGCCGTCACCCAGGCACGACTCGGGCGCGAACCCGATGGCGTGCAGCACGCCGTCGACGCGCCCCCACTTCGACGCGACGGCGTCGTGCACGCTCTGGACCTGGTCGGGCACGGTGACGTCGAACTCGAACACGTCGATGTCCTGGCCGTTCGACTGCCCGAGCTTGCGGGCGGTGCGGCGCGTGAGGCTGAGCGCACGGCCGGCACCGGTGAGCACGATGTCGGCACCTTCGTCGAGCGCGATCCGCGCCACGCCGAACGCCAGCGATGCATCCGTCAACACGCCGGTGATGACGATCTTCTTGCCGTCGAGCAATCCCATGCGTGCCGAACGTAGCCGCCCACGCGGGGTGCGGCGGCCTTCCCGTCCGGCCCCGTCGTTCCGGGCCGGGACCGTCCCGGCAGCGGGTGCGGACCTCCGCCGGGCGATGTGCAAGGCTCGACACATGCGCATCGGTGTGATCGGCGGCAGCGGACCGGCTGGGAGCGCGCTGGCCGCCCGGCTGGCCAGCGTGGGCTATGCGTCGATGATCGGGTCGCGCTCGAAGTACCGCGCGATGGAGCGTCGAGACGCATTCGTCGAGCAGTATCCCGAGATCGGCGAACTGCTCGGCTACGGCGACAACGCGGCTGCGGCGGAGTGCGAGATCGTCGTCATCGCCACCCCGTGGGACTCGGCGGCCACCATGGCACAGGACCACGAGGATGCGCTGCGCGGCAAGATCGTGGTCAGCATGGCCAACGCGCTCGTGCGGGTCGGCCGCGAGTTCCAGCCGCTCGTCCCGCCACGTGGCAGCGTGACCGCACATGTGCAGGCTGCGGTGCCCGGCAGCAACGTCGTCGCAGCGTTCCACCACCTGCCGGCGACCGAGCTCGGTCACATCGGCGAACCGATCGAGTCCGACGTCCTGATCTGCGGCGACGACCCGGCGGCCGTACGAACGATCAGCGAGATCGTGGCGCACATCCCCGGCTGCCGGCCGCTCGACGCCGGCGAGCTCTCCAACGCGACGGCGATCGAGGCGTTCACCGCCGTGCTCCTGCAGCTCAACGTCAGGTACAAGACGCGCGTCGCCCCCAAGCTCACGGGAATCAAACGCGACCCGCTCGCGGTTGACGCCTGAGCATGTCGACCCTGCGCCTGTACGACACCGCCCGGCGCGCCGTCGTCCCGTTCGAGGCCGGCGAGCTCGTGCACATGTACATCTGCGGGATCACGCCGTACGACGCCACGCACCTCGGGCACGCTGCGACGTTCATCTCCTACGACGTGCTCAAGCGGCACCTCATCGACAAGGGCCACGACGTGCTGTGCGTCCGCAACGTCACCGACGTCGACGACCCGCTGTTCGCCAAGGCACGCGAGCTCGGCGTGCACTACCTCGATCTCGCGGCGGCCGAGGAGGCGCGATTCGAGCGCGACATGGAGGCGCTCAACGCACTCCCCGTCGCGTCGACGCCTCGTGCGTCGTCCGCCATCGCCGACATCCGCGGGTTCATCGGCATGGTGCTCGACCGCGGCTACGCGTACGAGTCGGGCGGATCGGTCTACTTCGACGTGACGAAGTACGACTCGTTCGGCAGCCTGAGCAACTACACCGAGGCCGAGATGCTCGACTTCGCACGGCAGCGCGGCGGCAAGGTTGACGATCCCAACAAGCGCTCGCCGCTCGACTTCGTGCTCTGGCATCCCTCCGAGTCCGACGAGCCCTCCTGGGACACGATGTGGGGCCCCGGCCGGCCCGGCTGGCACATCGAGTGCAGCGCGCTGGCGCTGCGCGAGCTGGGAACGACCATCGACCTGCACGGCGGCGGCGCCGATCTGATCTTCCCGCATCACGAGTGCGAGCGCGCCCAGTCCGAGGCGGCGACCGGCGAACCCTTCGTCAAGCACTGGATGCACACCGCGCTGATCAGCATGGACGGCGAGAAGATGTCGAAGAGCCTCGGCAACCTCGTGTTCGTCGATCGCCTCCGAACCGAATGGGACCCGATGACCATCCGCCTCGGATTGATCGAGCACCACTACCGGACGGAATGGGAGTGGGACGACGGTCTGATGGCGCGCAATCAGGAGCGTCTCGCCGCGTGGCGAGCAGCGGCCGACGGAGCGCCGGTCGATCTCATCGACGAGGTACGCGAGCGGCTCGACGACGATCTCGACTCGCCCGGGGCCGTGGCGGCCGTCGACGCCGCGGCCGCACGCGGTGAGTCGACGCGTGCTGCGGCCGACCTGCTCGGGGTGGTGCTCGATCGGTCCTGAAACCGGCCGTTCACCGGATTTCCATGATTCGTCACCCACAGCCTCCCGGCCCTGCCGTACAGTTGCTTCCATGACGAGTGGTGCCGGCGCCAACAAGCTGCAGTCGCGCACCCGCGCCGTGGCCCGTCCTCTCGCGACGAAGCTGTGGACGATCGAGCAGTCGGGATACGAGCGGCTCCCCGACGACGGTCCGGCCATCCTCTGCCCGAACCACATCAGCTTCCTCGACTCGGCGTTCCTCATGCTGACGCTGCCGCGCAACATCAGCTTCGTCGGCAAGGCTGAGTACCTCGACGACTGGAAGACGAAGTACCTCTTCCCGGCGTTGGGCATGATCCCCATCGATCGCTCCGGGGGCAGCAAGAGCCAGGCCGCCCTCGACACCGCCGAACAGGTCCTCCGGCGCGGCGAGCTGTTCGGGATCTTCCCCGAGGGCACCCGCAGCCGTGACGGGTACCTGTACAAGGCGCGCACCGGAGCCGCACGGCTCGCCATGAAGATCGGCTGCCCCGTGTACCCGGTCGGCATCACCGGGACCGACGAGATCCAACCGCCCGATGCGAAGATGCCGAAGCTGAGGCGTTCGTGCACGATCGAGATCGGCCGCCCGATCCGGCCCGAGCGGTACGAGGGCCGCGGGCCCGAGCATCTGGCCTGGCGATCGATGATGGACGAGGTCATGTTCGAGATCCGCGAGATGACCGGCCAGATCTACAAGAACGTCTACGCCGGGCAATCCGAGGCCGAGGAGGTCGTCCACTCCCAGGTCGGCTCCGTCTCCGAGCACCACGACCCCGCGCCTGACCGGGCACTCGTCGCCGCGGGCTGACCCGTCTGCGTCACGCGCACTCGGCCGTGAGCTCGGCCAGCAACCGCTGTCCGCCGTCGCCCCCGGCACGGAGCTGTGCGATCTGCCGGCACCGAGGTTCGGCGCCGACCGACAGGGCCTCCTCGCAGTCGAACGCAGCGGCCTCGCGGCTGGCCTCGAGCAGCAGGGCGCCGAGTCGCACGCCGGCGTTCCGCACCGCATCGGACCCTGCCCCGAGCTCGGCCACGGACCGGTCGCCGACGTCGTCGAGGAACTGCTGCTGCGCGTCGAACCACGTGACCAGTGCAGGGCAGTCGGTCTCCTCGGCGGTGAGATCAGCGGCGTCACCGGCCCCGTTCCCGCCACACGACGATGCGACGAGCAACGCGAACAGAGCGAGCTCCGGGCGGATGTGCATGCGTCGACCGTAGTGAACCGACATCGACGCCGGCTCGCCGCTCGATCCGCAGCGGCCGGCGACCAGGCCGCGTGCTGCGAGCCGGGGCGGCCGTGCAGCGACAAACGTCGCGTCGGCACGGCGGTCGGCGTCGTAGACTTTTCGAGTCATGTCGAACATCTCCATCTCCCTCCCCGACGGATCCGAGCGCGAGCTGCCGTCGGGGTCGACGGCGCTCGATCTCGCGGCATCGATCGGCAAGCGGCTCGCGAAGGCCGCCGTCGCGGCCACCGTCGACGGCGAGGAGACCGACCTGACGCGTGAGCTGCCCGACGGCGGCACCGTGGCGATCATCACCGGTGACACCGATTCGGGCCGTCACGTGCTCCGTCACTCGACGGCGCACGTCATGGCGCAGGCGGTCACCAGGCTCTTTCCAGGTGCGAAGTTCTCGATCGGTCCGGCGATCGAGAACGGCTTCTACTACGACTTCGACCTGCCTGGCGGCGCGACCTTCAGCGACGACGACCTCGTCGCGATCGAGGCCGAGATGCGCGAGATCGTCAAGGCCAACCAGCCGTTCGTGCGCAGCGAGATGTCGATGGCCGAGGCCAAGGACGTGTTCGCCGACCAGCCCTACAAGGTCGAGATCATCGAACGCGTCGAGTCGGCCGACGCCGACGCCGAGGACGCGGGCGAAGTCGGCGACGGCGGCACCATCAGCGCCTACCGCAACACCGACGAGTTCATCGACATGTGCGTCGGGCCACACGTGCCCACCACCGGCCGCCTCGGTCACTTCAAGCTGCAGAAGGTGGCCGGGGCCTACTGGCGCGGCAACGAGCACGGCCCGATGCTGCAGCGCATCTACGGTACCGCGTGGGAGTCCAAGCAGGCCCTCGCGGAGCACCTCCACCGGCTCGAGGAAGCCGCGAAGCGCGATCACCGCAAGCTGGCGACCGAGCTCGACCTGCTCAGCTTCCCGAGCGAGCTCGGTGGCGGGCTCGCCGTCTGGCACCCGAAGGGCGCCATCGTGCGCAAGCTCATGGAGGACTACAGCCGCGACCGGCACGAGCACGGCGGCTACGAGTTCGTGTACACCCCACACCTCGCCAAGTCGGGCGTGTTCGAGACCTCCGGGCACCTCGACTGGTACGCCGACGGGATGTACCCACCGATGGAGATGGACAACGGCACCTACTACATGAAGCCGATGAACTGTCCGATCCACTGCCTGATCTTCAAGAGCCGGCAGCGCAGCTATCGCGAGCTGCCGCTGCGCTTGTTCGAGCTCGGCAACGTCTACCGCTACGAGCGGGCCGGCACGCTGCACGGGCTGATGCGGATCCGCGGCTTCACGCAGGACGACAGCCACATCTACTGCACCGAGGACCAGCTCGCGGACGAGATCGCCTCGCTGCTCGACTTCGTGCTGTCGGTGCTGCGGGCGTTCGGGTTCCAGGACTTCACCTTCAACCTCTCGACCAAGGATCCCGACAAGTACGTCGGGTCCGACCAGATCTGGGAGCGCGCGACCGCGGCGTTGGCCTCGGCGCTCGAGCGCCACGGGCTCGAGTACGACGTCAAGGAGGGCGACGCCGCGTTCTACGGCCCGAAGATCGACATCGACGTCCGCGACGCGATCGGGCGGTCGTGGCAGCTGTCGACCATCCAGGCCGACTTCCAGCTGCCCGAGCGCTTCGATCTCGAGTACGTCGGCGCCGACAACGACCGGCACCGGCCGATCATGCTGCACCGCGCGCTCTTCGGATCGATCGAACGGTTCTTCGGGGTGCTGATCGAGCACTACGCGGGCAACTTCCCCACGTGGCTGGCACCGCTGCAGGTACGCGTGCTACCGGTCGCCACCGCCCACGAGGAGTACGCCGAGAAGGTCGCCGAGCGGCTGGCCGACGCCGGTGCGCGCGTCGACGTGATCGGCGCCGGCGACGCGCTGGGCAAGCGGATCCGCGCGTCGAAGCTCGAGAAGCTGCCCTACATCCTCGTCGTCGGCGACGACGACGTCGCGGCCGACACCGTGGGGGTGAACCCGCGCGGAGGAGAGGTCGAGCGAGGCGTCGGGGTGGCCGACTTCATCGCCCGGTTCACCGACGAGCTCGCTGCGGCCCACAGCCAGGTCTTCGCTCCCTGATGCTCGAACGCCTCTGGAACGGCTGGCGTGCGAGCTACGTCAGCTCGATCGAGCCGACGCCGCCCGATCCGGACCAGGGGAGCGTCTTCAGCCGGATCCTCTCGTCGGGACTCAGCGACGACGAGGCCAACATCGTCCACCGCGGCCACCGTTGCTTCGCGATCCTCAACGCGTACCCGTACAGCACCGGCCACCTCCTCGTGCTGCCGTACCGCGAGATCGGCGACCTGGAGCAGCTCGACCACGACGAGGCGACAGAGCTGTGGGCGACCGTGACCGATGCCGTGCGCGCCATCAAGGCCACCTATCGGCCCGAAGGTGTCAACGTCGGGCTGAACCTCGGCCGTCCCGCCGGCGGGTCGGTGAGCGAGCACCTGCACGTGCACGTGGTGCCGCGCTGGACCGGCGACTCGAACTTCATGACCGCCATCGCGAACACGCGGACACTGCCGGAACCGCTGGACGACACCGCGCAACGGATTCGGAGTGCCTGGCCGGGCCAGTAGGCTGGCCGCGTCATGACTGCTCCCGATCCCGTCGCTCGTGACGACGTGTCGCCGTCCGACGACGTGTCGCCGTCCGACGGTGGCGCCTCGTCGGCCGACGAGGTCGTGTCATCGTCCGATGACATTCGCGACGAGCTCCCCGACGACCTGGTGCCCTCCGAGTTCGTCGGCGCCTACCAGTTCCCCGACAACTCCCGCCGTCGGATCCCCGGCGCGATCTACCTCGGCCTGGCGGCGATCTGCCTGCTCGTCTACCTGACGAGCCGCGACTCGTCGGCGCTCGTGAACGGTGGCACCGCGTGGGCTGCCGTGCTCCTCGGGGCCGCCGGAGCGATCAACATCTCGTCGGGTTGGCGCATGCGCGTCGACGAGAAGCAGGCACTGGTCGAGGCGCAGCGGGCGATCGGCTTCCCGGTGGGCCACGCGTCGGCTCAGCAGGTGTGGCACGGGCTCCGCAGCCGACCGACGTGGCGGGTGCTCTGCTACTCGGCCGACGAGCCGCCGACGCGCCGTGGGCTCGTCCTCGTCGACGCGGTCGACGGCCACGTCGTCCAGCACCTCGTCGAGGACAACCCCGAGCGGTGGGCCGGACGCCCACCGGGTGACTGACGTGTTCGACGGCAAGTTCAGGGCGCCGGTCGACGCTGCGGTCAAGCCCCTCGGTGCGGCCCTGCGCAAGACCAAGCTGACGCCCGACCATCTGACGGTCGTGGGCCTCGTCGTCGGGGCCGCCGCCGCTGTCGCCGTCGGCGCCGGCAGGCTCCGGCTCGGGCTCGTGCTGGTCATCCTCGCCGCGCTGCCCGACCTCCTCGACGGAGCCCTCGCCAAGGCCTCCGAGGCAGCGAGCCAGCGAGGTGCCTTCTTCGACTCGACGGTCGACCGGATCACTGACGCGCTGCTGCTCGGCGGCATCGCGTACTACTTCGCCGAGACCGAGGATCCGCGGCTCGCCGTGCTGCCGTTCGCCGTGTCCGCGGTGTCGTCGGTCATCTCCTATCAGCGCGCCAAGGCCGAATCGCTCGGTCTCGACGCGAAGGGCGGGTTGATGGAACGCGCCGAGCGCATCGTCGTCATCTGCGTCGGCCTGTTCATCGAGCCGTGGCTCGACGGCGCACTCGTGTGGATCATGTGGGGGATGTTGATCCTGATCTCGATCACGGCGATCCAGCGGTTCGTCAAGGTCTGGCGGCAGGCTGCGGTCGCGCCCGTGACCCAGGCGCGGATCGACCTCCGACGCGAGCGTCGTGAGACCCGGCGAGAGGCGCGCACCGAGCGCCGGCGCACGCGGGTGCCGTTGCGGGAGCGGGTGCCACGGCGCCAGGAGTGACGCCGTCGGCGGCGCCGCGGTCGCGAGGTCGTGACCTGACCGACGCCGTCACCATGGGTGGGTACCGTCTGGCTGCGCTCGCGGCACGGGGCCTGCCGGGATTCGCCGCGCAGGGGATCGCGCCGACGATCGGGCTCGGTGCCAACGTCGCCAGCCCCGAGCGCCGGGCCATGATCACGCGTCACCTCCGACGGGTCGACCCGACCCTCGGGGGGATCCGCCTCCGGCGGGCCGCGCAGGAGGCGTTCGATTCGTACACGCGCTATTGGCTCGAGAGCTTCCGCTTGCCGCACCTGCCGGTCCGCATGGTCGATCGGGGGATGCGCTCTGATGGCTACCAGCACGTGCTCGACGCGCTCGAGCTCGGCAACGGTGCGATCCTGGCGTTGCCCCACCTCGGGGGGTGGGAGTGGGCCGGCCGCTGGCTCGCCGATCGGGGCCACGGTCTCACGGTCGTGGTCGAGGAGATCGAACCACCCGAGCTGTTCGAGTGGTTCGCCGAGTTGCGAGCCGCCCTCGGCATGAACGTCGTCGCCCTCGGTCCCGACGCAGGCCGCGAGGTGCTGCGCGCACTTCGGCGCAACGACATCGTGTGCCTCCTGTGCGACCGTGACATCCAGCGAACGGGTGTCGAGGTCGAGTTCTTCGGGGAGGTGACGACGCTGCCCGCCGGGCCGGCGACGCTCGCTCTGCGGACGGGTGCGCCGCTGCTTCCGACGGCGGTCTACTTCACCGAGCGGACCGACGGGCACTTCGGGTTGGTCCGCCCCCCGGTCGCTGCCGAGCGGAGCGGTGAGGGGCTGCGGGCCGACGTCGCCCACGTCACCCAGGCGCTGGCGCGCGAGCTGGAGGGGCTGATCAGGCGGTCACCGCAGCAGTGGCACCTGTTCCAGCCCAACTGGCCGTCGGACCCCGGATACGAGTGAGCCGGTCGCCGGATCGGACCGACGGGTCGGGATCGGCCCGGGAGAACACGGGTCGAGCGGACCGAACTCAACCCGCATCGCCCGGGAGCCGATGAACAGCTGATGAACCGCTCACGGGTCGCGCCCCTGGGTGTCGCGCTGGTAGGCGCGGCACTCGTCGTGGCATACGTTCTCGCGCCCCCGAGCCGGGCGGCGGAATGGCTGCTCGCAGCTGCCCCGGCACTCGCCGCGCTCGCAGTCTTCACGATGATCGTGGTCAGCAAGCCGGTGCGGCCGGTGCCATGGGCCCTGGTCGCCGTCGGCTTCGTGCTGATGACCGCAGCCACAGCGGTCGGCTCCGCAGAGTGGTACGGGACCGAGCCCTGGTCGTTCCCAGGTGGGTTCCATGCGGTCGGGTTGCTCGCGTATCCTGCGCTCTTCGTCGGAGTCGCGAGCATCACGTCGGATCAGCGCCACTCCCGCGACCTGCTCGCCGGCTCCGAGCCGATCATCTACGCGATCGCCCTGACCGCCCTGATCTGGCTCGGCATCACGGGTCCCTGGATCGAGGACGAGGGATTCCCGCTCGAGGTCGCGGCGTGGATCTGGATCCTGCCGCTGCTGGACGGACTGCTCGCCTTCCTCGCCGCACGTCGCGTGTCGGCCGGCGACGGGAGCAGCCCGGTCTTCGAGATGATGACCTTGGCCTTCGCCTCGCTCGGCGCGGGGCACGCCGCGGCCGGTTGGGTCTCGTACGAGGGCGACTTCGAGCCGTCCTCGCTCGCGGCGGCCGCGCCGATGGTCGGGCCGATCCTGTTCGCCGTGCTCGTCACGCTGCCGTCGCTGCGGGTCGTGATCGTCGACACCGGCGGTCCGGTCCGGGTCCATTGGTCGCAGATCTTCGGGCTCCTCGTCGCGGCGCTGGTGCCACTCGGGGCTTTGATCCTGATGTTGGCGACCGGCCTGTCGTCGACGTCGTCGTTCCTCGTCGTCTCGCTCGCGACGGTGAGCGTCATCGTGCTGGCGCTGGCCCGTATGTGGCGACTCGTCGATCAGGTCCGCCTGCTCACCGAGCAGCGGGGCCACGATCGCCTGGCGGCGATGGTCGAGCACTCGAGCGACGTCGTGCTGCTGACCGACCAGGACGGCCGGGTGAGCTATGCGAGCCCGGGTCTCCGCGCCACGCTCGGCTACGACCCCGAGAGTTGGGCCGGACGCCACCTCGTCGAGATCATCACGCCGGACGAGCGCGACAGCGCCGGCCGGCAACTCGCCCGCCTCGTCGACTTCGGTCACGGCGGCACCGTCGAGTTCGAGGCCACCGTGGTGCACGCCGACGGCCAGGAGCGCAAGGCCGACGTGGTCGTCGCCAACCTGGTGGGCGGCTCGGCCGTCGACGGCATCGTCGCCACGTTCCGCGACGTCACCGAGCAGCGCAACCTCGAGCGCCAGCTCAGCCACCGTGCCTTCCACGACGAGCTGACCGGTCTCGCGAACCGGGCGCTGTTCCTCGACCGGATGGACCACGCGCTCCGCGTCGCACGGCCCGAGGCCGACCCGGTCGTGGTGCTCTTCGTCGACCTCGACGACTTCAAGTCCGTCAACGACGTGCTGGGGCACGGCGTCGGCGACCAGGTGCTCAAGACCGTCGCCGACCGGATCCGCCGGGCGGCCGGCAGCGGTGACACCGCCGCACGGCTCGGCGGCGACGAGTTCGCGATCCTGCTCGAGGACCGCGGCGGCATCGAGCGCGCCATCGACGTCGCTGAGCGGCTCCTCGACAACCTCCGCGAGCCGGTCTCGATCGCCGGGTACGACGTCGCCGTGCTGGCCAGCGTGGGCGTCGCGGTTGCAACACCCGGCATGTCGACCACCAGCCTGCTGCGAGACGCCGACATCGCCATGTACGAGGCCAAGCGCGCCGGCAAGGGGCAGATCCGGATCTTCGATCCGGCGATGCGGCTCGTCGCGACGAAGCATCTCGAGTACCGCGGCGAGCTCGGCGAAGCCCTCGACAAGCAGCAGCTGCGATTGGTGTACATGCCGTTCGTCGACATGCGAAGTGGTCAGGTCACGGGCGCCGAGGCGCTGATCCGCTGGCACCACCCCGAGCACGGCGACGTGCCGGCCGGTGAGTTCGTGCCGATCGCCGAGCGGTCGGGCCTGATCGTCCCGATCGGCTACTGGGTCCTCGAACAGGCGCTGGCCCAGGCGGCGCGCTGGCGCCCCAACCTCTACCTCAGCGTGAACATCTCGGCCGTCCAGATCCGGCAGGCGGACTTCGTCGACCGCGTCGCCGCGATCGTCGACCGCCACCACGTCGACCCGAGCGTCGTCATCTTCGAGATCACCGAGACCGTGCTGGTCGACGAAGGGGATCGGGCGACCGAGACGGTCCGCCGCCTCCGCGAGATCGGGTTCAGGTTCGCCGTCGACGACTTCGGCGCCGGCTACTGCTCGCTGAGCTACCTGCAGCGACACCCGGTCGACCTGCTGAAGATCGACCGGCAGTCGATCGAGGAGTTCGGTCGCGACCCGCGCGGCAACACGCTGGCGAGAACGATCCTGCAGACCGCCGAGTCGCTCGACCTGCTCACGGTCGCCGAGGGCATCGAGACGACCCTGCAACTGCGTGAGCTCCGCCGCTACGGCTGTGACCTCGGGCAGGGCTACCTGCTCTCGCACCCCCTGGAGGCGGCCGAGCTCGACCGGCGCTTCGGGCAGCCCGACGCCGCTCTGGTCTGAACCGCGTCGGCCGGGCTCCGTCGACCGGCCCGCATCGTGGAGTCGATGACTGCGTTACGGTCGCAGCCGTGAGCTTCCGCGTCGGGATGGTGTGCCCGTACAGCCTGTCGATCCCCGGCGGCGTGCAGGCCCAGGTGCTCGGCCTCGCCCGCGAGCTGCGGCGCGCCGGCCACGAGGTCCGGGTGCTCGGTCCCTGCGACGGCCCCCCGCCCGAACCCTTCGTCACGCCGCTCGGCGACAGCCTGCCGACCGCCGCCAACGGCTCGGTGGCGCCGGTCGCGCCCGATCCGTCCGCGGCACTGCGGACCGCCCGCGTCCTCCGCGACGAGGGCTTCGACGTCCTGCACGTGCACGAGCCGCTCGCACCGGGTCCGGCGATCACGACCGTCACGCTCCACACTGCGCCGATCGTCGGCACGTTCCACGCGGCGGGACGATCGAGCAGCTACCGCATCCTCGCGCCGATGCTGAGACGGCTGCTCGACCGCATCGACCACAAGGTCGTCGTCTCGAAGGACGCTCTGGCGCTGGTGCAGGGGTATCTCGGCGGCGAGTACGAGAAGCTGTTCAACGGGGTCGAGACGACCGAGATCCGGGCCGCACGACCGCAGCAGCACGACCGGCCGGCGATCTTCTTCCTCGGCCGTCACGAGGAGCGCAAGGGGCTCGACGTGCTGCTGGCGGCGCTGCGCACCCTCGACCTCGATGTGACCTGCTGGGTGGCAGGTGACGGCCCCGATACCGCTCGGCTGCGCGACGAGTACGGCGACGACCGCCGGCTCGAATGGCTCGGACGCATCTCCGAAGCCGACAAGGTGGCGCGCCTGCGCGGGGCGTCCGTCTTCTGTGCCCCGTCGTTGCACGGCGAGTCGTTCGGGGTGGTGCTGATCGAGGCGATGGCGGCCGGCACACCGGTCGTCGCCAGTGCGCTCGACGGCTACCGCAACGTGGCGACCGACGGCGTCGATGCGGTGCTCGTCCCACCGGGCGACGTCGAAGCCTTGGCGACAGCGCTCCGCCGGGTCCTCCAGGACCGAACGCTCGCCGCGCAGCTCGTCGCGCACGGCACGCGGCGGGCCGACGACTTCGCGATGTCACGGCTCGCCGCCGAGTACGTGGCGATCTACGACCAGCTGGTGATGTAGCGGACGCCGCGCGCCGAGCATCGGCCAACACGCCGGGTCGGCCCCGTACACTGGGCGCCCTATGTGGATCGTCATCATCCTGGTGATCGTGCTGGTCGTGCTTGCTGCATACCTGATCAGCGCCTACAACGGACTCATTCGCCGCCGGAACCAGATCGAGAACGCGTGGTCGCAGATCGACGTGCAGCTCAAGCGCCGCCTCAACCTGATCCCCAACCTCGTCGAGACCGTCAAGGGCTACGCCGCCCACGAGAAGGAGACGCTCGACGCGGTCATCCGGGCCCGCAACGCCGCCGTCGAGGCGCCCGACACGCCCGCCGCGCAGGCCCAGGCCGAGAACATGCTGACCGGCACGCTGCGACAGCTGTTCGCGCTCGGCGAGGCGTATCCCGACCTCAAGGCCAACCAGAACTTCCTGGCGCTGCAGGAGGAGCTGACGGCGACCGAGGGGCGGGTGGCCTACGCGCGGCAGTTCTACAACGACAGCGTGCTGGGCTACAACAACAAGCTCCAGCAGTTCCCGACGATGTACTTCGCCCGGATGCTCAAGTTCGAGCGCCGTGAGTACTTCGAGGCCGACGAGGCCGCCCGCTCGGCCCCGACGGTCGAGTTCTGAGTCGTCGCTGACCCCCCGGCATGTACGAGCTCATCCAATCCAACAAGCGGCGTAGTGTCCTGCTGGTCGTCGGCTTCGTCGTCGTCGTCGGCCTCGTCGGCGCCGCGTTCGGCTTGGCGTTCGGCGGCGGCATCCCGGTCACGATCGTCGCACTCGTCATCGGCGGCGTCGTCGCGTTCGGCAGCTACTGGAAGTCCGATGCGATCGCCCTCGCTGTCAGCCGGGCGAGGCCCGCCGACCCGCAGGAGTACGCCCGTCTCCACAATCTCGTCGAGGGGCTGTGCATCGCGAGCGGCCTTCCGAAGCCGGGCGTGTACATCGTCGACGACCCGGCACCCAACGCGTTCGCCACGGGTCGCAACCCCAAGCATGCGTCGATCGCCGTCACCACCGGCCTGCTCGAGAAGCTGAACCGCGTCGAGCTCGAGGGCGTCGTCGCCCACGAGCTCAGTCACATCCGCAACTACGACATCCTGATCTCGACGCTCGCCGTCACCATGGTCGGCGCGGTCGCGCTGATCAGCGACATCGCGATCCGCGCGATGTGGTGGAACGGCGGCCGCGTCCGGCGCTCGGGTGACCGTGGCAACCACAACAACCCGCTCGCGCTGGTCGGCTTCGCCCTGCTGATCCTCGCCCCGATCATCGCCAAGGTGATGCAGGCCGCGATCTCGCGCCAACGTGAGACCCTCGCCGACGTCAGCGCCTGCCAGATGACGCGATACCCGCCCGGGCTCATCTCGGCGCTCGAAAAGCTCCAGGAAGACACGACGGTGACGCATTCTGCGTCCACCGCTACGGCACACTTGTGGATCGAACAGCCGATGAGCGGAGTGGGCGACCGCGGTCGATTGGGCGGCACGCATCGACTGTTCAACACACACCCGCCGCTCGAAGAGCGAATCGCACTCCTGAGAGAACTGTGAACCGAACCCCCATCCTGACGGGCTCGCTCGTCGCCATCGCCCTGCTCGCCCCCGCCTGCTCGGGGGGTGAGGACGAGGCCGTCGCATCCAGCACCGAGCCGACGGTGCCGCCGACGTCGACCAGCACGTCCACCACGACCACGTTGCCTCCGACGACGAGCACGACGACGTTGCCCCCGGCGCCCAGCACGACGATTCCCGACGTCCCGCGCATGCCGCTCACGGGCGAGCCGATCTCGGACCCGTCCGAGGTGCCCGACCGCCCGGCGCTGGTGGTCAAGATCACCAACGCGCCGCAGTCGGTCATCCCGCAGTCCGGACTCAACCGCGCCGACCTCGTGATCGAGCAGATCATCAACGACAACGTCACCCGGCTCGCTGCGATCTACCACTCCGAGGGCAACGACCCGGTCGGGCCGATCCGCTCGGGACGGGCCCAGGACATCGAGCTGCTGCGGGCGCTCGACCGGCCGCTGTTCGCATGGAGCGGCGGCAACCCGGCGGTGACCCGTGCGGTGCGCGAGTCCGATCTCGTCGACCTGAACGCCGTCTTCTCGAGCGGCTACTACCGCCGACCGGGACGACGTGATGCGAACAACCTCTTCTCGAGCACCGAGGTGCTCTGGGCCCAGACCACCGACGAGGCCGGCCGGCCCCCGCTCCTGTTCTCGTACCTGCGCCCCGGTGAAGAGCTCACCGGCGATCCGGCCACGATCATCGAGATCACCCTCGACTCGACCGAGGTGCGCTGGGAGTACGACCCCGAGTCGGGCCGCTACTTCCGCGAGCAGAACGGTCGTGAGCACACCACCGAGGACGGTGACGACGTCGTCCCGGTGTGGACCGACAACGTCGTCGTGATGCTGGCCGACTACGGGCGGAACGTCTTCGACGGCAACCCCGACGCCCAGGTGCTCGGCTCGAACCCCGTCGTCGTGTTCACCGGCGGCACGTTCCACCTCGGCGTGTGGTTGCGGTTCGAGCCGACGAGCCCGTTCGGCCTGTACGACAACATCGACGACCTCAACGAGATCCGCCTCCAACCGGGGCGCACCTGGGTCGAAGTGCCCCGCAACCAGGCCGAGAACCTCGCCTGGCGCTAGCTGCAACGGGCCACGCACGTGGCCGAGCCATTGGCTCCGGCCCTGCGGGAGCTCGGCTGCGAACCAGTTCTCGCAGAGAACTGGCGCGCTCCTCGCCTCCTCGCCCGTGCGAGCGCGGTCGAGTGGGGCAAGATGACCGGCTTGGCCTGACCGAGTTGCCGTCTCCGCTCTGCCGCCCTTGGCGCCGCCGCTTCGACGCTCACCCACCTCGGCCGTGCGACGCGGTCCCACAACACGGCCGAGCCGGATCGGGTTCGCCCGCACGGCCGACCGCTGTCGTCCGGGTCGGAGAGTGGGGCGTCTCAGCCCGCGGCGAGGGTGCGGGCGGCTTCGACGACCACGCGGACGGCGGCGTCTTCGACCTGGTCGTGGGTCGCCTCGTCGGGGATCTCCTGCACGGTCCGGTTGACGAGCACACCGCTGACCATGCCGGCCCGCCAGCCGTTGGCGGCGCACATCGTGAACAGTGTCGCCCCCTCCATCTCGTAGTTGAGGACGTGCAGGGCCGCCCACTCGTCGCGGCTCCCGCGCAGATGCCGGGGAACGAACCCCGAGACCGTGTCGTATCGCTCTTGGCCCGGGTAGAAGGTGTCGGATGACACCGTGATGCCGACATGTGCCGTGACGCCGGTGTTGCGTGCCGCAGCGACGAGCGCGGTGGTGCAGTCGTGCGAGGCGACGGCGGGGTACTCGAGCGGGGCGAAGTGCTGGCTGGCTCCGTCGAGGCGGACCGCGCCCGTGGTGACGATCACGTCGGCGATGTCGATGTCGGACCGGATCGCGCCGGTGGTGCCGACGCGCAGGAAGGTCCGGACGCCCAGCTGTGCGAGCTCTTCGACGGCGATCGACGTCGACGGTCCACCGATGCCGGTCGAACACACGACGACCCGCGCGTCGCCGGCGTGGCCCAGCGCGCTCGTGTACTCGCGGTTCGCGGCGAGCTGCGTCTGGCCGTCGAACCGCTCGGCGATCTTGCCGACGCGCCCCGGGTCCCCGGGCAGGATGGCGACGGCAGCGTCCTGCAGATCGCCGCGTTCGAGCGCGAGGTGGAAGACATCGGCCATGCCCACACCGTAACCTCGGCCCCGCAGCCGGCGGCGCACGGCTCGTACACTGGTGCGATGCAGATCGAGGGTGAGTACGAGCCGAGCGCGTGGGACTGGGTCCGTGACCAGGTCGCCGAGTACGAGGCGTCCGGCGGCACACGGGCCAACACGCTGCGCGACACCGGCATCCCGATCATCGTCGTCACGATGCGCGGCCACCGGTCGGGGAAGGTCCGCAAGATCGCGCTGATGCGCGTCGAGCACGGCGGCGACTACGCGCTGGTCGCCTCCAAGGGCGGGGCGCCGAGCAACCCGGGGTGGTACGCCAACCTCGTGGCCGACCCCGGCGTCACGATCCAGGACGGTCCCGAGCCGGCGTCGTTCGTCGCCCGCGAGGTCACGGGCGACGAGCGTCAGGCCTGGTTCGACCGAGCCGTCGAGGTCTTCCCGAACTACGCGGAGTACCAGGCGAAGACCGATCGCGTGATCCCGGTCTTCGTCGCGGAACCCACAGGTTGACGCAGCCGTCCCCAGGTAATCCACACGCCAATTCACACGTTTTGGGGGCTGACGTTCCACAGGCGCGCTCGATCAGAATGGTCGCAATGCCTTCCAGCGTCCGCCGTCCCAGTCAGCGGTCCCGCCAGCACGGCGCGGTGCTGCAGCCGGCCGATCGGCGCCACCTCGAACGGGCCGGCTGGCGGACGACGCTCGACTTCCGCGAGAACCACGTTCGCGGGCTCGACGGCCGGCTCCTCCGTGTCGAGCCGGTCTGGATCGCAGAGGCCGAGCGCTACGACGGCGAGGTGTCGGTCGCGGCGGCCGAGGCAGCCACCGCGGAGGAGGCCTGGCAGGCGCTCGCGGCCGACATCGCGTCCGCCCGCGTCCGCACGCTCCAGCGCGTGCGCATCGCCGCCGGCCGCTGACCTCGCGACCGCAACGTCGATCTCGATCCCGTTCCGTATCGCGGAACGGTTCTGCATTGCGGAACAGCGGCGGCGGTTGGTACGGTCGTCGAGCCGCTCGTCCGTTCGATCGGGCGATGATCCCCGGGGGAGGGAACCGTGCAACTGGCCGAACGACTCGAACGACTGGGAACCGAGACGGCTTTCACCGTGTCGCAGGCGGCGGCCGACTGGGCGGCTCGGGGCAACCGGGTCTTCCCGTTCCACCTCGGTGACATGAACCTGCCGACCCCGGCCAACATCGTCGACGCGATGCACCGCGCGGTCGCCGACGGCAAGACCGGCTACTGCCCGGCACCGGGCATCCCCGCCTTGCGAGAGGCGCTCGCGGACGACATCGGCCGAGCGAGGAGCATGCGTGTCGACACCTCGAACGTCGTGGTGCAGCCGGGTGGCAAGCCGGTGATCACCAAGTTCATCCAGACGCTGATGAACCCGAGTGACGGCGTGCTGTATCCCAACCCCGGGTACCCGATCTACGAGAGCCAGATCGAGTATCACGGCGGCACGCCGCTGCCCTACGGCTACGCCGAGACGGAGGCGGGCTTCGCGATCGACCTCGACCGACTCCGCGAGCTCGCCCCCCGAGCGCGCCTGCTGATCTACAACGACCTCCAGAACCCGCTCGGCTGCGAGAGCAGTGCCGACGAACGCGACGAGATCGCTCGTCTCGCCGTCGAGCACGATCTCGCCGTGCTGTCCGACGAGGCGTACTTCGAGATGCGCTACTCGGGCACCTCGACCTCGATCGCGTCGCTCCCCGGCATGCAGGAGCGCACGGTCATCCTCTACACATTCTCGAAGAAGTTCGCGATGACCGGGTGGCGGCTCGGCTGCGCGGTGGCCCCGGTCGCGATCGCCGAGCAGATCGCCAAGCTCAACACCAACGACGAGTCCTGCACGACCCACTTCGTGCAGGAAGCCGGGGTCGAGGCGCTGCGCGACCCGTCCGGATCCGAGGCCCTGCTGAGCGAGCTCGAGCGACGTCGCGACGCCACCGTGGCCGGGCTCGCGGCCGTGCCCGGCGTACGTTGCTCCCGGCCCGAGGCCACGTTCTACGTGTTCCCCAACGTCACCGAGGCGGTCCAGCGGCTCGGGTTCGGCTCGGTGACCGAGTTCGCCACCGCCGCCCTGCACGAGACCGGCGTCTCGTTCTGCACCCGCCACCACTTCGGCACCGCCGCACCCGACGAGACCGAGCACTACGTCCGGCTGGCGTATTCGGGGATCTCGGTCGACGACATCGGCGAGGGGCTCGGCCGTCTGGCCGACTGGGTGGACGCCGCATGAGCCGGATCGTGGTCACCGGCCGCATCCCCGAGGCCGGCCTCGACGTGCTCCGCCGGGCGGGCGAGGTGTGGGCGTGGGACGCCGACGAGCCCATCCCGGACGACGTCCGTGATCGGCAACTCGCGACCGCGGACGCCGCGGTCACCCTGCTCACCGATCGGGTCGACGACGCGTTCCTCGCTGCCGGGCCGGGGCTGCGCGTCGTCGCGAACGTCGCGGTCGGCTACAACAACATCGACGTGGCCGCCTGCCGGGAGCGCGGTGTCGTGGTCACGAACACGCCGGGCGTGCTCACCGACGCCACGGCCGACCTCGCGATGGCGCTGACGCTGATGGTCACACGACGCCTCGGCGAGGGTGAGCGTCTGATCCGGGCGGGAACTCCCTGGCAGTGGGGGATGTTCATGATGCTCGGCAGCGGCCTGCAAGGGCGGCAGCTCGGGGTGATCGGCATGGGGGCGATCGGTGAGGCGCTCGCGGATCGCGCTCGGGCGTTCGGGATGACCATCGCCTACCACAACCGTCGGGCGGTCGACGCGGCGACCGAGGAGCGGCTCGGCGCCCGCCTCGTCGGGCTGCACGAGCTGCTCGAGACCAGCGATGTCGTGTCGTTGAACTGCCCGTACTCCGACGCTACCCATCACCTCATCGACGCGGCCGCGCTCGATCGCATGCAGGAGACGGCGTTTCTCGTCAACACCGCGCGGGGGCCGATCGTCGACGAGGCGGCGCTCGCCACCGCGCTCCGTGACGGTCGCATCGCGGGGGCTGCACTCGACGTGTTCGAGCACGAGCCCGACGTCCACCCCGACCTGCTCGGGCTCGACAACGTCGTGCTCGTCCCGCACCTGGGTTCGGCCACGATCGAGACCCGCTCGGCGATGGCCGAGCTGGCCGCCCGCAACGTCGTCGAGATCCTCGCGGGACGCGAGCCGCTGACACCTGTATCCGCCTGACCGGCCCCCGCCGCTGTAGCGTTCGAGGCGCACCCATGACAACGCTGCACGACGTCCAGCGGGCACCGACCCGGGTGTCTCGCTACGAATCCCCGTCGACGCTGGCGGGCGCATTGACCCTGCTCGACGATCTGCGAGGCCGCGCCCGCATCGTCGCCGGCGGCTCCGACCTCCTCGTCGAGCTCGACCGCGGCGAGCACGCGGAGACCGACGTGCTGATCGACGTCAGCCGGCTGTCGCAACTCGCCACGATCGGCGTCGAGGACGGGATCGTCCGGCTCGGTGCCCTCGTCACCCACAACCAGGTCGTGGCGAGCGCCACCTGCCGCCGCGACGCGTTGCCGCTCGCCCAGGCGTGCTGGGAGGTCGGATCACCCCAGCTCCGCAACCGTGCCACCGTCGTCGGCAACGTCGTCACCGCCAGCCCGGCGAACGACACGATCTCGCCGTTGCTCGCACTCGGCGCGTCCGTCGAGTTGGCCTCCGTCGACGGGACCCGCAGCATGCCGGTCGAGGACTTCATCACCGGGTTCCGCTCCACGGGTCTGGCCCCGAACGAGATGGTCACGGCGGTCACGTTCCCGGCGATGACGGCTCGGCAGCGTGGCATCTTCGTCAAGGCCGGCCTCCGCCGCGCCCAGGCGATCTCGGTCGTCCATCTGACGGCCGTGGTCGAGCTCGGCGACGACGGCGCGGTGGGCGGCGCAACCCTGGCGCTCGGCTCGGTGGCGCCGACGGTCGTCCTCGTGCCCGGCGTCGAGGAGGCGCTGGCGGGCCGCCCGTTGGACGACGGCACCATCGACGAGGCCGTCTCGGCCGCCGTGGCCGCCGCGTCGCCGATCGACGATCTCCGAGCACCGGCCACGTACCGGCTCGACCTCGTTCGCACGATGACACGGCGCGCGCTGGAGGCGATCGCTGCCGACGAGGTCGACCGGTGTTGGCCGCACGACCCCCCGTTGCTGTGGACGCCGGGGTTCGACGGTCGGTACCCGCCGGCCGACGAAGCCGTCTCGCGCACGACCGACGAGCCGATCGTGGCGAGCGTGAACGGCGATCGCGTCGAGGCCGCCGGTGCGGTCGGTGTCACGCTGCTCGAATGGCTCCGCGATCGCGCCGGAGCGACGGGGGTCAAGGAAGGCTGTGCCGAGGGGGAGTGCGGGGCGTGCGCGGTCCGGCTCGACGGCGCCGTGGTGATGAGCTGTCTGGTGCCCGCCGCCCGTGCGCACGGGTGCGAGATCCGCACCGTCGAGGGGCTCGGCACCGACGGCAGGCTGCACGCCGTCCAGGCAGCGTTCGTCGACGCCGGCGCCGTGCAGTGCGGCTTCTGCACACCCGGACTGCTGGTCTCGTCGGCGACCCTCCTCGACGAGGTGCCCGAGCCGACGCTCGACCAGGTGCGAGCCGGCCTGGCGGGCAACCTCTGCCGCTGCACGGGCTACAAGTCGATCGAGGTCGCGGTGACAGCAGCAGCCGAGCGGGGGAGCGAAGCGTGACGATCGGCGCTGCGCCGGCTCGCGTCGATGCGTACGACAAGGTGGTCGGCGCGGCCGACTATCCGGGTGATCGGGCGCCGGCCGGCGCCCTCGTCGCGAAGGCCGTCTTCACCGCCCGCCCGCACGCCCGCCTCGTCTCGCTCGACGCCGCCGCCGCCGAGCAGATGCCCGGCGTCGTCGCCGTCCTGACCGGGGCCGACGTTCCCGTCAACGAGTACGGGCTGACGATGTTCGACCAACCGGTCTTCATCACGGTCGACCACACCGGCCGCAGCGAGGTGCCGTGCGACGTCAGCCGCTGGGAGGCGGACCACCTCGCGCTCGTCGTCGCCGAGACCGCCGAGCAGGCCGATGCCGCGGCGGCGGCCATCGACGCCACGTGGGACGACCTGCCTGTCGTGGCCGACATCGACGCCGCGCTGGCGCCCGATGCCCCGCTCGTGCACGCACACAACGGCAAGCCGACGAACGAGTACCACACGTACAAGATCCGGAAGGGGTCGATGGAGGCGGGGTGGGCCCGTGCCGTCGCCGTCGTCGAGGCGACCTACGAGCTGCCGCACCAGGAGCACGCGTTCCTGCAGCCCGAGGCGGGCGTCGCGTACATCGACGACGACGAACGGGTCACGGTCGAGGTGGCCGGGCAGTGGACCCACGAGGATCAAGAGCAGATCGCCCACGCGCTCGACCTCCCCGCCGAACAGGTGCGGGTGATCTATCCCGCGATCGGCGGGGCCTTCGGCGGCCGCGAGGACATGTCGCTCCAGATCGTGCTCGCGCTCGCGGCGTGGCGACTCGCCGAGCGCGGCGAGCGACGGCCGATCGCCGCGCACTGGTCGCGTGAGGAATCGATCGTCGGCCACCACAAGCGCCACCGTGGCCGCATCAGGGCCAAGTGGGGCGCCGACGCCGACGGCAGGATCGTCGCCGTCGAGAGCGAGGCCTGGCTCGACGCCGGTGCGTACAACTACACGACCAACAAGGTCTTGGGGAACTGCCATCTCGGGCAGGCCGGTCCGTACGAGGTGCCGAACGCCCGGATCGACAGCCACGCCGTGTACACGACCACGGTCCCCGGCGGGGCGTTCCGCGGATTCGGCGGCCCGCAAGCGGCCTTCGTCGCCGAGTCGCAGATGAACAAGCTCGCCGAGCAGCTCGGCATCGACCCCGTCGAGATCCGCCGCCGCAACGCCCTGCGCGACGGCAGCATCGGGATCACTCAGACCGTCATGCCGGCGGGGGTCACGCTGCCCGAGGTCATCGACCGCTGCGCGAGCGAGGCTGCGTTCGATCAGCCGCTCGCGCCGGCCGAGGGCTTCTCGCCGTTCGCCACGCTGGCGCCCGCCAGCAGCGAGCTCGCTCGGGGCCGGGGCTTCGCGTGTGCGTTCAAGAACGTGGGGTTCTCGTTCGGGTTCCCCGAGCGGTGCGAGGCTCGGATCGTGCTCCACGGGGCCGACGACGCCGACCGGCCGGCTTCGGCCGAGGTGTTCCACGCCGGCGCCGACGTCGGGCAGGGTGCGCACACCGCCATCGTGCAGATGGCCGCCGATGCGACGGGTGTGCCGTTCGAGCACGTGCACGGCCGGTTCTCCGACACGTCGTCGTCGGGTGACGCGGGTTCGGCGTCGGCCTCACGTCTGACGTTCATGTCGGGCAACTCGATCCTCGGCGCCGCCGAGGAGGCGGAGAAGTCGTGGCGCGAGGGCCACCGGCCGGCCGTCGGCCACTTCCGGTTCGTGCCGCCGCCGACCGAGCCGCTCGACCCCGACACGGGGGAGTGCGTGCCGAACTTCAGCTACGGCTACGTCGCCCAGGCGGTCGAGCTCACCGTCGACCGGGGCACCGGGCACATCGTGGTCGACCGGGTGGTCAGCACACACGACGTCGGCCGTGCCATCAACCCGCAGTCGGTGGTTGGCCAGGTCGAGGGCGCAGTGGTGCAGGCGCACGGCTACGTGCTCAGCGAGCGGCTCCTCGTCGAGCAGGGCCGGGTGCTCAACCCGCGGCTGAGCGGGTACCTCATCCCGGGCATCGGCGACGCACCCGAGCGGATCGACAGCGTCGTGCTCGAGCTCGCCGACCCGCGTGGGCCGTGGGGGGCGAGAGGCATGGCCGAGATGCCCTACATGACGTATGCACCGGCCGTCATCGCCGCGCTGCACGACGCCACCGGCGTCTGGTTCGACACGTTCCCCTTGACCCCCGACCGTGTGCTCGCTGCACTGGCACCATGACCGAGCCTCCCGAGCTGCGGCCCGACCAGACGACGGGGATGGTGTGCGCCCACCACCACCTGTACTCGGCGCTCGCCCGTGGCATGCCCGCGCCGCCGCGCACCCCGACGTCGTTCATCGAGATCCTCGAACAGGTGTGGTGGCGGCTCGACCGGGCCCTCGACGCCGACACGATCCACTGGTCGGCCAAGCTCGGCGCGCTCGAGGCGCTCGAGCGGGGCTGCACCGCGATCATCGACCACCACGAGTCGCCGAGCGCGATCGACGGTTCGCTGGGCATCATCGCCGACGCCTGCGCCGAGGTGGGCGTTCGCGTGTCGTGCAGCTACGGCGTGACCGACCGGCACGGCGCCGACGGTGCGCGCCGCGGGCTCGCCGAGAACGAACGCTTCCTGAGCGAGGGCGGTCGGGGCTACGTCGGCGTGCACGCCGCGTTCACCTGCACCGACGACACGCTCGAGCGTGCCGCCGATCTCGCGACGCGTTTCGGCGTCGGCGTCCACATTCACGTCGCCGAGGGCGCCGACGATGCCGGCGCCGCCGACCGCCTCCGCCATCTCGCCGACGACCGGTGGCTGCTCATCCACGGCGTCCACCTCGCGGACGATCACGGCCTCGCCGGCACCATCGTCCACAACCCCCGCTCCAACATGAACAACGCGGTCGGCTACGCCCGCCCCACGCGGTTCGCCAACCCGATCGCGCTCGGCACCGACGGCATCGGAGCGGACATGCTCGACGAGTTCCGCGTCGCGTACGCGAGGCTGCGCGAGCACGATGTGCGATCCACTCCAGATCCGGTGTGGGCGATGCTCGACGTCAACAGGCGCCTCTTCCCCGAGGCCGGCGACGACCGCGTCACGTGGTCCTACGAGCCGATGGACCCATGGCGACTGGCGTTCAGCCCGGGTGTTCGACCGCTGCGCATCGAGATCGACGGCGACGTCGTCCTCGAGGACGGGTTGCCGACCAGGGTCGACGCCACCGAGATCCGCGCCAAGGCCGCCGAGGCTGCCGAGCGACTGTTCCAGCGACTGGAGGACATGCCATGACCCGACTCGCCCTGTACCTGCAAGATGCTCACCCCATCCGCGACGCGATGGCCTACACCCAGTACGCCGAGGAGCGGGGTTTCGAGGCGGTCTGGCAGGCCGACTCCCGCCTGGTCCGCGAGGCGAGCGTGCCGATGGCGGCGTTCGCGGCCAGCACCGAGTCGATCAAGGTCGGGTCGGGCGTGATCGACATCTGGAGCCGGAACGCTGCACGACTCGCCTCGATGTTCTCGACGTTGGACGACCTGGCACCTGGCCGCATCATCTGCGGTCTCGGCGCGTGGTGGGATCCGTTGGCGGCGAAGGTCGGCATCGAGCGCGCCCGGCCGTTGACCGTCATGCGCGAGGTCGTCGACGCGGTTCGAGCCCTGCTCGGCAACGAGACGGTCACGATCGACGGTGTCCACGTCCATCTCGACGGCGTCGAGCTCGACTACGTCCACCAGGAGCGACGACCCAAGGACGTGCCGATCTACATCGGTGCGACCGGCATGCAGATGATGGAGCTGACCGGCGAGATCGCCGACGGGGTCGTGCTCAACTACCTCGTCTCGCCGGACTACAACCGGCGCGCGCTCGAGCACCTCGCGGCCGGGGCCGCCAAGGCGGGCAGGACCGTCGACGACCTCGACCGCCCACAGCTCGTCGTCTGCTCGGTCGACGAGGACCGCCAGGCCGCGCTCGACGGCGCACGACTGCTGGTCACCCAGTACCTCGGTCAGCAGCCACACATCATGAAGGCGTCGGGTGTGCCCGAGTCGCTGCTCGACGAGGTCCACAAGGTGCTCACCTGGCCGGCCACGCACGAGCAGGTCGTCGAGGCGTCGAAGCTGGTGCCCGACGACATCGTGCAGATGATCTGCGCGGCCGGTACCGCCGACGAGTGCCGCAAGAAGGTCGCCGAGTACATGGCCAACGGTTGCACCTGCCCGATCCTCTACCCGCTGGGTGACGACGTCCGGCTCATGATCGACACGTTCGCCGGGTGGGAGCCGTGAGCCGCACGGGTGTGGGCGTTGGTGTCGAGCCGGTTCGTCCGGCTCATGATCGATACGTTCGCCGGATGGGAGCCCTGATCGGCGCGTCTCGTCGTTGATCTCGTCGGTCGCAGCGGCGCTGGCCTAGCGTGTTGCTTGCCCTCTACAAGGAGTCGAGCGCGTCATGAGCATCGCCGAGGCCCCCAGCCGCACCGAGATGGACGAGAGCATCCGTCACATCACCGACCACGCCGAGCGGATCATGACGTGGAACTACGACCGCGATCGCGCGCAGCTCGTCACGCTCTACAACAAGGCGATGGCGTCGCAGTGGAACAGCGTCACCGACCTCGACTGGAGCATCGACGTCGATCCCGAGCGGTTGGTCACCGAGCGGCCGAGCGGCGTGCAGCGGATCGTGGCCGAGGCGACCACGATCCCCGGCTCGCCGATCTCGTCGTGGGGTGAGAAGGAGCTGACGCAGGCGGGCATCGAGTTCCTCAAGGCCTCGCTCAGCCAGTTCATGCACGGCGAGCAGGGTGCGATGATGACGGCGGCCAAGATCGTCGAGACGGTGCCGTGGATCGACGCCAAGTACTACGCCTCGACCCAGACCATGGACGAGGCCCGCCACACCGAGGTGTTCGCGAAGTACCTGCACGAGAAGCTCGGCGAGGCCTACCCGATGAACCCGTTCCTCGACGCCCAGATCATGGCGCTGCTCGAGGACTCCCGGTGGGACATCGCCTACCTCGGCATGCAGATCGTGATCGAGAGCCTGGCGCTCGCCGCCTTCGGTGACATGCTCCGCCGCACCGAGGAGCCGCTCCTGAGGAAGTTGCTGCGCTACGTCATGGCCGACGAGGCACGCCACGTCGCGTTCGGCATCATCAGCCTCGGCGAGTACTACGAGCATCTCAGCGAGGCCGAGCTCAAGGAGCGGCAGGAGTTCATGCTCGACAACACCCTCCGCTCCCGCAGCCGTTCGACGACGCCCGAGGTCTGGGAACGGCTGGGTGTCGATGTCGAGGCGGTGGTGCCCTACCTGCTCGAAGCGGCCGGCAACCTCGAGCTCAGCCCGCAGGCGTCGTTCCAGCGCGGCTTCTTCGCCAAGCTGGTGCCCAACACGCGCAAGCTGGGCCTGCTCGACGCCAACGACGGCTACCTCCGCAAGAAGTGGGGCGAGGCGGGTCTGATGGAGTTCGAGTTCGCCGACGACACCGCCACCGACTACGAGCAGTACGACGCGGTCGCGCAGGACCGAGCCGCCGCCGACACCTGAGCGTCACCGGGGCGCCGTCTGCGTGCCGGCGTACGGACCGACGTCCGGCGTCGGCTGGTGGTCGGTGAGGAGGATCGGGTCGTGCGCGGAGGCGTCGAGGGGAGCCCGGCCACGACCGCCACGGCGGGCTTCGCCGCGCCGAATCGGACGAGTCTGATGCGGCGATGTGCCGTCACGGAGCCCACGCAGGCCTACGTCCCAACGGTCGGCTCCGGATGCACGTGCTCGGCGTCGTCCGACGGCGTCGTCACGAGCATCAGCGCGGCAGCGGCCGCTGCGAGGGCGGCGGCGATCAACCAGACCGGCCGGTAGTCGCCGGTCTGGTCGACCACCACGCCGGCGATCGGGGCCGAGATCGTCAGGCCACCGAGGAAGCCCAGCATCACCACGCCCGACGCTCGCCCCGCCTGTGACACGGCGACGAACGTGATGACCGCGAGCATCGCCACTGCGTTCCAGGCCGCGATCCCGATCGCGCTCAGCGGCGGTGAGATCCAGAGCAGCCAGCTCGTCGACGGCGTCGCCGCAGCGAGCGACAGGCAGTACACGACGCCCACCGCGGAGAGCAGTCCGAGCAGGCGGGTGGGCGCGATCCAGGTCTCGGCCCACCTGCCGACGAGCACCCGCACACCCATGCCGAGGAGACCGGCGAGTGCCGTCAACAGCCCCGCGGTCTCGAGCGAGAAACCGACGGACTCCTCGGCGAAGAGCGGGAAGAACCTGCCGACCGCTCCGCCGGCCGTGCCCATCAGCAGCGCGTAGGCGGCAAGCCGCACGATGCGGCGATCGACCGACGTTCGACCCGGTACCGCAGGCGCATCGATCGACCGGCGATCCGTGGGTGCGGTCGCGGCAGCTGCGGGGTCACGGTCGAGCGTTGCATGGGCGACGATGGCGATCAGCGCGAAGAGCGCGGCGTAGAACCACACCGACACGCGCCAGTTCCACGTGCTGGCGATGATGGGCATCGTGGCACCGGACAGGAACACGCCGAGCGTGACACCCGACTGCTTGATGCCCGTGACCGATCCCCGGCGGCCGGCAGGCACCCGGCTCGAGATCACCGCGTTGGTGGCCGGGTTGCCCCAGCCCTGCGGGATCCCGCCGATCACGGCGGCCACGCCGAGCCACCAGACGTTCGGTGCGACGCCCATGGCCGCCATGCCGACGGCGCTGATCGCCAGCACGAGGACGACCGACCGGCGGGCGCCGATTCGATCGGTCAGCGGGCCGGTGAGCAGTGCGGTCGTGGCGCCGACGGCTGTGTTGATCGAGCCGACCACACCGATCTGCGTCCGCGACAGGTCGAGGTCGTCGATGAGCGGCGAGGCCAGCACTGCGAAGACGAAGATCTGGTACGCCGACGCGGTCATCGTGACCAGCAGGGTCAGCGGGAGCATCACCCGCTGTGGGGGTGCGGTCACGAAGCCCCCAGCCGGTTGCTCGGGTCAGAGGGAGGCCAGGATGGCGTTGAACGTCGCACTCGGCCGCATGGCCTCGTCGGCGAGCGCCATGTCGGGCCGGTAGTACCCGCCGACGTCGGTCGGCGTTCCCTGCACGCCGATCATCTCGGCGTTGATCGTCGCCTCGTTGTCGGCCAGCGCCGTGGCGACGGGGGCGACGGCAGCCGCCAGCTCCGCGTCGACGGTCTGCTCGGCGAGCGCCTGCGCCCAGTACGTCGCCAGGTACGCGTGGCTGCCGCGGTTGTCGATCTGGCCGAGACGGCGCGCCGGCGACCTGTTCTCGTCGAGGAGCCTGCCGGTGGCGACATCGAGTGCGTCGGCCAGGATCTGGGCCCGCTGGTTGCCGGTGACCTGCGCGAGGTGCTCGAAGGAGACGGCCAGCGCCAGGAACTCGCCCAGCGAGTCCCAGCGGAGGTAGTTCTCCTCTGCGAACTGCTGGACGTGCTTCGGGGCCGAGCCGCCCGCGCCGGTCTCGAACAGCCCGCCGCCGTTCATCAGCGGCACGATCGACAGCATCTTGGCGCTCGTCCCGACCTCGAGGATCGGGAACAGGTCGGTGTTGTAGTCGCGCAGCACGTTGCCCGTCACCGAGATCGTGTCGAGCCCCTGCCGGATGCGCTCGAGCGAGACCTTGGTCGCCTCGACCGGCGACAGGATGCGGATGTCGAGACCCTCGGTGTCGTGGGCGGGCAGGTACCGCTCGACCTTGGCGATCAGCTGGGCGTCGTGTGCCCGGTCGGCGTCGAGCCAGAACACCGCGGTGGCACCGGTGGCTCGTGCCCGGTTGACGGCCAGCTTCACCCAATCCTGGACCGGCAGGTCGCGGACGTTGCACATGCGCCAGATGTCGCCGGGCTCGACGTCGAACGTCATCACCGCCGTGCCGCCATCGTCGACGACGCGGATCTGGCCGTCGGCGGGGGCCTCGAACGTCTTGTCGTGCGAGCCGTACTCCTCGGCCTTCTGCGCCATGAGGCCGACGTTGGGGACCGAGCCCATCGTCGTCGGGTCGTACGCGCCGTGCGCCTGGCAGTCCTCGACCACCGCCTGGTAGACGCCGGCGTAGCTGGAGTCCGGGATGACCGCCTTGCAGTCCTGCAGCTCGCCGTCCTTGTTCCACATCTTCCCCGAGTCGCGGATCATCGGCGGCATCGAGGCATCGATGATGATGTCGCTCGGCACGTGGAGGTTGGTGATGCCGCGGTCGGAGTTGACCATCGCCATGTCGGGGCGGCGGGTGAGCTGGTCGTCGATCGCGGCCTCGATCGCGGCCCGGCGGTCGTCGGGAAGCGTCGCGATCGCGTTGAGGACGTTGCCCCACCCGTTGTTGGGGTTGGCGCCGGCGGCCTCGAGCTCGGCGCCGAACTGCTCGAAGACGTCGGCGAAGAACACCCGCACAGCGTGACCGAAGATGATCGGGTCGGAGACCTTCATCATCGTCGCCTTCAGGTGCAACGAGAAGAGGAGGCCCTGCTCGCGGGCGTCGTCGATCTGCTCTGCCAGGAACTCGACGAGATGGCGCTTCGACATGAACGTGCCGTCGACCACTTCGCCCGCCTGAACAGGGATCGACTCCTTGAGCACGGTGACGGTGCCGTCGGCTGCAACGTGCTCGATCCGCAGGTCGCCGGCCTCGTTCGTGGTGATCGACTGCTCGTTCGAGCGGAAGTCGTCGTGGCCCATCGTGGCGACGTGTGTCGTCGAGTCGGTCGACCACTCGCCCATGCGGTGCGGGTGCGTGCGGGCGTACGCCTTGACCGCCTTCGGCGCCCGGCGGTCGGAGTTGCCCTCGCGTAGCACCGGGTTGACCGCTGAGCCCTTCACCCGGTCGTAGCGCGCCTTGACGTCCTCGTCCTCGGGGCCGGACGGATCGTCCGGGTAGTCGGGGAGCGCGTACCCCTTCGACTGCAGCTCGGCGATGGCGGCCTTCATCTGCGGGATCGACGCCGAGATGTTGGGCAGCTTGATGATGTTCGCGGCGGGGGTGGTGGCGAGCTGACCGAGCTCGGCGAGGTCGTCGGCGACCCGCTGCTCGTCGGTCAGCCGGTCGGGGAACTGCGACAGGATGCGAGCCGCCAGCGAGATGTCGCGAGTCTCGACCACGACGCCGGCCGCACCGGCGAAGGCCTGGATGACGGGCAGGAACGAGTGGGTGGCCAACGCAGGGGCTTCGTCGGTGTACGTGTAGATGATCTTCGACTCGGTCACGGAGCGAGCGTACCGGGAAGCGTCGGCGACGCCCGAACGATCGAGGACCGGTGTTCGCCCTGCTCAGGGGTGCTCGGGTGCGACCGCCGGCGCCTGGGGCGCACGAACTGGTTCGGGGGTCGGCTGCGTCGCCACGATCGTGGCCAGCGATGCGATCACGACGCAGATCGCGGCGATCTGGACTGCGGTCAGCGG
This sequence comes from Ilumatobacter sp., assembly GCF_030065885.1. Lineage (GTDB taxonomy): Bacteria > Actinomycetota > Acidimicrobiia > Acidimicrobiales > Ilumatobacteraceae > Ilumatobacter. The sequence goes on along the minus strand of NZ_JASJCS010000005.1, from coordinate 24,994 downwards.
CTCGTCGAGGAAGATCCACGCCGCCAGTGACGACACGACGGGGATCAGCAACGTCAGCGTCGAGCCCAGCCAGAGGGGGACGCGGACGAGCGACCAGTTCATCACCGTGTGGCCGAGTAGCCCGGCACCCAACGTCAACCCCAGGAGCGGGACCCACTGATCGGCCGCGGGGAACGACATGTCCTGGCCGACGACGAGGCCGGTGCCGAGGCAGATCAGACCCGTCCAGACGGCGGTCCCGACCGTGTACTCCTGCGAGGTGAGCGTGCCACGCGACCGCTTCGAGAAGATGAAGTACCCGCTCCATGCGAAGAGCGCGCCGACCGCAGCGAGATCACCCCATCCGTTCCACTCGGGGGTGCCCGACGATTCCACGACGATGACCACCACGGCGACGATCGCGACGGCGGCCGCTGCGATGTCGCGGCCGCGGATCCGTTCGCCGAACAGCTTCGCCGCGAACACCGCCACGACCAGGGGCTGCAGTGCGCCGATCGTGGTCGCGTTGACGACGTTCGTCAGCTTCACGGCGGTGAAGAAGAGCACGACGTCGACGCCGAGGCTGACGCCGCCGGCGAAGCTCGCCCGCAGCGTTGCGGGGGTGACCGGCGTCGATCGCCAGCGCATCCACACGGCGAGGATCAGCGCGTACGTGAGGAACCGCCAGAAGCCGATCGACAGCGCACCCAGGTCGATCGCCTTGACGATCACGCCCGACGAGCCCCAGGCCACGACCGCGACGCCGGTGCCGAGCAACCCGAGCTCGAGGTCGCGGCGCGTCGGCTCGGTCACCAGGGAAGTATGCGCGACCGGTACCGGTCTCCCGGCATCCAGCGACCGCGGCCGTCGAGGCGGCCGCGGTCAGCGTTCGGCGTCGATCACGCCGACTTGGCGTGGTCGAAGAGGTGGGCGTGGTGCAGGAAGCCGTGCACGCTCAGCGGCTCGGTCGCCTCGTCGTGGTTCGGCGGGAACACCATCGCCGTCGCGATCGCACCGACCACGCAGCCGACGCCGCAGATCGTGAACGCGAGGGGGAAGTTGCCGGTGTCGCCGAGCCAGCCGCCGAGGATCGGGAAGACGATGCCGCCGGCGCCGTACGACAGGAACACCCACGGGTAGTTCTTGCCGACCGCGCTGTTGCCGAACTCGTCGGCGGTGAGCGCCGGGAAGAGGGCGAAGTTGCCGCCGAAGTTGAAGCCGATCAGCGTGGCGGCCAGGTACAGCGTCCACTCGTTCGAGGCCATCGGGATGAACAGGATCAGGAACGCGCCCTGTGTCGCTGCCATCGTCACCACCGACCGCTTGCGGCCGAGCTTGTCGCTCAGGACACCCCACAGCACCCGGCCGGCACCGTTCGCGAGGCTGAAGAAGACGGCCATCGCCGTGCCGGCGATCGCGTCGGCCTCGCTCTCGGACAGGCCGTTGTCGGTCAGCACCTCGGGCGGGTAGAGCTTCATCAGCCCGATCGCCATCAGTCCGGCGCCGGCGCTCATCGCGAACGTCAGCGACATCAGGTGGAACTGTGGCATCCTCAGCATCTCGCGGGGCGTGAAGTCCTCCGATCCCTCGCCGGCCGCGACGGGCGGCGTGAAGCCCGGCGGCAGCCACCCCTCGGGCGGCATGGTCATCGCGAACGACCCCAGCAGCACGATCGTCGCGAACGCGACGCCGTAGGCGAAGAACGTCGAGCCGAGCCCGATCTCGTCGATCAGGCCGCCCCACGAGCCGGCGATCTTGATCCAGCCGAGCGCACCGAACCCGAACCCGGCGACCGCCAGGCCGGTGATCGCGCCCTTGTGATCGGGGAACCACCGCATGCCGACGGCGATCGGGACGACGTAGCCGAGCCCGATGCCGGAGCCGCCGACGAGGCCGATACCGAGCAGCACCGGCCAGAAGCTGTCACCGCCCCCGATCGACGCGATCGCGTACCCGACGCCGAGGGTGAGACCGCCTGCCACGGCCAGCTTGCGGGGGCCGAGCTTCTCGAGGTTCCGTCCGGCGAGCACCATCACGATCGCGAAGCTCGCCAAGCCGGTCGAGAACACGAACTGCGTCTCGACGTTGCTCCATCCGGAGTCCTTGAGGTCGGGCGTGAACACCGACCACGCGTAGATCGCTCCGAGGCAGAGTTGGATGAGGACCGCGCCGACCACCACGGGCCAGCGGCGCAAGGGTTGGGACGCGGGAATCGAACGGTCTGGGCTCAGCATCAATTCGAGCGTATGTAAGCGCTTTCGGGCCGCCTAGGGCACTCGGTCCCGTTCTGACCGGGCCGATGTGGGAGCCCCGGCTGCCGGTCGCCTCAGCCGGTCACGCCGTCCAACCATTCGACCAGGTCGTCCAGCACCTCCGCCTGCTCGGGTTCGTTGAAGATCTCGTGGTAGAGGCCCTCGAAGTAGTGGCTCGTCACGTGGGCGTTGGTGGCCAGCCGCTCGAGCTCCCGGGAGCCCTCGATCGGGGTGAGCTGGTCCTCGGTGCCGTGCATGATCAGGACCGGGAGCCGCAGCTCGCCGTAGCGCGCCGGGAATCGGTCCATCGATTCGAGGAGCGCGGCGCCGAGACCGGCCGAGATCTTGCCGGTGAACACGAGCGGATCGTCACGGTATGCCGCGACCACCGCCGGGTCGCGGCTGATCGCGTCGGCGCTGAGGGCCTGCGGGCGGAAGCCGGGCACCACCCTGGCGATCGCCTTGAAGATCGTGATCTGCGGACCCGAGAGGTCGTCGCCCGCCTTCAGCGCCGCGCCGCTGAGGGCCAGACCCGCCACCCCGTCCTGGTGGTCGAGGACGTGCCCGACCGCCAGGTTGCCGCCCATGCTGTGGCCGAGCACGACGAGCGGCAGCTCGGGGTGCTGTTCCTCGACCATCCGCCGGAACTGGGCCAGATCGGTCATCAACTCGTCGTACCGCTTCACGAAGGCCCGCTTGCCGTTCGACTTGCCGTGGCCGCGATGGTCGAGCGCATGCACCGCGTAGCCGGCCCCGGCGAGGCGGTCGGCCACGTGCCCGTAGCGGCCCGAGTGCTCACCCAGGCCATGGATCACGAGGACGACGCCGCGCGGGTCGCCGTCGGGGAGCCACGCCTGCCGGAAGAGCTGGAGGCCGTCGGACGAGACGAAGTAGTCATGTGTGTGCAGCACGGCCACGAGTCTCGCAGCCGGCACCGACGAAGCGGCACTCCCTCCGCTGTCGCCCTACACGCCGAGGGACTTGCCGATGATCTCCTTCATGATCTCGGTCGTGCCGCCGTAGATCGTCTGCACCCGTCCGTCGGCGTAGGCGCGGGCGATCGAGTACTCGTTCATGTAGCCGTACCCCCCGTGCAGCTGCAGGCAGGTGTCGAGGACCCGCTGCTGCAGCTCGGTGCACCACCACTTGCTCTCGGCGGCGTCCTCGGCGCTGAGGGTTCCGGCGTTGAGTTGCTCGATCTGGCGGTCGACGAACGCCCAGCCGATGTCGAGTTCGGTGCGCATCTCGGCGAGCTTGAACCGGCTGTTCTGGAACGAGCCGATCGGTCGCCCGAACGCCTGACGCTCCTTCACGTACTCGAGGGTCCGGCCGAACGCCGACTCGGCGTGGGCGAGACCGGCGGCGGCGAGCGAGAGGCGCTCCTGCGGCAGTTTCGAGACGAGCTGGACGAAGCCGGTGCCCTCGTCGCCGAGCCGGTTCTCGACGGGGACCCTGACGTCGGAGAAGAACAGCTCGGCCGTGTCCTGTGCGTGGAGGCCCAGCTTGTCGAGGTTGCGACCAATTGTGAAGCCGTCGCGGTCCTTCTCGATGACGAGCAGGCTCATGCCGCGGTGCTGCTGGCTCGGATCGGTCTTGCACGCCACGATCACCACGTCGCTCACGATGCCGTTCGTGATGAACGTCTTGGCGCCGTTCACGACGTAGTCGTCGCCGTCACGGATCGCCGTGGTCGTCATGGACGCCAGGTCGGAGCCGATGCCGGGCTCGGTCATGGCGATCGCAGTCACGAGCTCGCCCGAGCAGATGCCGGGCAGCCACCGGGCGCGTTGCTCGTCGTCGCCGGCGAGGAAGTAGGGGAGGCAGACGTCGTTGTGGAGCGTGATGCCGAAGCCCGAGGCGAGCACGTCGGCGTCGCACAGCTCCTCGAGCACGACCATGTTGAACCTGAAGTCGGGTGCGTCACCGCCGCCGTACTCGGCCGGCGCAGCGAAGCCCAGGAACCCGGCCTCGCCCGCGCGCCGGTACAGGTCTCGGTCGACGATGCCCTCTCGTTCCCATCGCTCGTGGTGCGGGACGACCTCGCGGTCGAGGAACGTCCGGAACGAGGCCCGGAACATCTCGTGAGCGTCGTCGTACGGCGTGCGGTCCACGGCGATCAGCTTCCCCGATGTCGAGGTGGTCGGCCGAATCGGCGGTTCGGCACCGCGCGTCAGAACGTGGCGCGCCACTCGGCGAGCGCCGCGCCGATCTCGTCGGGGCTGTCCTCCTGGATGAAGTGTGTGCCCCGAACGGTGATCTCGGTCTGGTTCGGCCACGACCTGCAGAAATCGCGCTGGGCTCCGACGAGGATCGCGCCGGGGTCGGCGTTGACGAACAGCTTCGGGACGTCGCTCGACGCCAGCCAGTCGGCGTACGCCCCGACGATCTCGACCACGTCGGCCGGTGGGCCGTCGAGGGGGATCTCCCTCGGCCACGTGAGCGTCGGGCGGCGGCTCTCGCCCGGTTCTGTGAATCGCGCCCGGTAGACAGCCATCTCCTCGTCGGTCAGGCCGCGCATCACCGAACTCGGCAGCACACGATCGACGAACACGTTCTTGTCGAGCACCATGTCCTCGCCGGCGGCCGAGCGGAACCCCTGGAACAGGGCGCGGATCTGCTCGGGCCAGTCGTCCATCGACATCGGACGCACGATCGCCTCCATGTAGGCGATGCCGGCGACCCGGTCGCGATGGCGATTGGCCCAGTCGAATCCGAGCGCCGACCCCCAGTCGTGGATCACCAGCGTGACGCGGTCGCCGAGGTCGAGCTGGTCGAGCAGACCGTCGAGGTACTCGCGATGCTCGACGAAGCGGTACGACGCCTCACCGACGTCGTCGAGCGGATCGCTGTCGCCCATGCCGATCAGGTCCGGGGCGATGCAGCGGTACGAGCCGCTCAGATGCGGGATGACGTTGCGCCAGAGGTACGACGACGTCGGGTTGCCGTGGAGGAAGAGGACGGGGTCGCCAGTGCCGGCCTCGTGGTAGGCCATGCGCTTCCCGTCGACCGTGACGAAGGACTTGTCGAGCGGTGCGGTGTTCATGATTCGACCGTAGGCGCGGCCAAGGCATCGAGGATCAGCGGAAGCAGCTCGTCGTAGTCGTCGACGGCCGTGTACTCGGGGAACTCGTCGCGGACGTTGGGCGGCGCACGGAACAGGAAGCCCTGGTCGGCAGCGGCGAGCATCGTCGTGTCGTTGTACGAGTCACCGGCCGCCACCACTCGGTACTCGAGCGATCGGAACGCCTCGACCGCGCGCCGCTTCTGATCGGGTTGCCGCAGCCGGTAGTCGGCGATGCGGTCGTCGACGACGACGAGCCGGTGGCAGAACACCGTCGGCATCCCGAGCTGCTCCATCAGCGGCCCGGCGAACTGCTCGAACGTGTCCGACAGGATGATCACCTGCGTCTCGGCCCGCAGGCGATCGAGGAACGCTCGCGCGCCCGGCAGCGGTCGCAGCCCACCGATCACGTCGGCGACCAGGCTCATCGTGAGCCCGTGGCGGGCGAGCACGTCGAGCCGGTACTGCATCAGCACGTCGTAGTCGGGCTCGTCGCGGGTGGTGCGGCGCAGCTCGTCGATGCCGGTGCGGTCGGCGACGGCGATCCAGATCTCGGGGACGAGCACACCCTCGAGGTCGAGGGTGACGAGGGTCTGGCGGTGGTCGGCGGTCATCGCAGGTCAGTCTGGACGACTCGGATCGCGGGGGAGAAACCACCTCCCGAGCCGTTCGACCGGCTCAGCCGATCTTGGAGCCGTACATCTCGCCGAGCGGGTCGCTGATCAACTCGAGCCGCTCACCGTCGGGACCGGCGAAGTACAGCGACGAACCCGAGACCTCCATCGTCTCGACGCCCGCCTCGTACAGCCGGTCCCGGGCCGCCTCCCACTCGGACCGCTCGATCGAGATGGCCAGGTGATGATGTCCGCCCAGCACCTCGCGGTACTCGGCCAGATCGAGTCCGGGGAAGTCGAAGAACGCCAGCGAGTTGCCGTTGCCGATGTCGAAGAAGAAGTGGGTCGAGCCTTCGTAGTCGCGGTTCTCGAACAGCTCGGTCAACGGGAATCCGAGCAGACCGTCGTAGAAGCGGATGGTGGTCTCGACGTCGGCGCAGAGCAGCGCTTGGTGATGCACGCCGCGGGCCGTCGTCGGCGGTCGTTCCTCGACCGGTCGCAGGTACCGGTTGCGCAAGTCGTCCCATTCAGCGGTGCGATCCATCCGCACAGCCTGGCCGACGACGGCCGCTCGTGTCGTCTCGTGCGGTCAGCCGTCACCCCGGGCGGCGGTGCCGACCGGTTCGGACGACCGCACGTAGCCGAGCAGTGGCGTCGCCCTGACACGGGCCTGCGCACCCTGTGGCGCGGCGCTCCGCTCGTTCGCGAGCCACGCCGACACGCTCACCCGGCGACCGTCGTCGACGGCGAGGTACGTCGAGAACCGGTCGCGTTCGGCGAACGGCTTCACGACGTTCAGCAGGAGACCCGGCAGCACCTCGACCGGCCGGCGCGCCCGGACGACGGCGCCGACCCGCTCGCGGGTCGCGATCGAGTCGACCGCGCCGGCGATCACGGCCCAGATGCCACCGAGGATCGGGATCCAGCAGAGGATCGCCAGCACCTCGGCGACGCCCTCGATCAGGTCGACCTGTCCCGGAACGCGTTCGAGCAGGGACTCGAGGGACTCGCCGTCGGCGACCCGCTGGAGGAAGCCGTTCAGCCACCGGCCGGCTGCGACGAGCACGACGCCGACGGCGGCGACCTTGACGGGATGCTGGCCGAACCCGGGCCGCACCGGGTAGTGGACCCGCACGATGTGCGGCCGGCCGCCGGCCTCGGACCACGCGACGCCGTGATCCTCGGGTGCCGCAGGAAGCTCGTCGAGGACGTGTTCGGCGACGCCCATGACCGACGCGTGTGCCAAGGCGAGCTGTTGGGGTGGCGGGGCGAGCACGCTGGCGTGGGCAGGGATCCGGTCGCGGAGCCGCTGCCGGTAGCCGAGCCAGGCGGACGTCCGCTGCGTGCCGACCTCGGTCGGTCGCTGGCTCGAGCCGATCGCGCGCTCGACCGTTCGCCACGCCAGCAGACCCGCTGCGCCGATGACGCCGATCCACACGGCCCGCGATGCCCACGAGTCGGTGAGCGCGATCTCGTCACCGCCGCGCGCCGCGACCCACGCCACGATGAGGCCGGTGACGGCGAGCGCAGCCGGCGGGACCAGCTGCGTCGGCGTGTAGCGCCTGCGGCAGAGACCCTGTTCCTGAGCGTCGGCCGCGACCGACCGGCCGAACCTCGTCCACCAGCGGCGGTTCAGGCGGTGGTGCGACATCGCGAGCGTGTTCGCCGACGCCACGTCGTTGAACGCTCGCGAGGCGAGGTGGTTCAGGACCTGCTGCTCGTAGCTCCGCAGCGAATCGCCGGCCTCCCCGCTGCCGCGGGTCATGACGACCAGTTCCTGATCGGTGGTGGCGACGCGGATCCACCCGCGAGCCGCGAGGTCGAGCGCGGTCGCCGTGACGGCGCTCTTCGGGACGTCGAAGCCGTTGGTGAGCAGCGCGATCACGGCGGGTGTCTCGGCGCTGCCGCCCTGGACCGGCTTCGGGCGGCGCGCCGGGCCCGGCTCGGGTGTGGTGGGCCGCGTCGACCACTCGGCCCACCGGTGGGCGGCCCACCCTGCCACGGTGACGACGATGGCGATCACGAGCGCCGAGGTCGTCGGTCGGTGCAGGAACGCAGTGAGGACCGTCACCGACGGCCTCCTGCCGGTACGCGACCGGGCGAGTCGGGTCGTCGAGTCGGGCTCACGAGGGGTCCGTTGCGTCGGCGTTCGGCGGGACCTTCATCCAGACCGTGCGCTGGGGGAACGGGATCTCGATGGCGGCGCGGTCGAAGACGTGCTTCACGTGCTCACGCATGGCGCGTTGCAGGTTCCACTGGGCGCCGGGCTCGACCTTGACCGTCAGCCGCAGGGTGATGCCGTCGGCGCCGAGTCGCTCGACGCCCAGCACGGTCGGTGCCTCGAGCACCTGCTCCGCGAATTCCTCACGCTCGCAGACCTCCGCCGCAGCTCCGTGGAGCAGCTCGCGGGCCGTTTCGAGATCGGTGTCGTACGCGACGTCGACGTCGATGAGGGCGACCGACCAGAGCTGGCTGAGGTTGCCGACGCGCTGCACGACACCGTTCGGCACGTGCCAGACCGTGCCGTCGAGGCTGCGCAGCACGGTCGTCCGCAGCGACACCTCCTCGACGACGCCGATCGCCTCCCCGAGGTCGACCACGTCGCCGAGTCCGTATTGGTCCTCGATCAGCATGAACAGCCCCGCGATGCAGTCCTTGACCAGGCTCTGGGCGCCGAAGCCGAGAGCAACACCGGCGATGCCGGCGCCGGCGAGCAGGGGCCCGAGCTGGATCCCGACGATGCCGAGGATCGTGATGAGCGCGATGGTCCAGATCGTCACGATCACGGTGCTGGTGAGGACGACCGAGATCGACGCGGCCCTCGACTGCCGACGGGGATCTCGAACCGGCTCGCCGATCGAGTCCGGGAGGTCGATGCCGATGCGTTCGAGGCGTTCCCTGACCGGCTCGGCGGGAGCGACGATGCGGGCCACGAGTCGCGCCACCCAGCGCCGGGCCAGGCGCGTGAGGATCCACGCCAGGACGACGACCACCAGGATCCGCAGCGGCCAGTCGATGAACCACTGGCTCAGGTTGGCGAGGGTCTCGTTCTGGTCGGTCTGGTCGTAGACCCATCGGCACAACGATCCCGACTCTTCCCAGCACTCGTCGGTTGAGGCCGCGACGATCACCTGCTCGACGGTAGCTGCGGCGTGTTCGCCAGTCCGGGACCACCAGCCGGCTGTGCCGAACCGATGCCGGTGCGGCACAGCCGCCGAATGGGCTGAACGCGCGACCAGGCCGCGTCGTACACTGCGTCCGCGTGTGGCGCCGACGGATGATGAGGGCTCTCCGCCCCGATTCGTTCGAGGTGCGACGAGACGAGCTGCGCGAGCTCGTCCGGCGCTCGCGCGAGGTCGTGTTGCTCGCCGCGATCACCGGCGTCGTGACAGGGCTGGGCGTACGAGGGTTCGAGTACCTCGTCGAAGAGGCGTACCACGGCGTGCTGCACGCGCCGCTCTGGCTGAGCGCGATCTCCCCGGCGCTCGGGCTCGTGCTCGCCGCCATCATCCTGCGGGTCGTGGGCGGGGGTGCCTCGCCGGCGACGTCGGACGAGTACCTGCGCGCCTTCCACGATCCCGCGTACCGGCTCCGCCCCCGCCACCTCGGTGCCCGGATCGGCGCGTCGATCGCCACGCTGGGCTCGGGCGGCGCGCTGGGGCTCGAGGGTCCCTCGCTCTACGGAGGCTCAGCGCTCGGCACGATGATCCAGCGCCGCCTACCCCGTCCCTTTCGCGGCACCGATCACCGGACACTGCTCGTCGCCGGAGCGGCGGCGGGCGTCGCAGCGATCTTCAAGGCGCCGGCGACCGGGGCGATCTTCGCGCTCGAAGTCCCGTATCGCGACGACATGGCGCGCCGCATGCTGCTCCCGGCCCTCGTCGCCAGCGCGACCGGCTACCTGACGTTCGTCACGCTGAGCAACACGACGCCGCTCCTCAGCGTCGGTGAGTTCTCGATCCGTTCGTTCGAGCTGATCGACCTGCTGGGCGCGTTGCTCGTCGGGGCGACGTGTGCGGTCGGTGCGAGAGCGTTCGCGAAGATGATGCGCATCGCCAAGGGGTTCTCGCTGCGGGCGCTGCCGGCGCGGCTGTTCGTCAGCGCCGGAGGCCTCGTCGGTCTGTTCTTCGTGACGCGAGAGCTGACGGGGCAGTCGCTGAGCATCGGTGCCGGCTACGAGGTGTTCCGCGAATGGCTCTTCGTCAAACCGGATCTGGCGATCTGGCTCCTCGTCGCCGTGCTCGCGATCCGCTGTCTCGCTGCCGCGCTCACCACGGCCGGTGGCGGCGTCGGCGGGGTCTTCATCCCGCTCGTCGTCGGTGGTGGGATCGTCGGTCGCGGCGTCGCCGAGCTGATCAGCGCCGATCGCGTGGCGTTGTACACGCTGCTCGGCATCGCGGCATTCCTCGGCGCGGGCTACCGCGTGCCGCTCGCGGCCGTGATGTTCGTGGCCGAGACCACGGGCGAGCCGAACTTCGTCGTCCCCGCTCTGTTCGCTGCCGTCGCTGCCGAGCTGGTGATGGGGGAGCAGTCGATCACCGGCTTCCAACGCCGCCCCGGATCCGACTAGCGCCGGTACCCAGCAACGTCTGGGCCGTCTCGAGAGATCCGGCCGTGCCGGCCGGACGGCAAGCATTGCTCACCGGCGAGGCCGGTGGAGGTTCCCGGGAGTTGACAACCTGGGTTGCCGAGATCGGCCCACCTCCGCCCGCGAGCGCAAGCTGAGTTGTCACCTCGATGATCTACCCGTCCCGCACCGCGAGTTGGACCAGCCCGCGGGTCTCGGGCACCGGTCTGGTGCCGTCGTGCCAGGCTTGTGAGATGGATACTCGGAGGATCTCGCCGAACGAGTTGGAGGTGATGCAGGCTTGGCTCGCCCACGACGTTGCCGATGCTGCCGTTCTGCGCACCCAGCTCACGGCGGAGACCGAGGTGTATCGCTCCTGTTCTTGCGGTTGCGGCTCGATCGGGTTCGTCAACATCGACGAGAGCCTTGATCCGGGGGTGTCGATCTTCGATGTGGATGCCGAGATCGTGGACGAGAACGGCGCGACGGTCGGCGGCATGACGCTCCTGATCCGGAACGGGCGACTCCATGACGTCGATGTCCACACGTGGTTGGACCCTCTGCCGTTTCCGACCGTCGAAGAGGTCCGATGGCATCCTCGGACCGGTCGCGACGACTAGACACTGACCTGGATCAGCGACGCATTCCGGCGCGGTGTCGCCCCCGCTTGCCCGAGGACGAGCGTCGGCGAGGAGCAGTTGGCGAGCGGTCTGGCCGGCCGATCGGGTTCGCGTTCGGGGTTCGGATCGACTCGGGCGTCCTGCAAGGATCGGCGGATGACCGAGCCGCCGACCACCGTGCTGTCGGAGTTGCAGGGCACCGTGGTCTCGGTCGAGGTCGCGCCGGGCAGCGTGGTGGCACCCGGCACCGTGCTTGCGCTGGTCGAGTCGATGAAGCTGCATCACGAGGTGGTCGCACCGGCGACGGCCGAAGTCGTGTCGGTCGCGGTGATGGCGGGGTCGACGGTGTACCCGGGCGACGTGCTCGTCGAGCTCGGCCCGGCGGCAGCTCCGGCGACGTCGGCTGAGGACGCACCGCCGGCTGCCGAACCGGTGCCATCGGGGCTGGACCGCCGCGACCTGCGCGACGTCGTCGAGCGACACGAGCTCGGCCTCGATGCGGCTCGCCCGGACGCGGTCGAGCGTCGTCGCAGCAAGCAGCGCCGCACCGCCCGTGAGAACGTCGCCGACCTCGTCGACGAGGGCTCGTTCGTCGAGTACGGGCCGCTCGCGATCGCCGCGCAGCGGAAACGGCGCGACCACGAGGACCTGATCCGCCGCACGCCGGCCGACGGCATGATCGGCGGCATCGGCACGGTCAACGGCGACCTCTTCGACGGCCGCGCCGCCAGGGCGATCGCGGTCTCGTACGACTACACCGTGCTGGCCGGGACGCAGGGCCACCGCAACCACGCCAAGAAGGACCGGCTGTTCGAGCTCGCCGAGCAGCTGCGGCTGCCGATCGTCTTCTTCACCGAGGGGGGCGGCGGCCGGCCGGGCGACACCGACACCAGCGGCGTCACCGGTCTCGACTGCCTCGCCTTCCTGTTCTTCGCCCGCCTGTCGGGGACCGTGCCGCTCGTCGGCGTCAACGCCGGCTACTGCTTCGCCGGGAACGCCGCGATCCTCGGTTGCTGCGACGTGGTCATCGCGACGAAGGATTCGAACATCGGCATGGGCGGCCCGGCGATGATCGAGGGCGGCGGGCTCGGCGTCTACGCCCCGACCGACGTCGGCCCGATCGAGGTACAGCGCAGCAACGGCGTGGTCGACCTCGTCGCCGACGACGAGGCACAAGCGACCGCGCTGGCGAAGCAGTACCTCGGCTACTTCCAGGGCACGCTCGCCGACTGGGAAGCGGCGGACCAGGCCGAGCTGCGCGACGTGGTCCCCGTCGATCGGCTCCGGAGCTACGACGTCCGGGTGGCGATCGAGCTCGTGGCCGACCGTGGCACGGTGCTCGAGCTCCGGCGCGACTTCGGGGTCGGGATGATCACGGCCCTGGCGCGCGTCGAGGGCCGTCCCGTCGGCATCGTCGCCAACAACCCGGCGCACCTGGCCGGGGCGATCGACAGCGACGGTTCCGACAAGGCGGCCCGCTTCATGCAGCTGTGCGACGCACACGGCCTGCCGATCATCTCGCTCGTCGACACGCCGGGGATGATGGTCGGCCCCGACGTCGAGGAGACCGCGCTCGTGCGGCACTGCAGCCGGCTGTTCGTGACCGGCGCCAACCTCTCGGTGCCGCTCGTCTCGATCGTGCTGCGCAAGTCGTACGGGCTCGGCGCCCAGGCGATGATGGGCGGCAGCACCAAGGCACCACTGGCGTGTGTCGCCTGGCCGACGGGCGAGTTCGGCGGCATGGGCCTCGAGGGCGCCGTGCGGCTCGGCTACCGCAACGAGCTCGACGCCTGTGAGGACGAGGCCGCCCGCGAAGCGCTGTTCGACGAGCTCGTTGGCCGCCTCTACGAGCACGGCAAGGCGCTCAGCATCGCCGAGTACTTCGAGATCGACGACGTCATCGACCCCGCCGACACCCGCCGCTGGATCACCACCCTCCTCGAATCCGCCCCACCACGATCGCCGGACGACGCCCCCCGCCCCAACATCGACACCTGGTAGCGTGGGAGCGGCGGCAGCCGACGCAGCCGAGATCGGCCGACCGCGTCGTAGGACCGAGGCGGGCGAGCGTCGAAGCGGCGGCGCCAACGGCGGCGTCGCGGAGACGGCCAGCTCGGGAGGCGAAGCCTGACATGTCGCCGAGCTGGTCGCGCCCGCGCGTGCAGGGAGGCGAGGAGCGCAGCGCAGCGAGCACCGCAGCTCCGGAGGGCGGCCGCTACATCAGCGGCGCCACGTGCGCACCCCGATCAGGATCCCAACAGCTGGTCGAAGACGTAGTTCGACTGCTTGACGGCGCCCATCGTGGCGCTCGACGCCAGCGAGTAGCGATGCCCGGGGTAGAGGATGACGTCGTCGTCGACCTTGGCGAGCTGCTTGAGGCTCTCGATCATCTGGGCGTGGTCGCTGCCGGGGAGGTCGGTCCGGCCGCATCCGTCGAGGAAGAGCGTGTCACCGGACACGAGCTTGCCGCCGACCTCGAAGCACTGGCTGCCCGGGGTGTGGCCGGGGGTGTGGACGAGCGTGATCTCGACGTCGCCGACGGTGACGACGTCGCCCGAGTCGTGGCCGACGAGCACGTCCTCGGTGACGCCGGCCGAGCGCACGACCCACGGGACCTCGTCGCGCTGGACGTGGATCGGGCACGAGACGTGCTCGAGCAGCCCGGCGATGCCGGCGATGTCGTAGCCCATGATCGAACCGCCGATGTGGTCGGCGTGGTAGTGGCTGGCGAGCACACCGGTGACGCGCAGGCCGTCGGCTTCGACCGTCTCGACGAGCCCGGCGGGGTCGTACGCCGGGTCGACCAGCAGGCACTCACCGGTCGCGCGGTCGCCGATCGCATAGACGAAGTTGACCATCTGTGCGGCCATCTGGTCGCCGACCGCGAAGTCGCGTCCCGAGAGCAGCTGGCGGAAGTAGAACCGGTCGTCGCCGTCGTTCCGGCCGTCGTTGGGCTCACCCATCGGGCCAGCGTACGCTTCGCGTCCATGTCGACCTCCACTGCGCCGCGTGCCGGCGTCCTGTCCGAGCTGGCACCCGGCCAGGCCATCGTGTACGGCGGCAACCGGGTGGCGACCGTGTCCGACGAGCTCGCCGCCGCGTTCCGAAGCGGGGATCGGCTCGTGGTCGACCCGAGCAGCGGCTCGCTGCTCCACGTTCCCGAAGCCGAACACGCCGTCGCCACGGGTGCGGTCACCGCCGCGGTCGAGGCGTTCGCCGGCCTCGCGCACAACACCGACGACCAGATCACCGACTTCTTCGAGCGCTTCGCCGACCTGCTCGAAGCCGACGAGTCGTTCGCGCCGATCGCTGCGGCCAACGCCGCCGACGTCGAGCAGGCCGCAGCCCGCAACCGCTCGACGACCCGGCTCGTGCTCGGTGACGCGATGCGCCGCGACATGGTGGCCGGGTTGCGGGCGTGGGCCGAGCTCGACGCCGGCCGCGACCTGCTCGAGCGACACGTCGAACACGACGGATGGACCCTCGAAGCGCGTCGCGCCCCGCTCGGCGTCGTCGGGTTCGTCTTCGAGGGTCGCCCCAACGTCTTCGCCGACGCCGCCGGTGTCGTGCGCACCGGCAACACGGTCGTCTTCCGCATCGGCTCCGACGCGCTCGGCACGGCCCAGGCGATCGTGCGGCACGCGCTCGAGCCGGCGCTCGTGGCGGCGGGTCTGCCGGCGGGCACGATCAGCCTCGTGACCTCGGCGGCGCACGCAGCCGGTTGGGCGCTCTTCTCCGACGAGCGCCTCTCGCTGGCAGTTGCGCGTGGCTCGGGCCCTGCCGTCGCCCAACTCGGCGCTGTCGCCCGCCACGCAGGTGTGCCGGTCAGCCTGCACGGCACCGGGGGAGCGTGGGTCGTCGCCGACGAGACGGCCGACACCGCACGGTTCGCATCGACGGTGACGCACTCGCTCGACCGCAAGGTCTGCAACACGCTCAACGTCTGCTGCATCGTGCGTGAGCGCGCGGCCGAGCTGGTGCCTGCCTTCCTCGGCGCCGTCACGGCCGCCGGCGAGCAGCGGGGCGCCGACGGTCGCGTCCACGTCACCGAGGCTGCCGGGCCGTACGTGCCCGACGGCGACCGCTCACGCCGATCGGCGGTGGTCCGCGCCGACGGCACCCACGACGAACCGTTCGTGTCGACGATCGACGTCGAGAGCCTCGGTCACGAGTGGGAGTGGGAGGGTTCACCCGAGGCGACGCTGCACGTCGTCGACGACGCGGCCGAGGCCGTCCGGCTCTGCAACGAATACAGCCCCCACTTCGTCGCCTCGCTGGTGAGCGAGTCGGCCGACGCACACGAGCGGTTCTGGTCGACGGTCGACGCGCCGTTCGTCGGCGACGGCTTCACCCGCTGGGTCGACGGTCAGTACGCGCTCCGCACGCCCGAGCTCGGTCTGTCGAACTGGGAGGGCGGTCGCATGCTCGGTCGCGGTGGTGTCCTCTCGGGGGACTCGGTGTTCACTATCCGGTACCGCGCGAGGGTGGCCGACGCCGACCTCCACCGCTGATCGTCACTCGATCGGGCGCCTCATGCGGAGCGCCCGGCCGATCGTGGGCGTCAGATCCAGACGCCGTTGATGTCGACGATCAGGTGGGCGTCGTCGAGGGTGTAGACGCACAGCTCGCCGCTCAGCGAGAGCTTGACGATGGCCCCGTTCGCCGCCACCGGCTCCCAGGGCAGGAGGTTGAGGTTCGAGGTCGTCGGGCGCTTCCCGCACGGGTAGACGGTGACGAACGTCGGGCCGTCGGCCATGACGGCGGTGACGTTGATCGACACCGCCTTCGCGTCGGCGGGGACGCCGCGGTTGCCGGCGATGTCGAGGCGGGCCATCTGCCCGGCCTTCACGCGGGTGCCGTTGGTCGTCGAGTTCAGGTCGTCGTGCCGCGAGCGGCTGTCGAAGAGGCGGATCGGGTCGAGGGCGATGAAGTCGTAGCCCGACGTCTCGGCGAAGTACGCGGTCACGTCGATGATGACGTGGGTGTCGCGCAACGAGCGGACGCAGATGCGGCCGCGGTCGTCGAGCGGCGTGACCACCGAGTTCGGCCGCGACTCCATCGGCGTGTAGTTGATCGACGAGATCTGGCTGCCGGTGCTCGATCCGCAGGGGTAGACCTGGAGGAAGCCGTGGTCGGTGGGCTCGGTGACCGTGACGTTCATCGCCACGCTCGGCGCTCCGGCGGGTGCGCTACCGAACTCGCCGGCGATCTGGATCGGCAGCTCGACACCGGCGCGGAGCTTGGTCTCGCCGGCGTCACGGCTGTCGTACAGGCGCTTCGGCGTCAGGGGCTGGAGCCCGTCGCCGCCCTTCGTCGTGTAGTAGCCGTTGATGTCGACGACGATGTCGGTCGACTTCAGCGAGTACAGGCACATGTCGCCCGACTGGAGCGGCACGATCGCCTGGTTGGCGACGACGTCGCCGGGGCCGTAGCCGATCGTGCTCACGGTGGGGAGCTCGGTCGTGCAGTTGAACGCAGTGACGAAGCCGTGGTTCTCGGGGTTGACGGCGACGAAGTTGGCGCTGACGGCGACGACGTCGTCGCCGGCGACCGGGATGCGGGTGATCTTGCCGCCCCGCAGCCGGACCGAACCGAGCGCCTCGCGGCTGTCGACGTGACGGAACGGGTCGACCGACTCGAAGCGGGCCGACGTTGCGGTCGGCTCGGTGTCGGGGAGCTCGGGCACCTCGGCGGACAGGGGCGCATCGCGGTCGACGGTGAACGACCACGTGGTGCTGCCGCCGTCCGAGTTGACGGTCGCGGTGTACGTGCCGTCGGCCAGCGGCTCGCGGGGCATCACGACGACGGCGTTGTCGCCGTCGAGGATGGCCTGCGCCAGGCCGTTGGCGCCGGTGTTGCCCTCGTGCAGGGTGCAGGTCGAGATCGGCCCGTTGGGGCCGCTGAGCGTCGAGTTGGCCGTCGAGAGATCGTTGGGCAGCATCGCGATGAGGGGGAGGCCTGCACTGCCGCTCCACCCGCAGAGGTCCACCGGGTTCGGGTACTCGGTGATGAAGCTGTGCAGCGGCACGGTGGCGCCGTCGCCGGGGAACACGACCGCCGAGGTGGGCTTCGGCTTGCTGTTGTCGATGCCGCGGAGCACGTCGAGGGTGCCGCCGGAGCGCCAGGTGGGTGTCGAGGCGTTCGTGCAGAGCCCGAACCCGCTGGTCGTGAGGTTCGGTCGCAGGATGCCGATCGCGTGGAACGGCCCGGTCATCCAGAGGTCGATGTGGTTGCGAGCCGATGCAGCGATCGAGCTGCTGACGGCGACGTTGCCGTTGTTGCCGGCCAGGTCGCCGCCTGGGGTGTAGCCGGGACGGCCGGGGATCTCGTCGTGCGAGATGCCGTTCTGCAGCATGTAGCACGAGTGCGCCTCGGCCTGAGCCGACCAGGTGGCGTCGGCCGACACGGCGTCGAGACCGGACATCGCCCGGTACGTGTTGACGACGCCGAGCCAGTCGGAGTCGGCGACGGCGTTGACGGAGCTGCCGGTGCTCAGTCCGAAGGTGCCCACGGCGACGCCCATCGCGGCGGCCACGGCGGAGAGCTTCCAACGGCGGGGGCGGCGCGAGACGTCTGAGGTGGGTTCGAGCACGGTTTGTCATCGGTGTCGCAGAGGTCGTCTTGACGGAGGTGTCCGAAGCTTGAGGAAACCTTGCCAAGTCCGGACATAGCCGTGGCAGCCGTCGCCGCTCTGCGGAGGCACCGATCTGCTGCCGACACCGGTGCCGCAGCGCCCGGTACCGTCGCGATCGATGGACGGAGCGAGCAGGCTGACCGGCCCGAGCCTGGTCGTGGTCTGCGCACTGCTGTCGGGTTGCGCATCGCGGGCTGCGCCATCGGTCGTCGACGCACGCGCGTCCTCGCAGACGGCTTTGACGATCGTGATCGCCACCACGCCCGACGGGTCCTCGGCGACGGTGCCGACGACCGGCCCACCGGCGACCAGCGCACCGACGACCAGCCCACCGACGACCGGTGCGACGGCGACCAGCCCTCCGACGTCGCCACCCGTGACCGAGCCACTCTCGCGCTCGACATCGGTCGACGACACCCGAATCCCGGGGCTCGGGTCTGCGGACATCGACGTCGAGCACTACGACGTCGTCATCTCCTACGACCCCGACTCGCTGACCCTGACCGGGGAGGTCGGCGTCGACCTCGTCGTCGCCCGGGCCACCGACCGCATCGCACTCGACGCGAACGGCCTCGTGGTCGCCGACGTCGCCGTCGGCGGGCGGACCGCAGCGTTCGACCACGTCGACGACGAGCTGATCGTCGAGATCGGGCAGCCGCTGGCGACCGGCGAGCGCGTGCGCGTCGACGTCGACTACGAGGTCGCGGTCCCGCCGGGCGGGGGGTTCGGCGATCGAGCCGGGCTGTTCCCGACCGAGGACGGCCTCTGGGCGGTCAACGAGCCCGACGGAGCGAGCACGTGGCTCCCGGTCAACGACCACCCGACCGACAAGGCCACGTGGACGTTCGAGGTCGACGTGCCCGACGAGCTGACCGCGATCGCGAACGGTGCGCTCGTCGGCTCGACCTCGGACAGCGAGACCGCGACCTGGACGTGGCGTCAGGACGAGCCGATGGCGAGCTACCTGATCACGATGCTCGTCGGCGACTACGTCGTCGTCGACGGCGGCACGTCGACGAGCGGCGTCGCGTTGCAGCACGTGGTGCTCGCCGATCGCCGCGAGACGCTCGATCCGTACCTCGACGTGACCGACGAGCAGCTCACGTTCTTCGCCGACCTGTTCGGGCCGTATCCGTTCGACCGGTACGGCCTGGCGCTCGCGGACTCCCAGCGCGGGCTCGCGATGGAGACGCAGGGTCTGTCGCTGTTCAGCGCCGACGACATGTCGGGCGAGCTGGGCTTCTTCCAGCACCTGCTGCTGGCGCACGAGCTCGCGCACTCGTGGTTCGGCAACGCGGTGTCGCCGGCGGATTGGAACGACATCTGGCTGAACGAGGGGTTCGCCACGTATGCACAGTGGCTGTGGCTGGACCACGTCGGGCTGGCCGACCTCGAGTCGAGCGTCGGCCTCGCCTTCCGGCAGCTGCCGAGGACCGGCTGGCCGCTCACCGAGCCCGAGCGGCTGTTCGGCACCGTCGTCTACCAGGGCGGGGGCGCGGTCCTGCACGCGCTGCGGGCGACGGTCGGCGACGACGCGTTCTTCGCGGGGCTGCGGGCATGGGTGGCGACCCACCTCGACGGATCGGCCGGAACCGAGCAGTTCAGGGCCGTCATGGAGGAGGCGGCCGGCGTCGATCTCGGGCCCTTCTTCGAGGAGTGGGTGTACGCCGAGCGGATCCCGAGCGAGTTGCCGGGCTGACCCCCGACCGGTGCCTGCCCCGAGTGGGCCGAGTGGGTGCAGCAAGCTCCGTCGGGCCGTCATGGCTCTACGCTGGTCGCCACTTCCGATGACACAGCTGCCACCACCCACGACGGCTCCGGCCGGTTGGTACCCCGACCCGAGCGGTCAGGGGTACCGCTACTTCGACGGCTCGGTCTGGGCCGCGCCCGAACCCGTCTTCGAGGAAGCCGAGGAGCACCCCGACCTGCCGCTGGGCGCTGCGCTGGGCGCGCTCGCGGTGCTCGTCGCCTCGCTGCTCACCGCGAAGTTCCTGGTCGATGCGCTGATCGACTTCGACTGGCCCGTCATCGTCTACGTCGTCATCCTCGCCACGCTCGGTTACGGCCCGTCGATCGCATGGGGGTGGTACGTCCGGCGCCGGTGGGGGGCGGGTCGGTTCGGCTCGCTCGGGTGGCGATTCAAGTGGAGCGACCTCGGCTGGGGGCCCGTCACGTGGATGTCCGCGGTGTGCGTCCAGCTGGTCGTCGGCGCCGTGATCCTGGTGCTCGACATCCCCGTCAGCAGCAACGTGGACAGCGCGACCGACCTCGAGGCCGACCGTGCGTACCTGGTCGCCACGGCGGTCACAGCCGTCATCGCGGCTCCGATCATCGAAGAGCTCGTGTTCCGCGGCCTCGTGATGCGCGGCCTGCTGAGCCGCATGGGCCCGGTCCTCGCGATCGGCCTGCAGGGTGTCCTGTTCGGGGTCGCCCACGTCGACCCGATCCGCGGCGTCGGCAACGTCGGCCTGGCCATGATGCTGTCGGGCGTCGGCGTCGCCTTCGGCGTGTCGGCGTACCTCACACGGCGGATCGGGCCGACCGTCATCGGGCATGCGATCTTCAACGGAGTCGTGCTCAGCATCCTGCTCTCGGGCATCATCGACGACGTCGACACCGACCTGTCGATGTCGGTCGTCGCGGTCGACGTGTCAGCCGAGGAGCTGGTTGTCGATCAGCCGTACCTCACCGAACCAGGCGGCGGTCAGGATCACAGCGGCTGACCGCACGGCGTCGACGGGTACGAGCGTCACCGCGTCGACGAGCTCGACGTACTCGACGTTCGCTCTCGGCTCGGCGTCGAGGATCGACCTGGCGAGCCCGGTCAGGGCGCCGGCGTCGGCTTCGCCGTCGTGATGCCGCTCGACCGCGGCGCGGAGCGCCCGGTTGACGACGACGGCCGCCGCCCGGTCCTCCGGGGTGAGGAGGAGGTTGCGGCTCGAGAGTGCGAGGCCGTCCGGCTCGCGAACCGTCGGCACGCCGACGATCTCGACGCCCCCGTCGAGGTCCGCCGCCATCTGCCGGACGATCGCCAGCTGCTGGTAGTCCTTCTGCCCGAACATCGCCACGTGCGGGAGCGTCGCCCCGAACAGCTTGGTGACGACGGTGACGACGCCCCGGAAGTGCCCGGGCCGCATCGGCCCCTCGAGACGTTCCGCGAGCGCCCCGGGCTCGACGTGGGTCTGGAAGAGCGGGGGGTACATCGTGGCCGCCGTCGGTGCGTACACGGCGGCGACGCCGGCCTGCCGGCACGCTTCGACGTCGCCGTCGATCGGGCGCGGGTAGGCGTCGAAGTCACTCGGTTCGTTGAACTGCAGCGGGTTGACGAAGATCGTCACGACGACGCGATCGGCACGCTCCTTGCCGGCCTCGATCAGCGCGAGGTGACCGGCATGGAGCGCGCCCATGGTGGGCACGACGGCGATCCTGTTCCCTGCCGAACGCTCGGACTCGGCCCATGTGCGCATCGCGGACGGCGAGGTGAACGTCTCCATCGACGGCGAGCATAAGGAGCCGCGCCGTCGCCGACCCAGCGACCGCGACAGTGGATCGGCTCGGCGTGGTGATCAGAAGGCGGTCGGGCAGACGTCGCGGTACGCCGGCGCGTCGCCGATCGACTCGGCGCTGAGCACCGCATCGGTGCACGCCCGTGCGAACACGTCGGCGGCGACGGCGAACACGGCGTTGAGCTGAGCGGCCCGCGAGTCGCCGGCCCGGACCAGACCTGCGGCGTCGTGGGCGAGCTCGATCGCGCCCGTCGACAGGCCGAAGATCGCGTCGCCGTCGGTGAGCGCGTGTGCCGGGCGGATCGCCCGTGACAGCCCGTCGTGCGACGCCAGTGCGAGCCGGCCCGCCTCGGGGCGCGTGAGCGCGGCGTCGGTCGCGACCACGCCGATCGTGGTGTTGAGCGGCTGCGGTGGGGCGGTCGCGGCGGTCAGCCGCTTTCGCAGCGCCGCCTTGTCGGCCCCGGAGGGGCGCCGCGTGCGGCCGTCGTCGCACCAGGGTCGCGCGCTGGCGGGATCGATCACCGAGCCGGACGCGTTCACCACCGCCAGGGCGGCGACCGTGACACCGAGCGGGTCGACGGCCGCGGACGCCATGCCGACGCCGCCCTGGAGGCCGCCGGCGCGTGCGCCGGTGCCGGCCCCGATGGTGCCGCGCCGATCGCTCCGGCTCGCACGGCGCGCGGCTCGCTCGCCGAACGTCGCATCGGGCCGATTGCGGAACTTCCCGCCGCGGGCGAGGTCGAAGATCACGGCGACCGGGACGACCGGGACCACGTCGTGCTCGCCGGGACCGACCGGGACGCCGAGCCCACGCTCCTCGAGCACAGCCATCACGCCGTCGGCGGCGGCGAGCCCGAACGCGCTCCCGCCCGACAGACAGATCGCGTGCACCCGGTCGACGAGGTTGCCGGGTGCCAGCGCGTCGGTCTCACGGGTGCCCGGCCCACCGCCTCGCACGTCGACGGCCGCGACGGCGCCGGACGGGATGACGACCGCCGTCGTGCCGGTCTGCCACCCGCGCCCGGTTCGCTGGTGATGGCCCACCAGCACGCCGTCGACGTCGCAGATCGAGCCGGGGTCGCGGTGGTCGGAGGGCACGCCGCGACCGTAGCGACCGGTAGCGTGCGCGGCGTGCTGCAGGCCGA
The DNA here is from genome assembly GCF_030065885.1 of Ilumatobacter sp. GTDB lineage: Bacteria > Actinomycetota > Acidimicrobiia > Acidimicrobiales > Ilumatobacteraceae > Ilumatobacter. Next base: position 2,616 of record NZ_JASJCS010000005.1, on the reverse strand, counting down.
TCGACCTCCCGACACGGCGGTGCGGCGCGCCAGGTCCGTGCTCACCCGGGCTGCCGGGGAGTTGATCCACCGGGCGCGCGAGACGGGCAACCGGTGGGCGGCGATCGGCCCCGACACCGCTCGCGGTCGCCGGTTCGGTGCGTTCGGTGCCAACAGCGTCATCTGCCACCCGCCGAACACGTTGATGAACGAGCGCTACATCCACATCGGCACCGACACGATGATCGGCCCGGCCGTCACGCTCTCGGCGGGCATGGTGCCCGGGCAGCAGTGCATCACCGACCCGGTGGTCACGATCGGCGACCGCTGCCTGATCGGGCGTGGCAGCGGCATCGTCGGCCACCTCTGCATCGAGATCGGCGACGACGTCTGGACCGGCCACCACGTCTACGTCACCGACCAGAACCACGGCTACGAGGACGTCACCCGCCCGATCTCGCAGCAGCTCCAACCCGAGGCGCCGGTCGTCATCGGCGACGGCGCCTGGCTCGGCCACGGCACCGTCGTGCTGCCCGGCGCCCACATCGGCCGGCACGTGGTGATCGGCGCCAACAGCGTCGTGGCCGGTCAGATCCCGGACTACTCGGTCGCCGTCGGGGCCCCCGCAACCGTCATCAGACGAATCACGAGCTGAGATCAGGGCGGGGCCCCGCCACCGTCGTCAGACGAATCACGAGCTGAGGTCGTTCGATCAGCGGCTGAGGTCGCGCGGCGGCGCGCAGGCCGGCATCTCGTTGTCGCCGGCGAAGGTCTCGAGCCGCTCGCTGACCGGGATGCCCACCGCGGTTTCGTAGAAGGCGAGGTTCTCGCCGGTCTCGCGGAGGTCGTCGGCGTAGTTGCGGCGGTCCTGGAGGTAGGTCCGGTAGTCGTCCTCCCAGAGTGGCACGATGCCCTGGCCCTTCTGATCGGCCGGCTCGATCGCGACCACCTCGTTGAGCATCCGCTCGAGGATGTCGGTCGAGCGGTCGACGATCGTGGCGCGCTCGCGGATCAGCTCGGGGCCGCCGTCGTCGATCCTGCGGAAGTCGGCCAGCTCGAGCCGTTCCTCGTTGGCGCCGGTGCAGATCGTCTCGGCGCGGGCGGCCCACGCACGATCGTCGATCTTGTTGACGGCTTCCTTCGAGGCGAAGAACAGCGCCCAGATCCAGAACACGGCGAACACGACGACGACGACCGTCAGGAACGCTCGGACGAGCTTCCTGCTCGCCGGCTGGGCGGGGGGCTCGACGGGGACCGTCTGCACGGCGTTCACCCTATGGGTGTCGCGTCGCGAGCGCTCGCTCAGGGGTCGATCGGGTCGATCTCGACGCCGAACGGGAACGGCCCCTGCACGACGACCTCGACGTCGCAGTCGCGGCCGCTGCGAGGTGCGGTGGTCGTCACCGTCCAGCCGACGGTCTCGCCGGCCGGGATCGAGTCGAGCGTGAAGATCTCGGTGTCGCGGTCGACGGTGACGAACACCGTGTAGTCGCGGGTGCGTGCGCTCGCGTTGGTCAGCTCGCCCGAGACGACTGCGACGGCGCCGTCGACGTCGCACGACGCAACGTCGGTGACCACGGGGCCCGGGCTGGCGAAGTCGTCGACGGCCCGGTACAGCACGACCGACAGGGCGATCCCGACGACCGCCAGGGCGAGGCCGATCAGCCCGGTGACGATCCCGGTGATCGATGGGCCGCGGCCCACGTGCACGACGTTCGACTTGCGAAGGCCCCGGATGCCGAAGACGATCGCGAGGATCGCCAGGACGAGTCCGACGACGAAGATGAACGGGATCCAGGCGAACAGCATGCCGAGGATCCCGCACACGAGCGCCGCCGTCGCGAGGCCGTTGCGCGCCTGCTGGCCGCCCGGGAACGGCTGTGCGCCCGGCGGTGCGCCGGGGCGAGGGCCGGGATCGGTCCCGAGCGGGTCGACGAACCGTTGGCCGCCCTCGGCGACGTCCGCGGTCCACTGGGTGCCGTTGAAGTACCGGTGCTCGTGACGGCCGAGCGGGTCGGGGAACCACCCTGCGCCGGGAGAACTGTACGAATCGGTCACGGCCCGGCAGAGTACCGTCGCCGCCGTGGAGATCACGTTGATCCGGCACGGCCAGCCCCAGTGGGTCAAGGAGGGCTTGAACGTCGTCGACCCACCACTCACCGAGCTCGGCCACCGGCAGGCCGAGCGGATGGCCACTGCGCTCGGCGGCGAGGAGTTCGACGAGGTGTACGCGTCGCCGCTCACGCGGGCTCGGCAGACGGCCGCGCCGCTGTTCGGGCGACTCGGGAGGGACGAGGCGATCCAGCCGTGGCTCGAGGAGATCCGCGACCCCGGCTGGCACGGCTCGCCGGCCGAGAAGGCCGAGCAGGCGTACCGGGAGATGCGCGAACGCCCGGTCGACGACCGCTGGCACGGGCTCGAGGGCGGCGAGTCGATCCGTGCGTTCACCGACCGGATCCACGAAGGAGCGACGGCCTTCCTCGCCGAGCGCGGCGTGCACCGCAAGGACCACGACCTCCCGGTCTGGACCATCGCCGAGCCGGACGTTCGCATCGCGCTGGTCGCCCACGCCGGTACGAACTCGGTCACGATCTGTCACCTGCTGGGGCTCGAACCGACGCCGTGGGAGTGGGATCG
>NZ_JASJCS010000160.1 GCF_030065885.1 Ilumatobacter sp. | reverse complement strand
TGATGGTGAGGGGGATCTCGGTGTCGGGGGTGGCGGGTGTGGTGGTGTCGTCGGCGACGGTGTGGATGGTGAGTTGTTGGGTGCCGGTGTTGGCGTCGTCGGGCCGGATGGTGATGGTGTGGGTGCCGTCGGTGGTGGCTTGGAGGAGTCCGAGGTCGTTGATGGAGAGGACGGACCGGAGTTCGGTGCCGTCGGGGCCGATGGCGACGAGCCGGCCGCCGATGTGGTCGATGGTCTCGACGTAGACGCGGTCGCCGGTGGTGAGGTCGATCGTGGTGCTCGCCTGCTGGCCGGGGGTCGACACCTCGAGGTCGACTCGCTGCCCGAGCTGGGCTGACGACACGGTGTCGCCGGCCACCTCGGTGACCGTGAAGTGGTAGTCGCCGGCGGGATCTCCGGAGAGCTCGATCGAGAACGGAGCGGTGCCGGTCAAGTCGATCGGACCGACGTCGAGACAGCCGGCGCGGGTGAGTCCCTGCGCGGCACCGCCGGCGTCGACGATGCGGACGTCGACCGTGCAGTCGGCGTCGTCGAGCGCTGCGACGAACGCCCGCGAGCCCGAGTCGTACGGCAGTCGGCCGACGACGGCCCCCGCGGAGCGCACTTCGCCCCGGTACTCCGCGCCGTCGACGAGCAGTCCGAGATCGGTGACGTCGGCCTGTGTGATCTCGAAGCCGTAGTCCGGCTCACCACCCGTCGGGTCGATGACGCGGAGTGCGAACGCCGTCGACGGCAGCGGATAGCGAGCACGGCAGACCAGGTGCAGCGACTCGGTCGGCTCGCCGTCGTCGATGAGCACGGCAACCGGTCCGACGCCGCGGGAGCACGGTTCGGTGACGCGGAGGGACCGGGTGCCGGCTGCGAACTCGGCGATGGTGAAGTCGTCGGCGGCGAACCGCCGGCCGAGCTTCCCGGCACCGGCCTCGGGCACATCGGGTGCCACCACACCCGTGGCGCCCAGCGCGATGACGTCCTCGACGTCGGGTTCGAATGCGACGGCCGGCACGGACGTCAGCTCGGCCGCCGGGAGCGCGGACTCCGCCCAGAACGGATCGCCTGTGACGGCGACGTCGAAGACACAGTGCTCGAGCCGGATGCCGGCCGTGAGGCCGGCGTCGAGGCACGTCCGTTCGGCGTCGGCGACGGCGGCCGGATCGAGATCGGCGATCGTGACGAACTCGTCGGGTCGGATCGGGCCGTCGAGCTGTTCGTCGAACGGGATCGTGAAGAGCGAGCCGGCGGGCGCGATGTACCAGCTGTCGAAGAACTCGCCGTAGATGGCCTCGGTGTCGGCCGGGTTCACCAGACTCCCGTCCGCGGTTGCGACGTCGTCGGTGGGATCGCCGTCGCCGTTGCCCTGGATGCCCTCGAACGTGCCGGCCCACTCGACCGGCGTGAGCAGTGTGAGACCCGGCCGTGTGGCCTCGAGCACGATCCCGTTCGCGAGCTCGACGAACACGGTCTGATCGGCGCGCATCACGAATCCGATGCCGAGGTCGTGCCACCCGACGTCGGACAGCTGCAGCTCGACGCCGTCGAGCGTCACGAGGGGCGGCTCATCGCGGACGAACCGCTCGACGGTGAGTGTCGTGTCGCCGACCCGGATCGCGACACCGTTGAAGAGCGAGACCTGACCGAACCTCCGGTAGCGCACCTGCAGCTCGACGTCGTTGACCGCCGACCTCAGGAGCACGAAGTCGCCGGCGCCGTGGAAGTCGTACGTCGCGCCGTCCTGGGTGACGATGTGCGGATCGCCGGAGTTCCGCCCGGGCCCGCCACGGGGCGGCGGGAAGTCCAGGTACGGCCGGATGCACCGGTCCCACACCTCGTCGGGCGACTCCGGCTCGTACGGGTTCGGGAGCCAGTCGGGCCAGATGTCGCCGAGCAGGGTGCCGCCGATCTGGTCGAGGGCGTTGGCGGGACCGTTGGAACAGTCGGGCCGGCCCTGGGCGTGCACCGCCGGGGGATCGGACGATGCGGCCGTGAACACCGACGCCGTGCCGACTGCCACGGTGACGGTGACCGCGGCTCGAACCCACCTCATCCTGCGACCTCGGTGTAGGTGCGTTCGCTGCGCCAGACACCCTGCAGGCTCGTCGTCTCGCCGTCGGCGCTGACCGGCGACGTGAACTCCAGCGTGGAGATGGCGGTCACGTCGCGTGTGAGCAGCGTCGCGCGGTCGTACCGGCCGCTGACCTCGATGGTCAGCGTCCCACCGTCGACGGGCGCCTCCAGCTCGATGGTCAGGTCGAGGTCGGTCTCGCTGACGTCGTGGAGCGTGTAGAGCAGAGCGGCATCGACGCCGGGTTCGAGCGGCTGGCTCCAGCGCGCCCCCGCTCCGACGGGCTCGACCGGGGTCGTCACGACGAGGTTGGGGACGTTGAACAGCGCGAGCGTGTCGCGGGTCGCCGTGCCGGGACCCCGAATCGGGACCACCCGCTGCGTGAGGCCGTTCGGGTCGACCGACCACTGCAGGATCCCGATCTCGTCGGCCGTCGGTTCCGGCCCGTCGATCGTCGCGACGGCCGGCGCGACGAGCAACTCGAACCCGTCGTTGCGGGCGACGATCTCGACCGCGACGTCGTACTCGGCCGACCGGCTCTCGTCGGTGGTCGCCCCGTCGACGGTGGCGCTGCGTTCGTCGACGGCGCTGACCGAGATCGCCGCATCGCGCTCGCCGGCGATGGCGAGCGTCACCCGCGGTTCGCTGCCGGCTTCGAGCAACGTCGCCTGCCCCGGGCGCTCCGTCGGTTGGGCGTCGGAATCGATCTCCGGGTCGGTCTCGGGATCGGGGGAGACGTCCGTCGCCGTCGACGCATCGTCGTTCGTCGCGCCGGTCGTCGTGTTCACAGTGTCCTCTCCGGAGTCGGAGCTGCACGCTCCGGCGAGCAACGCGAGGACAGCGACACCGCCGAGCCATCGCGCAGCGGCGGATCGATCGGTGGCCCTCATGGCACGGGAACGTAGCGCTCGGTCCGTGTCGGCGCGATCGAGTATCAACCGATCCGGTATACCGACAGCATGCCGTCGGTCCGGGTGGCGAAGACCGCATCGTCGGCGGACCAGGCGGTGTTCTGGACGAAGGCGTCCGAGACATCGATCCAGCCGACGGTGCTGCCGTCGAGGCTGGACACGATCGGCAATGCGCCGTCGCGCTCGCCGAAGTAGTAGCCCCCGGCAGCGCTGGTCTCCACCACCGTTCCGAAGAAGCCGATCTCGGTTCCCGCCGGCTGGACCACCTTGTCGTTGCCGCTCAGCCTCTCGATGCGGCCGTTGCCAGATGCGGCGTCGACGATCGGGCCCGCTTCTTCGTCGTTGCGTGACTCGAGCGTGTTTGCGTCGAGGGTTCGGCGCATCAGGACGTTGTCGTCGGTCACCCATTGCACGTAGATCTCAGCGCCCCCGAGGGCGACCTTGATGTTGCCGAGTCTCGGGTCGTCCGGGCTGGTCTCGACCGACGCACCGTTGGCGAGATCGACACGGCACACGCCGCGGTCGACCATGAAGACGGCGCCGGCGGCCGGGTCGAACGCGAGGCCGTTGCTCGGGCCGCAGGTGAGAGACTCGAGCGCGCTCTGCGACACCGGTTCGTCCGACACCGACGCCAAGGTCGCCGAGTCCCACTCCCACAGCTCGCCCCAGTTGGCACCCGAGACGAGCCGATCGTCGCTCGTCCAGAACAGCTCGTTGCCGAGTCGTTCGTCCGAACTCGAGACCAGTTCGTCGCCGGTGCCGGCGTCGAAGACGGCCAAGGTGCGCTCCTCGTTGAAGTCGGCGTCGACCACCCGCCACAGCGCGGCGATCCGATCACCCGTCGGCGAGAGTGCGATGCCGTTGACGCCCCCGCCGGTGTCGTCCACGGGGATCGCGATGGTGGCGTTCGGTTCGAGCTGCGGCCCGAGGTCAGGACTGTCGTCGGCAGCGGCCTCCTCCCCCTCGGCTTGCTCGGCCTCGGCTGGCTCGGCCCCGGCGCCGCCGACATCGACACCGCTGCCGTCCACCGACGTCGGTGATGACGCCTCGCCCGCCGATCCGTCGCCGTCGCTCGACCGAGCCCCGTCGTCGATGCTGGGACTCGTGGCCGACTCGTCGTCGTCTCCGCCACAGGCTGCCAGGGCAAGCGCCACGATGAACAGCCACGATCTGGTTCTCGCCATGGCGCAACGATCGCCACGGTCCTGGCAGAGTGCAATACGTCATTCGACGCATGGAATACGGTGACCGCTGTGACCACGCTGGACCTCGGTGCCGACGACCTCGGCGCGGTGCTCGAGATCGCAACGGAGCTGGCGGCCGATGCGTTGCCGTCGTTCGAGCGGGTTCTTGAGATGCTGCGCTCCGTGATCGAGTGCAAGATCGCATCGTTCAACGACATGACGCTGGCGACGTCCGACTATCGGACCGTCACCGCGCCGGCGGAGTACGACTCCCTGTCCCATGAGCTCAAGCCGGCGTACGACCGATATGCCCACCAGCATCCGTTGATCAGCTTGGCCGGCCGTTCGCTCGCCGGGTCCGCGCTGCGATTCTGTGATGCTCCGGGCGGAGACCGTCTGACCGAGACCGAGCTGTTCACGCATTTCTACGAACCGTTCGGGTTGCGATTCCAGCTCATCGTCCAGCTCCCGTCGCCCCCCGATGTCGTGGTCGGGTACGCGCTGAGTCGGGCCGAGCGGGCCGGCGAGTTCAGCGATCGGGATGTCGAGGTGCTCAATGCGCTGGGGCCGCATCTGGCGATGCACCATCGCACGGTCGTCAACCAGGAGCGGTCCGGCACACTCGGGCTCGAGGCCGCGCGATCGGGATGGACGGCGGTCAGCGTGCGATCCGACGGTGTGGTGGCGGGCTCGTCGTCGGGGGCGGGTGACGCACGGCTTGCCGTGGGTCAACGCGTTCCTGCACCGGTGGCGAGCCTGCTCCCGAGCGGGAATGACATCGAGACGGCGGCCTCGATCGAGGAGGTCGATGTCGCCGGCGAGGTGTGGCGGTGCGTGGTGCGTCCGATGCGCGCCGGACCCACCATGCTCCTCGTCCGCATCGTCGGCAACGAGCCGCGGGGAGCGTCGACGATGGTCGACGTGGGCCTCACGCCGCGCCAGATCGAGGTCGCCATGGAACTGGCGGCAACCGGTGGCACGAACGTCCAGCTGGCACGTCGGCTCGGCATCACCGAGGGCACCGTCAAGAAGCACCTGGAGACCGTCTTCGCGGTGTTGGGTGTGGAGAGCCGCGCTGCCGCGATCGTGGCGCTGGGCGAGCTCGCTGCGTCCTGAGCTCGGCCACCGGTCCGGGTCCGGAGGCACGAGCGTGCGAGAAGTAGGTTCTCGCGGCGTGTTGAGCCGCCTCGACGACTGGAGCCGACGTGACTGACGACCCGCTGTTGCAGCCGTATCGGCTCAAGCACCTGACGTTGCGGAACCGGGTGTTCTCGTCGTCGCACGAGCCGGCGTACTCCGAGGGCGGCATGCCCACCGACCGCTACCGGCTGTACCACGTCGAGAAGGCGAAGGGTGGCATCGGCATGACGATGACCGCCGGCACGGCGATCGTCGCCGAGGACAGCCCGCCCGCGTTCGGCAACCTGCACGCGTACAAGGACGAGATCGTTCCGTGGATCCGGCGCATGACCGACGAGGTCCACGAGCACGGCGCGGCGTGCATGATCCAGATCAGCCACCTCGGCCGGCGCACCGGGTGGGCGCAGGACGACTGGCTGCCCGTCGTCGCGCCCTCACCCCTCCGCGAGCCCGCCCATCGGAGCATCCCGAAAGAGGCCGAGGACTGGGACATCGAGCGGATCGTCGGCAAGTACGCCGATGCCGCCGAGCGGATGCAGGCCGGGGGCATGGACGGCATCGAGGTCGAGGCCTACGGGCACCTCTTCGACCAGTTCCTGTCGCCGCTCACCAACCGGCGCACCGACGAGTGGGGCGGCGACGACGAGGGTCGCCTCCGGTTCGGCTGGGGCGTGCTGTCGGCTATCCGCGACCGCGTGGGTTCCGAGTTCGTCGTCGGCGTGCGCATGGTGATCGACGAGACCGAGCCCGGCGGCATCGACACCCCGCGCGGCCTCGAGGTGCTCCGGCGGTTCGAGGAGGGCGGGCTGATCGACTTCATCAACGTGATCCGCGGCTACATCCCGCACGAGGCCGGCCTGACCGAGGTGATCCCGATCCACGGCATGCCGTCCGTGCCCCACCTCGACTTCGCCGGCATGGTTCGTGAACACACCGACCTGACCGTGCTGCACGCCTCGAAGGTCGACGAGGTGGCGTCGGCGCGCCACGCGATCCGTGAGGGCAAGGTCGACCTGGTCGGCATGACCCGCGCCCACATCGCCGAGCCCCACATCGTCCGCAAGATCGTCGAGGGGCGGGAGGAGGAGATCCGGCCGTGCGTCGGCGCGACCTACTGCCTCGACCGCATCTACGAGGCCGGCGAGGCCCTGTGCATCCACAACGCGGCGACGAGCCGCGAGCAGACGATGCCCCACGTGATCGAACCGGCGTCCGAGCGTCGCCGTGTCGTGATCGTGGGTGCCGGTCCGGCCGGGCTCGAGGCCGCACGGGTGGCCGGTGAGCGCGGCCACGACACGATCGTGCTGGAGGCGATGCCGTGGGCCGGCGGGCAGATCAACCTCGCGGTCCGGAACCAGCGCCGGAAGGATCTGCAGGGCATCGTCGACTGGCGTCTCGCCGAGTGCGGGCGGCTCGGCGTCGACATCCGCTACGACACGTTCGCCGACGGCGAGCTCGTCGCCTCGCTCGACCCGGACGTCGTGATCGTCGCCACGGGTGGTCAGCCGCAGCTGCCGCCCGACATCGAGGAGGGTGCCCATCGGGTCGTGACGAGCTGGGACGTGCTCGGCGGCGACGTCACGCCGACCGGCGACGTGCTCTTCTTCGACGACAACGGAACGCACTCGGCGCTGTCCGCGGCGGAGATGATCGCCCGCTCGGGGGCGAAGCTCGAGATCGTCACGCCCGAGCGGATGTTCGGCGTCGAGGTCGGCGGCCTCAACCACGTGCCCTATGCCCGCGCGTTCAACGAGACGAACACCCGGATCACGCTCCACCAGCGGGTGACGGCGGTGCGGCCGGAGGCCGGCCGACTGTGCGTCGAGCTCGGCAGCGAGCACACCGACCATCGCGACGTTCGGCACGTCGACTGGGTCGTCGCCGACCACGGCACTGCAGCGCTCGCCGACACGTACTTCGAGCTGCGGGACCGCTCGACCAACCTCGGCGCAGTCGACTACGCAGCGCTGATGGAGGGCCGCCCGCAGGCGGTCGTCCGCAACGCTGACGGGGCGTTCCAGCTCTTCCGGATCGGCGACGCGGTGGCGAGCCGCAACATCCACGCAGCGGCGTACGACGCCCTCCGCCTCGTCAAGGACCTGTGACTGCGCACTCCCCGCCCCGACCCCGGCCTGGGCGTGCCGCCGTCGCGCCCGATGACGGCACGTCGGCGGGCAGAGCTCCTCATGTTGCGACCGGGGCGTGCGCTCGTTGAGTCGGGTTGCGTTCTCCCGGGCCTTCGATGTCCTGGCGGCGCTCCTCGTCTCGCTCACGGCGCTGCGCTCCGTACGGCTCGTCGCCGACGCCGTCGCCGACCGCTCGTTCGGGCGGCTCTCGTTCGGGATCCTGCTCGTCGTCGCCCACGTGGTCGTCGCGGTCGCCATCTGGCGTGGCCGGCTTCCGCGCGAGCACGCCAGCCATGACGCCGACGAGGACCCGACGCCGCTGTCGAACTGAGTCCGGCGGGACGCGCGGCTCACACGTCGTTCATGTCGGCGGCGAAGTCGGCGTGGGCGTCGCGGCGCCGTGCGAAGTCGCCGATCGACTGCTTGCGATGCTGCCGGCCGCGCAGCGCAGCGAGCGGATCCTGCTGGTCGCCGACATAGCCGAGCGCGAACGCCCCCTCCTGGTAGCCCATCAGCTTCAGGAGATCGTCGTCGAGCGTGCGGGCGATCTCGGGCGGGCAGGCGAGGTACTGGTTCTCCTCCTGCCGCACCCAACCGACCGCGTACGTGAGGTTGACGCCCTGGCGCGGTCCGGCGCTGCGGTTCGCGCCGCCGCCGTGGAGCACCTTGCCGTCGTAGAAGAGCACGCTGCCCCGCCGCATCTCGACCTGACCCTGCTCCATCCGCTCGGCCTCGTCGTCGGCGACGGCCGACGAACCGGGCACGACGTGGGTGCCGCCGTTGTCGATCGTGAAGTCGGTCAGGGCCCACATCGTGTTGCACTGCACGTGGTAGTCGGGCGGGAACGGGAACAGGTCGAAAGCCATCTGGTCCCGGTGCAGCTTCTGCTGCGTCTCACCGGGGTCGATCGTGATGATCTGCGTCAGGTGCAGCTGCACGGCGCTGACGTGATCGAGGAACGCCCGCACGGTGCCGAGCGCGACCGGGTGCATGACGAGCTCCCGAACCGTCGGGCACCGGGCGATCAACGCCCCCGTGCGGCGGGTGAACCGGCCGTCGTACTCGTCGGTGCCCGATGCCGAGCTCTCGACGTACGGGGTGACCTCGGCGGCGAGGCGATCCATCGTCTCGCCGTCCACGACGTCGTCGACGATCGCATAACCCCATCGGCGAAGGTGGGCCGCCACCGTGTCGGCATCGGCGTCGGGAGGCAGGTGCCCCAGCTCCATCCTCCGACTGTACGTCCCGGGCGGGACCGTGCGGTGAGGCTGGCTACGGTGTCGGCGTGACGAAGGTGGTAGTCCATGCCGACGACGTGGCGTTCTGCCAGGGCGCGAACGACGCGTTCGTCGAGCTGTCGGCCTCGAAGGGCATCAGCGCCGGCGCGGCAATGGTGCCGTGTCCGTGGTTCCACGATCTGGCGCAGCGCCTCGAGGGCGTCGATCCCGACGCCGTCGACCTCGGGATCCATCTGACCCTGACGTCCGAGCACCCCGGCTACCGTTGGAGCCCGATCACCAGGCCGGCGCCGTCCGCCGGCCTGACCGACGGCGACGGCTACATGTGGCCGCGGGTCTCCGACGTACGTGCGCACGCGCACCCCGATGCCGTCGAGGCCGAGTGGCGGGCGCAGATCGATCGTGCGCTGTCGGCGGGTGTCGACGTCACGCACCTCGACGCCCACATGGGCGCAGCGCTCGCGCCGGAGTGGTGCGAGCGCTGCGCCCATGTGGGCGTCGAGGTGCGTGACGTCGACACCCGCCGACAGCGCACGATCGATCTGCGCCCGCCACTCGGCCTCGACGGCATCGGGG
>NZ_JASJCS010000022.1 GCF_030065885.1 Ilumatobacter sp. | reverse complement strand
GCCAACGGATCGGGCAAGTCGTCGCTGCTGAAGATCATGGCCGGGCTCGACGACGGGTTCTCGGGCGAGGCCCGCCTGACGCCCGGGTTCACGGTCGGCTACCTCGCGCAGGAGCCCGAGCTCGACCCCGACAAGGACGTCAGGGGCAACGTGATGGACGGCGTCGCCCAGGTGCAGTCGATCATCGACGAGTACAACGACGTGATGGCCCAGTGGGCCGACCCCGACGCCGACTACGACAAGATCGGGAAGCGCCAAGCCGAGCTCGAGGACAAGATCGCAGCGGCCGACGCCTGGTCGCTCGAACGCAACGTCGAGATCGCGATGGATGCACTGCGATGCCCGCCCGACGATGCCGACGTCACCGTGCTGTCGGGCGGCGAGAAGCGCCGGGTCGCGCTCTGTCGCCTGCTGCTCAGCCGGCCCGACCTGCTGCTGCTCGACGAGCCGACCAACCACCTCGACGCCGAGTCGGTGTTCTGGCTCGAGCGCTTCCTGCAGGACTATGCGGGCACCGTCGTCGCGATCACCCACGACCGGTACTTCCTCGACAACGTCGCCCAGTGGATCCTCGAGCTCGACCGGGGACGCGGCATCCCGTTCGAGGGCAACTACTCCTCGTGGCTCGAGCAGAAGGAGGCGCGCCTCGCCCAGGAGGAGAAGTCGAACGAGGCCCGTCGCCGCAGCCTGCAACGCGAGCTCGAGTGGGTGCGGATGGCGCCGAAGGCCCGCCAGGCCAAGGGCAAAGCTCGCCTCGCCGCCTACGAGAAGCTGCAGACCGAGGCCGAGCAGGCGACCGACGTCGATCGCCGGCTCGAGATCGCGATCCCGCCCGGCCCGCGCCTCGGCGACACGGTCATCGAGGTCGACGACCTCCGCAAGGGATTCGGCGAGAAGCTGCTGATCGAGGACCTCTCGTTCTCACTCCCGCCGGCCGGCATCGTCGGCATCATCGGTGCCAACGGCGCCGGCAAGACGACGCTGTTCCGGATGCTGATGGGACAGGAGGCACCGGACGCCGGCACGATCAAGGTCGGCGACACCGTGCAACTCAGCTACGTCGACCAGTCGCGCGACGCGCTCGACGCCGACAAGACCGTGTACGAGGAGATCACCGGCGGGATCGAGCACCTGCAGGTCGGCAACCGCGAGGTCCACGGACGCGCCTACGTCGCCAGCTTCAACTTCAAGGGCACCGACCAGCAGAAGCCGGTCGGCAAGCTGTCGGGCGGCGAACGCAACCGGGTGCACCTCGCCAAGCTGCTGAAGTCGGGCGGCAACGTGCTGCTGCTCGACGAGCCGACCAACGACCTCGACGTCGACACGCTGCGAGCGCTCGAATCGGGCCTCGAGTCGTTCCCCGGCTGCGCGGTGGTCATCTCGCACGATCGCTGGTTCCTCGACCGCATCGCCACCCACGTCCTGTCGTTCGAGGGCGACAGCGAGGTGCGCTGGTTCGAGGGCAACTTCACCGAGTACGAGGAGTACAAGCAGAAGGTGCTCGGCGAACATCCCGAGCAGCCCCACCGCATCAAGTACAAGAAGCTCGCATGACGCATGGCCGCTCGCTGGCGCGCCCGGCGGTCGGCGAGCCGGCGCCCGACATCGAGCTCGCCGGCGCCACCGGACAACGCTGGCGGCTCGCCGACCAGCTCGGTTCCACCGTCGTGCTGATCTTCCACCGCCACATCCATTGACTGCCGTGCGCGGCACACGCCGTTGCGGTCCGCGACCGGCTCGACGACTTCGGCGACACCGAGGTGGCGCTCGTCACCTTCACCGGGCTCGCGGCCGCGGCCGCCTACGGCGCCGAGCGCCACCTCCCGTTCCCGGTGCTGGTCGACGCCGATCGCGATGCGTATCGGGCGTTCGGCCTCGGCCGCGGTTCGGTGTGGCGCGTGTGGGGTGCCAAGGCTGCGCATCGGTACTGGGAGATCATCCGCGCCGAGGGCATCGCCGGACTCCACCGGCCGACCGAGGATCCACTCCAGCTGGGAGGTGACTTCGTCGTCGCACCCGACGGCAGGCTGGCATACGGATTCTGGGGTGAGGGCCCCGACGATCGCCCGAGCGTCGACGAGCTCGTCGCGGCCGTCCGGCAGGCCGCAGCCTGAGTCGGCTCAGTCGTTCTCGCGGGCGACCAGCACCGGGCAGCTTGCGTTGTGGAGCACGTACTGGCTGACCGAACCGAGCATGGTCTCGCCGGCGTAGCTGGAGCCGTGCGAGCCGACGACGATGAGATCAGCGCTCTGCTCCTCGGCGATGTCGCAGATCGCGCGGCCGATGCGCCGCTTGCGAGGCTTGGCCTCCTCGATGATCCGTTCGGCACTGATCCCGGCCGTCGTCGCCGCCTGGTCCTGCACCGTGCGGTAGTAGTCGTACGCCTGCTCCTGGAGCGCCGTGACCCCTTCCGGCGTCGGGGCGAACGGCATCGACCCGGTCGAGGTGCCGTGCGTCGCGGTGCCTGCGGCGATGCCGGTGCCCAGCTCGTCCGCCGCCATCGCGCCGAACGCCGAGAAGATCGACGGTGACGGCACGACCGAAGCGAGGACGTAGTCGGCCGAGCCCCCGAACAAGTGCACGGCCTCGATCAGCGCCTTGGTCGAGTGATCCGAACCGTCGATCGCTACCAGAACCTTGGACATCGCAGCCTCCTCGGCGTCACAACTCGACGATCGGCACGCCGAGCCCTGCCGCCAACCCTCGCACGTCGTCGACGACGTCGCCATAGACGAGGGCCAGGTGGTGTTCCAGGCCCTCGGCGAGCACCGTCTCGAGCACGGCGTCGACGGGTCGTTCGAACCGGACGATCCCACCCGATCCGACGTACGGACAGGGCGCGTCGAGCACTTCGACTCGGCCCACGACCATTCTCGGCACACCCCGCGACTGCGACAGGCGTGCGACCGTTGCCGTCCCCGGCCGGAGTGCCGACAGCTGGACGAGCGGCACCTGGCGGTTGGGGTGGACGCCGGCTCGCACCGTGTCCGGCGCGGCCATGTCGGCGGGTGCGACGCCGCAGTGCCACACGGCAGCAGTGTCGTCACCGGGGTCGGCGTCGACGAGATCCGCGAGGAACGGCCGCGTCTCGCCCAGCCAGCCGAGCACGAGCATCGTCAGGGCGCCGAGCGCATCCGCCTCGCAACCCGCGGGCAGGCCGCCCTCGTTGAGCTCGGCCAGCGCGGCACACGCGGCACAGCCGAGCTCGTCGAACGTCTCCGGCCAACAGCGGACCGCGAGTGCGTCCCAGCGACTCTCGTCGGCGAGGTCGTGCAGCACCGTGCGCAGCTCGACGGCGCGGGCCACCGCCCGGCCGTCGAGCTCGCCCACCCCCGGAAGATCCGGTCGTGCGGGACGTGCGTCAGGTCCCACCCGTGCGAGCACGGGGCCGATCGGCGTCGGTTCGAGCTTCACACCGGCGCGCCGCACGAGCACCTCGGCGTCGGGTTGCACGCGGCACGGGCCGAAGCCCGGCGGCGGGTCACCGACGACTCCGATCTGGCTCCCGCTCAGCCGGTCGAGCACGGCACGCGCCGCGGGCCCGACCTCGCCGGCGGCCGGCAGTGAGATCGGTGGACGCGGCACGAGGTCGTCCTCGATCCAGCGTCGGATCCGATCGCCGCTCGCCGCGGCACCCGGATCGAGGTAGAGGTGGCGCATCGGCCGGTCGGCCACGCCGGCGGCGAACGAGGCGAGGATCATGCCGCACAACGAGTTCAGCCGCAGCCTCCCACCACCGCGACGCTCGGGAAACGCCCAGACACCGACGTCGATCGGTGTGGCGGCGAACACCTCCTCGACGAAGCGGCTGTCGGTGAACGTCGCCTGGAGGACGACGACGAGATCGGGCTGCGCCGGCCAGCGCGAGATCGCAGGGCCGACCGCCTCGGGCTCGAGCACCGGTTCGGCGTCTCCGACGACGTCGATGCCGGCAGCGGTGAGCGCATCGATCGCCGCCGACGCCTGCGTGCGCCCGAGATCGAGGTCGAACGTCGGTCGGCCGACAGCGATCACCCCGACCGTTCGAGGTGTCATGCCGACACCTCGACCGAATCGAGCAGCCGGTGGAAGTCGGCCGGATCGAGCAGACCGGTGCCCGGCGCGAGCACGCTGGCGGTGCCGGCCGCGACACCCCAGACGGCGGCACCCGAGAGATCGTGGCCGGCCAGCGTGCCGGCGACCAGACCGGCGACCATGGCATCGCCCGAACCCACCGTGCTCGCCACCGCCTCGACGTCCGGACAGGGAAGCCAGGTCGCCGGGCCGCCCCGGTGGACCAGCATCGCCCCATCGCCGCCGAGGGAGACCAGCAGCGCCCCGACACCGCCACGCGCCAGGACCTCGCGGGCGGCAGACTCCAGCTCCGAGCGGCCGCGCAGATCCCTGCCTGCGAGCGTCGCGAGCTCACGGCGGCTCGGCTTCACGAGTGTCGGCGCCCGCTCGACCGCCAGCGGCAGCGACGGACCGAACGCGTCGACGATCACCACCGGCGCCTCGAGCGCATCGATCAGCTCGGCGTAGAAGCCATCCGGCAGGCCACGAGCCAGGCCACCGGACAGCACGACGATCTCGGCGTGCGAACAGGCCGCGAGGACCGCGTCGAACATCGCCCCGGCGTCGGTGATGACGGGTCCGTCGACGACGATCCGGTACTGCTCGCCGCCGGCGAGGTCGCCGAATGCGAAGGCCTCGCGGGTGATGCCGTCGATCTGGTACACGATCGGCTCGACGCCGTCGGCCCGGACACGCTCGACGAGCTCGTCGCCGACCGGGCCACCGGCAGCGACCCAGGCATCGCTCTCGACGCCCAGCCGCGCCAGTGTCCGCGACACGTTGATGCCGCCGCCGCCCGGGTCGCGCCGGTGCTCGCGGGCGGGCAGCTTGTGATCGGGAACCAGACGATCGACCGTCAGCGCCACGTCGAGGGCAGGGTTGACGGTCACGGTCACGACCGGGTGGGTCACCAGCCCATCGTGGGCGCAACCCGTCAGATGGGTCCAGGGCCGGTCGTCACAAGATCAATCGGGCAGCATCGGCACCTGGAGCCCCGTGCGTTTGCCGAGGAGCGATGCGCGCGTGAGCGCGCCGTGACCGAACCGTTCGCGCAGATCGTCGACCACGCCGTCGAGCTGGGATCGATCCTTGCGACCGTACGGCAACAGCAGCTGCTCATACGTCTCGTCGAGGTTCTCGAGGTTGCCGACCGACAGGCCGATCAAGGTCAGCCCTCGCTCGGCGATCATCACCGCGGCGTCGCGCAGCACGGCGAGGGCGACATCGCGGATGGGTTCGGTGGCGGCGGTCGGGTGCTGGAGCGAGCGGCTCCGGGTGGCCCGCGTGAAGTCGTCGAATCGCATCCGGATCGTGACGGTACGTCCGGCGCGCCCCGCGTTGCGCATGCGGCGCGTGACGCGGTCGACGATGCCGAGCAGCAACGCCTCGATGGTGTCGAACGGCTTGCGGCCCCGCCCGAGCGCCTGCTGCGAGCCGATCGAGCCTCGCCGCCGACCGGTCTCGACCGGACGTGGGTCGCGGTTGTGCGCGAGGGCGAAGAGGTGTCGGCCGGACGCGACGCCGAGCATCGCGACGAGATGCTGCTGACCGAGCTGGGCGACCTCGCCGACGGTCCTGATCCCACGCTCGTGGAGCTTTCGCTCGGTGACCGGGCCGACGCCCCACAGCTTGCCCACCGGCAGGGGGTGCAGGAACTCGAGCTCGTGCTCGGGCTCGACGACGAGGAGGCCGTCGGGCTTGGCGACGCCGCTGGCCACCTTGGCGAGGAACTTCGTACGAGCGACGCCGACGGTGATGGGCAGACCGACGTGCTCGAGCACCTGCGCTCGCAGCCGGCGGCCGATCGCCTCGGGCGTGCCGCTGATGCGACCCAGCCCACCGACGTCGAGGAACGCCTCGTCGATCGACAACCCTTCGACCAGTGGGGTCGTGTCGTCGAACAGGGCGAACACCTCCTTGCTGGCCTCGGAGTACGCGTCGAAGCGGGCCGGGACGACGACCACGTCCGGACACAGCCGGCGGGCCTGGAACTCGGGCATCGGTGTGTACACGCCGCGCCGCTTGGCCTCATAGCTCGCAGCGAGCACGACACCTCCACCCACGATGACCGGCCGGCCCCGGAGGTTGGGGTGGTCGCGTTGTTCGACGGACGCGTAGAAGGAGTCCAGGTCTGCGTGCAGGATCGTGGCCCGCCCCGACGCGCGAATCCAACTCATCGAACACATGTTCGCAGACGGCGCCGCCCCGTGTCCAGCTGCCCGGACCGGTGGGTCCGTCATACTGGTCGTCCGTGCCCGAACCCGATCCCCGACCCGAGCCAGAGAGCGACCCGCAGCTCGCCGTGCGCCTCGCACGCGAGGCGGGCGAGCAACTGGTCGAGCTTCGCGAGCAGCTGTGGCAGTCGGGCGCGCGCTCCTGGGACGTGATGGACCACGGCGATGCCGCCGGCCACCACTTCATCGGCGAGCAACTCCGCCGCCACCGGCCCGACGACGCCGTGCTCGACGAGGAAGGCGCCGAGGACCCTCGCCGCTTCTCCACCGACCGGGTCTGGATCATCGATCCGCTCGACGGCACCCGCGAGTACGGCGAGGCGGGTCGTCACGACTGGGCGGTGCACGTCGCGCTGTGGGACCACGACCGGCTGGCCGCGGGTGCGGTCGCGCTCCCGGCGCTCGACGTCGTGCTCGGCACCGAGCCACCGCCCGAGCTCCCACCGGCGAGCCGAACCCGACCGCGGATCATCACGTCGCGCTTCCGAGCACCGTACGCGGCCGTGCTGGTGGCGAACGCGCTCGAGTGCGACGCCGTGCGCCTCGGGTCGGCCGGCGCCAAGGCCATGGCCGTCGTGCTCGGCGAAGCCGACATCTACGTGCACGACGGCGGCATGTACCAGTGGGACTCGGCAGCCCCGGCCGCGGTCGCGCTGGCGGCAGGGCTCCACGTGAGTCGCATCGACGGCACGCCGATCGTGTACAACGATCCTGACCCATGGTTACCGGACCTGATCATCTGCCGACCCGAACTGGCCGATCCGGTGCTTCGAGCGCTCTGGGGGTGACGTCGTGGAGCTGAAGGCGATCCGCCACGAGACCGACGGCCACGTCGCGACGGTCTGGCTCGACCGTCCGCACCGGCACAACGCCTGGACCGGTCGGATGCACACGGAGCTCCGCTGGGTGATGGCCGAGCTCGAGAACCGGGTCCGCGCCGTCGTGATCACGGGGACCCCACCGGCCTTCTGCGTCGGCGGCGACAGCGAGGCGCTCGCGGGACATGCCGACCGCGGCACCTACGACGCCGGCCTGCCGCCCGAGCCCGCTCGCCCCGGCGTGAACGTGCGGCCCGAGCTCGACGAGGACTTCGCCTGGATGTTCGCGTATCGAGTCCCGATCATCGCCGCCGTGAACGGCGCCGCAGCCGGCGTCGGGCTCGCGCTCGCCCTCTTCAGCGATCTGCGGTTCGGCGCGGCCCCGGCGAAGCTCACGACCGCTGCGCCGCGGCTCGGGCTTCCGGCCGAGTACGGCATGAGCTGGGTCCTCCCCCGGCTGTGCGGTGTGACGCGTGCCGCCGATCTCCTCCTCTCGGGCCGCACGGTCACCGTGGCCGACACCGCCGACTGGGGGCTCTGGAACGGCGTGTTCGACGACGGCGAGCAGACACTCGCCGAGGCGCTGCGATACGCCGATCTCGTGGCATCGAGCGCGGGCCCGGCGGCCGTCACCACCACCAAGCAGCAGCTGTACGCCGACCTGCTGCGTCACGACGTCGCCGCATCGGTCTCGGACTCGAAGCGGTTGCTCGTCGAGGCCATGGGCACGGCTGAGTACCGCGAAGGTGTCGCAGCGCTTCGAGAACGCCGGGCGCCACACTTCTGACGGCTGCGACGCAGTCGACTCTCGGGGACGAGCGCCCGATCGTAGACTGCTGCGATGGACGAACCCGCAGGCGCGGCCAACCCGCTGGCGATCGCCGCGATCGCCTCCGCCGGAGCCGCCGTGCTGCACGGCGCCGCGGCCGGCATCCACGCCGAGCACGTCGGCCTGTCGCGCTTGTTCGTGGCGCTGGCCGTCGCCCAAGCCGGTGCGGCGGTGCTCGGCTTCCTCCGCGACGGGCGGCCGTCGTGCGGCGTGCTCGCCGGGGTCAACCTGGGTGCCGCCATCGGATGGCTCGTGACGAGGTTCACCGGCATCTCGTTCATCGGCGGACTCGAGGTCGCCGAGCGACCGCAGCTCGCCGACACGAGTGCCGCGGTGCTCGCGATCGTCGCCGTCGTCGCTGCCGGAGCGTGCGCCACCGACCGCGCGCCGTCGGTGCCGTCACGGTCGCTGGCGAGCGCATCGATCCTGGCCGCCGTCCTCGTCGTCCCCGGCCTGGCCGATGCGACGAACCACGACCACGGCGCCCACGCCGACGACCGCACCGACCATGGCGCGGCACACGAGGGCGGGGCAGCGCACGACCACGACACAGGGGTCGCAACCCCGGCGGCGACCGGCGCGGACCACAGCGACCACGGCGCCGACGACCATGCCGATCCCGACGACCATGCCGATCCCGACGACCATGCCGATCCCGACGACCATGCCGGTCACGACGACCACGACGCGAGCGAACCGCCCACCTGGCCGCGGCCGTGGAACCCCACGGACGCGATCGACTTCTCGGGCGTCGACGGCGTGAGCGCCGAGCAGCAGGCGCGTGCCGAGCAACTCGTCGCCGACACGCTGCGCGAGTTGCCGGCCTTCGCCGACGTCGGTTCGATCGCCTCATTGGGCTATCGCTCGATCGGCGACGCGAGCACCGGCCACGAGCACTACATCAACACCGAGCTGATCAACGACGGCAAGTTCCTCGACCCGACGGCGCCCGAGTCGCTCGTCTTCGAGGTCGACGGCGACTCGCGGACCCTCGTGTCAGCGATGTTCATCGCATCCGAGTCGCCGATCGACGACCCGAAGCTGACCGAGTTCGCCGGTCCGTTGATGCAGTGGCACGTGCACGACAACCTCTGCTGGGGCCTGAACGACGACGGCGTCCCGGTCGTCAAGGGCGTGCTCGAGCAGTTCGGCGGCACCTGTCCGCGCCAGACCGTCAACGCAGGCGGCGACAACCCGATGGTGCACGTCTGGATCGCGCCCCACGTGTGCGGTCCGTTCGCCGCGCTCGAGGGCCATGGCGCCGGCCAGGCCTCGGTGTCCGACGGGGCACGGATGGACCAGTGCGATCACGACCACGGCGGGCACGAGGCCCACGACGGTCACGACGAGTCGGCCGAGACCGCGACGAAACCCTACGACCCCGAGCTGCCGATCGATCTCGGGGGTATCGACGGGGTCACGCCGCAGCAGCAGGCCTTCGCCGAGAACCTGGTTGCGGCCACCGTCCGCGACCTGCCGCAGTGGGCCGACCTCGATGCCGTCGAGGCCGCCGGCTTCCACTCGATCGGCGACGGCGCCACGGGTCACGAGCACTACATCCAGTGGGACTGGATCGACGACGACGTCTGGCTCGACCCCGACTATCCCGAGAGCCTGGTCTTCGAACCCCGACCCGACGGCTCGAAGGAGTTGGTGTCGGCGATGTTCATGCTGCCGGGCGACACCGACCTCGAGGACGTCCCCGACTGGGGCGGCGAACTGATGCAGTGGCACGTGCACGGCGATCTCTGCTTCACCGACGATCCCGTGGCGCCGAAGGTGGCCGGCGTCAAACCGCTCGGCACGTCGTGCACCCCTCCCCTCGTCGACGGCACGATGGCGCCGATGATCCACGTGTGGATCAGGCCGCACGAATGCGGTCCGTTCGCCGCACTCGACGGCATCGCCGGCGGCCAGGTACCCGAGGGCGAAGAGGTCCTCTGCGACCACGCCCACGGGTCGCACTGAGCCGCGTCGGCCGGGCTCAGACGTTCGGCGACGCCTCCTCCAGCACCGTCACCATGCCGGTCGAACCGTCGACGCGGACGAGCGCCCCGTCGGGGATCCGTTGGGTCGCATCGGTCGCCGAGACGACGCACGGGATCCCCAGCTCGCGGCTCACGATGATCGCGTGGCTCAACGCGGCGCCGACGTCGACGACGACGCCACCGGCCGGGACGAACAACGGCGTCCACGACGGGTCGGTGATCGGAGCGACCAGCACGTCGCCCGGTTCGAGCGCGGTCGGGTCGTGCGAGTCGAGGATGACACGTGCCCGGCCCTCGGACACCCCCGGGCATCCCGGGAAGCCCTGGATCGATTCGCCCCCGACCAGCTTGGGCGCTGTCCGATCGGTGCGTGTCGACCACGTCGAGGGGTCGCTCGGGCGGCCCGCGAAGACGAACTCGGGGACACGTGCGGCCATGGCCTCGTGCTCGGCCTTCCGCTCGCGGACGCGCTCGCTGAGCCGTTCCGGCACCGGTCCGAAGAGGTCGTCGAACTCCGCTTCGACCACGAACGAGATGTCCTCGGGTTCGTCGAACACGTCACGCTCGACGAACCGCCGGCCGAGCTCGCGAGCCGGCATCCGGATCTCGTGGATCAGACGGATGTTGTTCGTCTTGGTGCGCTCGCGCGCCGGGAGCCACGCTGCGCTGCAGGCGACGGCCGCGGCGAGTTGTCCGTGCGCCTCGGGGTCCCCGTCGACCATGCCGAGCAGCGTCGCAGCGGCCTCGTCGCGTTCGGCTGCCCGCTGCGCCTGCTGGCGCCGCGGGTCCGCGGACTCGTCGGCAGCCCGCATCCGATCGATGGCGGCGAGTGCGATGTTCGGGGTGGTCTCCCAGGTCGGCGACCGGGTCTCCCACTCGTTGGGGCCTCGGCTGCCGAACTCGTCGACGAACGCCTCGAAGCCGTCACGGAAGGCGGGGCTCGTGGGGTCGAGACGCGAGAGCTGCCACATCGCGTAGCTCGGTTCGGCCGAGTCGACGTCGCCGATCCCGGCCATGATCGGCAAGATCAGATCGGGGCGGCCGACGGCCTCGGCGGTGCTCTGGATCACGCCGACCGGCACCGTGGTCAAGGTCGAGACGAAGAGGTGTTCCTGGAAGAGCTCGCGGTGCATGGGCCGGAACGACTCCATCAGGTCCCAGAGCTCGACGTCGGAGAGCTCGGCGAAGTCGGGCCGCTCCCGATGCAGCGCGATCGTCCGGTTCCGATGGTCGGTCAAGCGCCCGAGGTCGTCGATCGAGGTCTGCGTGAAGACCCAGCCGAAGGTCTGCTGCAGCTGCTCGGTGAGGTCGGGGCGGACGTCACCGTCGCGCTCGACGTAGTCCGGGACGCCCGGCTGGGCGCCGAAGAACTGCTCGTCGATCATCCGCCACGACAACCCCGGGGCGCGCTCGCCGAACAGGCGCATCACCGACGCGTTGAGGTAGCAGTAGCCACCGTTCACGCCGAGGATGCAGAACTCGTCGGACGGGAACTCGTCGAGCTCGAACGCGCCCATCCTCGCGTAGGCGTCACGCCAACCCAGCTCGGACTCCCAGAGATAGGTCGACCGGGTCAGCGGCACGACCGGGTCGGGGAACACCTCCCCCACGTTGGCCCGCGTGTACACGGGGAATCGCTCGGACAGGACGGTGTCGGTTGTGGCGAACATGACCTTCCCCCTCGGCCGCCCTCCTGGGGCATCGACCGGCCTCCGCGTGTGACCGGCGTCACGGTAGCCGACGGCGTTGAGCGAGACGAACGGGCGGGTTCCCGGCATGATGGTTGCCATGCCCGACAGCACACCGGCCGACCGAGCGTGGGGCGCCTTCACCGAACATCCGCCGTGGGTGCTCGACCGCGACGAGATCAGCTGGATGTCGAGCGTCGATCGCTTGCGCCGTGCCGCCCGCGACGAGGTGCCGTCGCTCACGACGCCGCGGCGCCTGCCGCCGGGCGCTCGCGTCGGCACCGTGGTCGCCCATCTCGGCCGCGCGATCGCGCCATGGGCATGGCGCAAGCGCCGCCGGTCGTACGCCGGTCCCGAGGTCAGCCGCGCCGATCTGTCGCGACGGCTGCGTCGCGCCGCCGAGACGCTCGGGCCGAGCTACATCAAACTCGGCCAGATCATCTCGTCGGGCGAGGGCCTGTTCCCCGCCGAGCTCGTCGACGAGTTCAAGAAGTGCCGGGACCAGGTGCCCGCCGAGAGCTTCGCGGTGACCCGCCTCACGGTCGAGCAAGACCTCGGTGCCCGGCTCGAGGACGTCTTCGAGTACGTCGACGAGGTGCCGCTCGCGGCGGCGTCGATCGCCCAGGTCCACGCCGCCCGCCTCCGCACGGGCGAAGACGTGGTCATCAAGGTGCAGCGCCCGGCGGTCGGCGAACTCGTCCGCAAGGACCTGAAGGCGATGGCGTGGATCGCACCGCACCTCGTCGGCCGGATCCCGGTCACGGCGCTCGCCAACCCGCCGGCGCTCGTCGAGCTCTTCGCCGAGACGATCATGGAAGAGCTCGACTTCCGGGTCGAGGCTGCCAACATGCTCGACGTCGCGACCATGCTGCGCGACCTCGGCCAGGACGGCTACGTCGTGCCGCGGCCGCACCCCGAACTGGTGACCCGGCGGGTGCTGGTGATGGAGCGGGTGTCCGGCTTCAACTTCGACGACGTGGCGGGGATGCACGGCGCTGGCGTCGACACCGAGGCGGTCATCCGCACCGGGATGATCGCGTTCATGGAGGGCGCCATGATCCATGGCGTCTTCCACGGCGACCTGCACGGTGGCAACCTCTTCGTGCTGCCGGACGGCCGCACGGCGCTGCTCGACTTCGGCATCGTCGCCAGGTTGTCCGACGAACGCCGGCTCGCGTTCCTCCGCCTGATGCTCGGTGCCACCACCAACGACCTCACCGGCCAGATGGCGGCACTCCGCGATCTAGGCGCTCTCCCGGCCGACACCGACCTCAAGGCGGTCATCAGCGATCTCGGTCTCGACCTCCCGACCGTCGATCCGACGACGCTGACCGGCGACGAGATGGTCAAGGAGGTCCAACGGGTCGTCAAGGCGCTGCTCGGCTACGGCGCCCGGCTCCCCAAGGAGCTGATGCTCTACGTCAAGAACATGGTGTTCCTCGACGGTGCGATCGCCCGCCTGGCGCCCGACCTCGACATCCTCGCCGAGGTGGCGACGATCTCGATGATGTTCGCACAGCGCCACGGCGAGCGGATCAGCCGCGACCTCGGCATCGACGCCACCAACGTCGAGTTCGACTTCGAGAGCGTCAAGGCCGGCCTGGGGCTCGAGTCGCACGTCGACGGGCTCACGTATCGCGAGCTGCAAGAACGACGCCAGGTCATCCAGAAGCGCATGCGGAGCCACGTCGAACGGACCCGGTGAACGTGCGGCGCCGCACTCGGGCTGCCACAATCGCCCACCGTGCGTCTCGTCATCGCCCGCTGCTCCGTCGACTACGCCGGTCGCCTCGCCGCTCACCTGCCCGAGGCCAACCGGCTCATCATGGTGAAGGCCGATGGCTGCGTGGCGATTCACGCCGACGGCGGCGCCTACAAGCCGCTCAACTGGATGAACGCGCCGAACACGCTGGTCGAGGTGACCGACGCCGAGCCTGCGCAGTGGATCGTCACGAACCCGAAGAACGAGACGTTGACGATCACGCTCCACGAGGTTCTCGCCGACTCGGCGCACGAGCTCGGTGAGGATCCCGGGCTGCAGAAGGACGGCGTCGAGGCGCACCTGCAGGAGCTGCTGGCCGCGTCGCCGGATGCGATCGAGGACGGCCTGACGCTCGTGCGGCGCGAGTACCCGACGGCGATCGGGCCGATCGACCTCGTCTGTCGCGACGAGTCCGACGCCGTGGTCGCCGTCGAGGTGAAGCGCCGCGGCGAGATCGACGGGGTCGAGCAGCTGGCGCGCTACGTCGAGCGCCTCGAGCTCGATTCGTCGCTCGGCGAGATCCGCGGCGTCTTCGTCGCGCAGTCGATCAAGCCGCAGGCGAAGGTGCTCGCCGAGTCACGGGGTTTCCGCTGGGTCGAGGTCGACTACGACGAGCTGCGCGGCATGGCGCCCGACGAGCTGCGCCTGTTCTGAGGCGTCAGGCTCACTCGGAGCGGATGCGCTCGACGACGACGTCGAGGAGCTGCGAGTTCGGCACGAGCAGCGACCGGCCGGCGCAGTCGAGCTCGACCGAGGTGGGACGGATCTCGACGACGATCCCGTCGACCTCGCCCCCGGCCAGCCCCGACGCCCGCACCCGGTCGCCCACCTCGAGCGCGTTGCGCCATGCGCGGCCGGCGGCGATCTCGCCGGCGACGCGGCGGCCACCGAGCCCGACCAGCAACGCCATCGTGGCCGCGCCGCCGAACAGCAGCGCCGCCGCGGCGATGTTGATGATCGTCGTGTCGATCCCCAGCTGGGCCGCGCCGAGGATGAGCGCGAAGGCGAGGACTGCGATGCGAACGGCGCTGGGGCCGAACCGCTCGATCGGGCCGGCACCCCGCAGGGCCTGCTGCGTGGCCGTGCGGGCCAGCGTCCCGACGACGTTGCCGCCGATCACCACGATCGCCGCCGCGAGCGCTCGCGGCAGGAACTCGACCAGGTCGGCCGGGATGGTGTCGAGCGAGTCGGGGTTGACGATACCGAGCGCCACCACCAGGCCGATGATGAACGCCGTCGAGAAGACGAGGCTCGCCAAGGGAGCCGCCGCGCTCCTGATCGCCTCGCGCGGCGCCTTCAGCAGGAGGTTGCGGACGATGCGGGCTGCGATGGCGCCGACGACGAAGCCGGCGCCCACGGCGATCGCCGCACTGATCCATTCGTTCATGAGCGGTCGTCCTCCTGGTCCTCGCTGTCGTCGCTGCCGCCCTGGTGTGCGCTCGACTGATGATCCTGGCCGAGCTCGGGGTCGAGCATCAACTGGGCCGTCTCCACGCCGATCGAGAAGAGGCTGCCGAGCAGCCGGAGCTCTTCGTCGGCACGGCTCCGGACGGCGACACCCTGCAACACCCGTTCGCTGAGATCGTCGGGAGGCGCCAGCACGCTGGCCAGCACGTGCTGCAGCGTCGACGGCATGTCGCCGGCCTCGAGCTCGGCGTCGTCGAGCTCCTCGAGGCGGTCGGCGCACCGCTCGCACTGTTCGACGTGGTCGCCCACGCCCTCGGGCGCACCGGTCGCCAGCCATTGGCGCAAGCGGTGGGTAGAGGGGTGGAACAGGCCCAACCGACGCCTCATGGCCGCCATCCTTCCAGCAGTGTCGACATTCGTCGCCGCGCCCGAAGGAGCCGCGTCTTGACGGTGGGTACGGGGACGTCGAGCGCCTCGGCGATCTCGTCGTAGGGCAGACCCTCGACCTCGCGGAGCACCAGGATCGAACGCGACAGCTCGTCGAGCGAATCGAGAGCATCGGTGAAGCGCTCGTAGGCCATCCGGCCCTCGACCACCCGGCTGACCGGCGCACGGTCGACCGGCAGATCGAGGTCGTCGGGGTCGGTGGCCTGGTCGCGCCGGCGTCGCAGCGCCGAGATCGCCTCGCGATGTGCGATCCGCAGGATCCATCCACGGATCGAGCCGTCGCCACGGAACTCGTCGAGGTGCTTCCACACCTTGATGAAGGTGTCCTGCGTGACGTCGTCGGCCAGTGACGAGTCACGAACGACAGATCTCGCCAGCCGGTACACGGCGGCCGAGTGGTCGTCGATGAGTGCAGCGAGCGAGGCCTCCGGCCCGTGTGCGGACGCGGCCGTACCCGTGCCTGCGACTGGCGTGTGCCCCGCTCGCTGCACGAGTCGTGTCAGTCCTCGTCGCTCGCAGCGGACCGTGACCGACTCGTCGACACGCTGTCGTACACACCCGGCCAGCATCGATCGCGTGCGGCCCAGAAACCGCCGACGCCGAACATGATCACCAGGATCAGGCCCGGGCTGTACGTCAACGTCTGGAACAAGGTGACAACGGTATCGCTCGCGACTTCGAGCTGATCGAAGGCGGCGAAGCCCCCGCCATGTTCGATGCGTCGGGCCCATTCGACTGCGAGCATGCGTTCCTCCGATGTGGTCGCGCCGCTCCGGGCGGAACGGCGACAGATGTACGACGCGCCCGAGCCGTCGAAAGTCGCGGCGATCGCGCGGACGGAAGCGGTATGGCAGCGATGGGCTACGTTCTCGGCCATGCCGCAAGAAGTACGTGGAGTCGTCGCCCGAGCCAAGGGCGAACCGGTCAGCATCGAGACAGTGGTCGTGCCCGACCCAGGGCCCGGCGAGGCGATCGTCGCGATCCAGGCGTGCGGGGTGTGCCACACCGACCTGCACTACCGCGAGGGCGGGATCAACGACGAGTTCCCGTTCCTGCTCGGCCACGAGGCGGCCGGCGTCGTCGAATCGGTCGGCGAGGGCGTCACGGATGTCGCACCCGGCGACTACGTCATCCTCAACTGGCGAGCGGTGTGCGGGTCGTGCCGCTCGTGCCTGAAGGGCAAGCCCTGGTACTGCTTCTCGACGTTCAACGCCGAACAGAAGATGACGCTCGCCGACGGCACCGAGCTGTCCCCGGCACTGGGCATCGGCGCGTTCATCGAGAAGACGCTCGTGCACGCAGGCCAGTGCACCAAGGTCGACCCCGCCGCACCGGCGACGGCGGCCGGCCTCCTCGGTTGCGGCGTCATGGCCGGCATCGGCGCGGCGATCAACACTGGCGACGTGACCCGCGGCGACTCGGTCGCCGTGTTCGGCTGCGGCGGTGTCGGCGACGCGGCGATCGCCGGCGCGAGCCTGGCCGGCGCGTCGAGGATCGTCGCGGTGGACATCGACGACCAGAAGCTCGAGTGGGCGAAGGAGTTCGGGGCCACCCACACCTGCAACGCCAACGACAACGACGCGGTCGAGTACGTCAAGTCGGTCACCGACGGCAACGGCGCGGACGTGTGCATCGAGGCGGTCGGCAATCCCGAGGTGTACAAGCAGGCGTTCGAAGCCCGCGACCTGGCCGGCACGGTGGTGCTCGTCGGCGTGCCGCACCCGGACCACACGATCGAGCTGCCGTTCATCGAGGTGTTCGGGCGCGGCGGGGCACTGAAGTCGTCGTGGTACGGCGACTGCCTGCCGAGCCGTGACTTCCCGATGCTGATCGATCTGTACCAGCAGGGCCGCCTCGATCTCGACCGGTTCGTGTCCGAGACGATCTCGATCGACGACGTGGAGGAGGCGTTCCACAAGATGGAGCGCGGCGAGGTGCTCCGCAGCGTCGTGGTGATGTGACGTCGTGCCCGTCGAGCTGATCACGACCGACGGCATCTTCGCCCTCGACGGCGGCGAGTGGGAGGTCACCAACAACATCTGGCTGGTCGGCGACGACCGCGAGGTGATCGTCTTCGACGCCGCTCACGACCACGAGCCGATCGTCGAGGGTGTCGGCGGCCGGCGAGTCCGTGCGATCGTCCTGACGCACGGCCACAACGACCACATCAACGCTGCCGTGCCGCTCCGTGACGCGGTCGATGCACCCGTCCTGATCCACCCCGACGACCGGATGCTCTGGGACGTCGTGTGGCCCGGCGAGGCACCCGACGGCGACCTGACTCCCGGCGAGGCGATCTCGGTCGCCGGGCACGAGCTCCGCGTGCTGCACACGCCGGGGCACTCCCCCGGGTGCTGCTGCTTCCACGACGCCGGCTCGGACACCGTGTTCTCCGGGGACACGCTGTTCTGCGGCGGCCCCGGCGCGACCGGGCGCAGCTACAGCGACGAGCCGACGATCCTGCGGTCGATCATCTCGACCCTGCTGACGCTGCCGCCCGAGACTGTGGTGCACACCGGCCACGGCGAGTCGACGACGATCGGCGCGGAGTCGGACGCGGTGACGGCGAGAGCCGGCGAGCTCGGACTCGCCTGAACACACCCGGCGGGCGCTCATCGGTTCGTCCTCTGCGCAGCCTCGTGCGGTGCCGCGCCGGCCGCCGCGGTTCTCGTAGTCTCGGCGATCGTGCAGCGGGTCGAAGGTGTCGTCCAACACTACGCATGGGGCGATCCGGCGTTCATCCCCGATCTGCTCGGCCTCGAGCCCGACGGCAGGCCGTGGGCCGAGCTCTGGCTCGGCACGCACCCGAACGGTCCGTCCCGGTTGGACGATGGCACGCCGCTCGAGGATCGCACCGGCCCGCTTCCCTACCTCCTCAAGGTGCTCGCGGCCGCCGAGCCCCTGTCGCTGCAGACGCACCCCACCGTCGATCAGGCGCGTGACGGCCACGCCCGCGGCATCTTCCCCGACCCCAACCCGAAGCCCGAGCTGCTCTGTGCGCTGACACCGTTCCAGGCGCTGTGCGGCGTCCGGCCCGTCGAGGCGACGCTCGACCTGTTGCACGACCTCGGGATCGAGCAGCTCGCGGACGTGCTCGCAGCGGACGGGCCGGCACGCGCACTGAACGGCCTGTACCGGGGGGCGATCGATGCGCGGCCGGCGATCGAGGCGTGTCGAACGGGCGACCGTCCCGAAGCCGAGTGGGTCCGCAAGCTCGATGTCCGCTACCCAGGTGAGCCCAGCGTCGCTGCCACGCTGCTCCTCAACCTCGTCGTCCTCGAACCGGGGCAGGCGCTTCGACTCGACGCCGGCAACCTGCACGCCTACCTCCACGGCGCGGGGATCGAGCTCATGGGTGCGAGCGACAACGTGGTTCGGGGCGGGCTCACGGTGAAACCGGTCGACGTCGACGAGCTCTTGCGCACCGTCGACGCGACGCCGCTCGACACTCCGGTACTCGCCGACGGAGCCCGCTACGAACTCCCGGCGGCAGGCGTCGCGCTGGTGCGCCTCGCGCCGGGCGAGCCGCACACCGCGACCACCCATGAACTGGCGATCGAACTGACCGGCACCACGTGGTACTGCGAGCCCGGCGACGTGTTCGTGCCGGACGAGATCACCTACGTCGTCACCGACTCGAACCCCTAGACGCCGAGCGCTGCCGCCATCGCCTCGGTGCCCGAGACCAGTGCGTCGATCTGCTCCGCGCCGAGGCTCGAGTACGCCTCGTCGAGCAGCTCGTCGGTGAGCCGCTCGGCGTCGTGCCACTTGTCGTGATCCTGGTCGGAGACCTCGGGCGGCTCGGTCCAGCCGAACATCGCGATGTCGTCGGGGCGCCGGATCGCGTGTGCGACCTCGCTCTTGAGGGCCTGCGCCGCGATCGCCAGCAGGTGAACGCTGCCGCGCAGCTCGCGCAGCACCATGGCCTGGTGCATGGCGGCGGCCGGCGTGTCGTCGGGCACCGGCTCGGCCCGCACCGCTACGAACAGCGGCATCGAGATGCCCTCGACCGAGCCGATCACCTGGGTCGCGGCATCGACGAAGCCGTCGAGGCCCTCGATGTCGCCGAACTGGGCGCGTCCGAGGTCGTGTGCGCACCCGATGTAGAGCCGGGCTGCGTCGCGCGGCGCCATCACCTCGCGGGCCGAGTTCCACATCTTGGCGACGAGTCCGGGGTGGAAGTACCCGAAGGCGGCACGCACGACGTCGGACTCGACATCGCCCAGCACGCCGCCCCGCCCGAGCACGTAGAAGCGGAACCCGTCGAGGCCCGCCTCCTTGCCGCAGGCGACCGTCTCGCTTCGGAAGTAGAACGCAGCACCGATCCGCCCGATCGCCTCGGTGGCTCGCATGACCTCAGTTGGTTGCATGCGGCGATGTTCACACCCTGCCGGGTGGAACGGCGAATCAGCCGGAGACCGTCTTGCGGATCTCGACGATCTTCTCGGCCGACTGGTTGGCGTCGTCGCCCTGGGCGGCGAGCAGCGCCGACCGATCCTTGGCCGCTTCGCGCTCGGCGCGGGCGGTGTCGGCCCGCTCGATGGCGGCCTCGATGCCGTGCTCGTTGATGAACTCGGCCCATTCGACCAGCGCGTCGACCATCTCGTCCTCGGGCACCACTGCGATGTTGCGACCCTTCACGAAGAGGTGGCCGCGCTTGTTGCCTGCGGCGATGCCGAGGTCGGCCTCTCGGGCCTCACCCGGACCGTTGACCACGCAGCCCATCACTGCGACCTGCAGCGGCAGCTTGCGCTCGCCGAACGCATCCATGGCGCGGTTGGCGACGTCGATGACGTCGACCTCGGCGCGGCCGCAGGACGGGCATGCGATGAGGTCGACGTTCTTGCGCTCGCGCAGACCGAGCGCTTCGAGCAGTTGCCGGCCCGCCCGCGCCTCCTCGACCGGATCGGCGGTGAGCGAGTAGCGAATCGTGTCGCCGATGCCCTCCATCAGCAGCGTGGCGATCCCGGCGGTCGCCTTGACCAGGCCGGCCGGGGGCGGGCCCGCTTCGGTGACGCCGAGATGCAGCGGGTGGTCGGTGACCTCGGCGAGCTGGCGGTAGGCCTCGACCATCAAGGGCACGCTCGACGCCTTGACCGAGATCTTGATCAGATCGAAGCCCACCTCGTCGAAGTAGGCGATCTCGCGCAGGGCCGACTCGACCATCGCCTCGGGTGTGGCTCCGCCGTACTTCTCGTACAGGGACGGGTCGAGCGAGCCGGCGTTGACGCCGATCCGGATCGGGAGATCGCGGTCCCTGGCCTCGCTGGCGACGGCCTTGATGTGGTCGGGCTTGCGGATGTTGCCCGGGTTGAGACGCAGACCGTGCACGCCGGCCTCCATCGCGGCCAGGGCCATCCGGTACTGGTGATGGATGTCGGCGATCACGGGGATCGGCGACCGCGGCACGATCTGGGCCAAGCCCTCGGCAGCCTCGGATTCGTTGCAGGTGCAGCGGACGATGTCGCACCCGGCTGCGGCGAGGGCGTAGATCTGCTGCAGCGTCCCCTCGACGTCGGCCGTCTTCGTGATCGTCATCGACTGCACCGTCACCGGCGCGCCGCCGCCGACCGGCACCTTGCCGACCGTGATCTGCCGCGTCGGCCGCCGCTCGGTCTTCCACTCGGTGACGTCCATGGTGAGGACGCTACCGCCGCGACATGTTGCCCTGCGGGCCTGAGTTACTCGCAGGATCCGATTGCGAGGATGTTGCCTTCGGAGTCCTTGAACCAGGCGGTCTTCGCGCCGTCGGGGAACACGAGGGCGCCATCGTCCCAGTAGGGCGGCGGACTGTCATCGTCCGATCCGAAGTTCCCCTCGACCGGGTACGTCTCGAAGACGACACCGTTGGCGAGCAGCTCGGCGTGGACGGCGTCGAAGTCATCGGTCACCAACCGCGCGGCCGTGGCGAGGTTCCTTCCGGCGTGGGGCGACTCGTACACCCCGAACTTCGCGGTGCCGGTGTCGTAGAGCATCTCCCCGAACGACTGGACGGCGTCCGGCTCGTACGGCTCGCCGTCAACCGTGACCGGATCGAGCCCGAGCTTGTCCCGGTACCACTCCTTCGCCCGCAAGATGTCAACGGCCGGCAACTCAGGATGCATCGTGAATCGCACGCTCGCCTCCTCCCGCCGTGGAAGCTAGCGAACAGCAACGCCCCAACCCGCTGAAGTTCCCGCCCCACCGACGCCGGCAACGAGCAGCCGCGACAGTCAGCGAAGCTGAGCCGGAGCCTGTCGCCACCGCTCGCAAGGCGCGGCGAGTGCCGAGCTGCCTTCGGGCAACGAGCGGCGAGACGCAACGCCGCAAGCGGTGCGACAGGCCCGGCTCAGCCGACAGGGTCGGTGATGTCGAGGTAGAGCCCGGACATGAACAGGAACAGCAGCACTGTCATCACCGCCATCGCGAACGGCATCATCTTCGCGACGTCGGCGTAGTAGCGCTGGCGGCTACGGCCCTCTCGCAACCGTTCGTAGGTGGCGATCGCGGCGTGACCACCGTCGAGCGGCAGGAGCGGGAACATGTTGAAGACGCCGATGAACACGTTGAGCACGGCGAGCAGGAAGAGGATGCCGATGAGACCCTGTGACTCACCGACGTCGTCGGACAGTCCGGTGACACCGACGAGCGTGGTCGGGCGGGTCTCGAGATCCTCGTTGGTACCGGCCAGGTGGGTGAAGATGTTGACCGGGTTCAGGACCTTGACCGCACCCTTCGTCATCTCCCACGACGTCGGAAAGATGTCGGTCACTGCGTTGACCGCCGCCGCGCCGGTGGAGTGTTCGATCGTCTCGTAGTAGGTGCCGCTCGAGACGCCGATGTACGGCTTCCCGAACAGCGGGGACTCCTCGTCGGTGTTGGCGCCGAGGGCGACCGGCACGAAGATCTCACGTCCGTCACGGAGCACCTCGAACGTGAGCACCTCCTGTGGCTCGTTCGACTGGACGATGCGACCGAGATCGACCGAGCTCTCGACGGCCTCGCCGTCGATCGACAGCACCACGTCGTCGGGTTGGATCCCGGCGACGAACGCCGGGCCCGTCTGTTCGACGATGCCGATCTCGGCACCGTCGCGCTGCACGACCTCGCCGTCGGCCACGTACACGGTGAACAGCAGCACGATGGCGAGCAACATGTGCATGATCGAGCCGGCCGAGATCACCAGCAGCCGCTTGGGGAAGCTCTTGGACCGGTAGGTCCGCCCCTCGTCCTCGGGGGCGACCTCGTCCATGGAGTTCATGCCGATGATCCGCACGAACGCGCCGAGCGGCAGCGCCCGGATGCCGTACTCGGTCTCACCGCGGCGGAAGCTCCACACCCGCGGACCGAATCCGATGAAGAACTGCGTGGCCTTCATGCCCGTCCAGCGGGCCGTCGAGAAGTGGCCGAGCTCGTGCAGGAAGATCGCGATCAGGACCCCGATGACGAAGACGAGCCACCAGAGGCTGAACAGGCCCAGCAGCGCGATCAGCGCCACGACACCGAGCACACCGAAGGCACCTCGCCAACCGCCGACCAACTCGTCGTCGGCCTTCTCGACGACGGCGCCGCCCGCCATGACCTCGCTCGTGAAGCGGCCGTGGGGAGGCTCGTCGTTCGGAGCCGGCGGGGCTGGGAGTTCGTCGTGGGTCGTCATCGGGGGTCTCGTTGCCGAACCGCCGCTTCCGCCAGGCGCCGAGCCTGCGCATCAGCGGCGATCACGTCATCGACGGTACCGGGTACGGCGCCGTCATGCTCGTCGAGTACGGCAACACACACATCGGCAATCTGATTCCAGCGGATGAGCCCCGACAGGAAGGCGTCGACGGCGACTTCGTTGGCCGCGCTGAGCCACGCCGGTGCGGTACCGCCGAGCCGACCGGCGTCGTAGGCGAGCTGCAGACACCGGAACGTGGCGAGGTCGGGAGGCTCGAAGTCGAGCTGCGAGAGCTGCGACCAGTCGATCCGGCCGAACGGGGTCGTGATCCGGTTCGGGTACCCGAGTGCGTACCCGATCGGCAGCCGCATGTCGGGCATGCTGAGTTGGGCGATCGTGCTGCCGTCGGAGAACTCGACCATCGAGTGCACGATCGACTGCGGGTGCACGACGACCTCGATGTGGTCGTAGCCGACGCCGAACAGTTCGTGCGCCTCGATCACCTCGAGTCCCTTGTTCATCAAGGTGCTCGAGTCGACGGTGATCTTCGGGCCCATCGCCCAGGTCGGATGTGCGAGGGCATCGTCGACGGTGACCGCAGCGAGGTCGGCGGCGGTCCGACCACGGAACGGCCCGCCACTGGCGGTGAGCACGATCCGGTCGACCTCGCGCTGCGAGCCGTCGGCGAACCCGGACGAGGACCGCAGGCACTGGTGGACGGCGCAATGCTCGCTGTCGACCGGCACCAGCTCGGCTCCGGGTGTGGCCCTCATCGGCTGCACGACGGGGCCGGCGGCGATGAGGCTCTCCTTGTTCGCGAGCCCGAGGCGCTTGCCGGCGCGGAGCGTCGCGGTCGTGACCGGGAGACCGGCGAACCCGACCACGCCGTTGATGACGACGTCGGCCGGCTCGACGAGGTCGGCTTGGTCGGCCACGACGTCGACGCCGGGAAGCGCGGCTGACACCTCGGCCCTGGCCGTCTCGTCGGCGACCGCGACCACGTCTGGACGGTGCCGGCGCGCCTGTTCGACCACGACGTCGACCGATGAGCCGACACCGAGGCCGACGACGTCGTAGGCGTCCGGTCCCTCGGCTTCGACGACCTCGAGCGTCTGCGTGCCGATCGAACCGGTCGAGCCGGCGACGGCGACGCGAACCGGGGCCACGATCAGCCGGCGACCGGACTCAGCTGGCCCAGGGTTCGAGCACGAGCGTCAGGTAGTAGACCGCCGGCAACGTGAAGAGGAAGCCGTCGAAGCGATCGAGGATCCCGCCGTGGCCCTTGACGATCGAACCGAAGTCCTTCACGTCGAGGTTGCGCTTGAACATGCTCTCCACGAGGTCGCCCATCGGCGCCATCACCGAGATCACGACTGCCAGCGCGAGGAGCGGGCCGTAGTCGGACCAGGTGTCGCTGCTCTCGCTGATGCCGACCAGCATCATGGCGATGATCGTGAACATCGCCCCACCGATGAGCCCCTCGACGGTCTTGTTCGGGCTGATCCAGCCACGCAGCGGCGTGCGGCCGACGGCGGAACCGATGAAGAGCGCCCCGACGTCGTTGGCGACGACGCCGAGGGCGAGCAGGAACAGGGTGTCGGTGCCGCGGTGCTCGGCGACGGGCAGCAGGCTCCCGGCGTTGGTCGAGAACCGCAGGATCAGCATGGCGAACGAGCCGAGGAGTCCGATCCAGATGATGCCGAGCGTGGTGATCGATACGTTCGGCATGGGGCCGGCCTCGACGCTGCGGGCGCCGATGAAGCTGCCGGCCGTGGCCATGAACCCGAACGACAGGACGAGCGGCAGTGTGCCGACGCCGAGCCAGTAGGACGCGAGCGGCGCCGCGACGCAAGTCACGATGCCGGGAACGACCGCCGGCCGGTACCCGCGCTCGGCGACCTTGTCGTAGAACTCGACAGCTGCGAGACCGAGGATGATCGTGATGAACGCCGCGGCCGCCCAGGGTCGGTACATCAGCGCGGCGATGAACGCCGCAGCGAGCAGGAGACCGACGGCGATCGCGGCCGGCATGTCGCGGCCACTGGGTGCGGCGACGGGCGCGCCGGGCCGGGCGCCCGCCGGGGGCGGTGCGCCGCGCCGCCGGCCCGAGCCGCCCTGCGTCGGCGGTCGCCGTGGCATGCCGGACGGGTCGGTACCGATGGTGATGCGGCTCGGCTCGCGGGCCACGGCCTCGGACTCGCCGGTGACGCGCCGGTGCTGGCCCGACGTGGGCTGATCGGTGACGCGCCGCTGCGGCTGGGTCGACTGGACGGCGGTCTCGCCGGCGACGTCGGGTTCGTCGGCCGGCTGGTCGTCCTTCCACACCGGCGATTCGGACGAGAACGACGACCACACGTCGAGCTCGTCGTCGGTGGCCTCGTCGGGTTCGGCGTCGGCGCCGGAATGATCGAACTGCGGGAGCTCGCCGGTGGCCGGCTCGGTCCAGTGCGGGAGCGAACCGGTGTCGCTGTCGCCGAAGCTGATGTTGCCGTCGACCTCGCCGAGGTTCTGCGTGGGCTCGGCATCGTCGAACAGCGAGCCGAACTCGCTGAAGTCGTCCTCGGCCCGGCGATCACGCCGCCTGTCGTCGCTCATCGATGTCCTTTCCCCTCGGCCCGCACCTCAGACCTCGAGCAGCTCCTCTTCCTTGTTGCCGAGGGCGCGGTCGATGCGCTCGACGTGGTCGTGCGTCACCTTCTCGAGCTCTTTCTCGGCACGGTCGAGCTCATCGGCGGAGATCTCACCGTCCTTCTCGGCGTGCTCCATGTGCTTGCGAGCGTCCCGGCGGATGTTGCGGACCGCGATGCGGCCCTCCTCCGCCATGTGCTTGACCACCTTGACGTACTCGCGACGTCGCTCCTCGGTCAGCGAGGGGAAGTTCAGGCGGATCACCACGCCGTCGTTGTTGGGGGCGACGCCGAGGTCGCTGTCGCGGATCGCCTTCTCGATGCCGGCGAGCGCGCCGGTGTCGTGCGGCTTGATGAGCAGCATCCTCGCCTCGGGCACCTGGATGGCGGCCAGCTGTTGCAGCGGGACCGGGGCACCGTAGTACTCGACGTTGAGTCGTTCGACCAGTGCCGGCGCCGCTCGGCCGGTACGAACGGTCGAGAACTGCGTCTGTGTGTGCTCGACCGCCTTGTCCATCTTCTCCATGGCGTCGAGCATGGTTTCGTCGATCATCGGGTCCAGCGTAACCATGCCCGGCCGGAACAGCGGAGATACGCCCGACGCGGGCGCCGACTCGCCGTGGTCTACTGGACGATCGTGCCGACGTGCCCGCCGGTCAGGATGCTGCGCAATGCGTGATCGGCCGACATGTCGAACACCACGATCGGGATGTCGTTGTCGCGACAGAACGCGATCGCGGTGGCATCCATCACCTTGAGGTTCTTGTTCATGACGTCCATGTAGGCGATCTCGTCGTACTTCTTGGCGTCGGTGTTCGTGCGCGGGTCGGCGTCGTAGACGCCGTCGACACCCGAGTGCGTCCCCTTGAGGAGCGCACCCGCCTCGATCTCGGCGGCGCGCAGCGCGGCGGCGGTGTCGGTGGTGAAGAACGGGTTGCCGGTGCCGGCGGCGAAGATGACGACGCGGCCCTTCTCGAGGTGGCGCATCGCCCGCCGGCGGATGTACGGCTCGGCGATGCGCGGCATCTCGATCGCCGATTGCACCCGGGTCGGCTGGCCGCGG
The DNA here is from genome assembly GCF_030065885.1 of Ilumatobacter sp. GTDB lineage: Bacteria > Actinomycetota > Acidimicrobiia > Acidimicrobiales > Ilumatobacteraceae > Ilumatobacter. Next base: position 7,156 of record NZ_JASJCS010000022.1, on the reverse strand, counting down.
CGTTCGAGCGCGTCCTGCAGCGCCAGGGCGTTCATGACGGTGCCGAGCATGCCGATGTGATCGCTCTGGGTGGCGTCCATGCCCTCCATCGCGCCGGTTCGGCCACGCCAGAAGTTGCCACCGCCGACGACGACGGCGACGTCGACACCGAGGTTCTGCCGGATGTCGATGATCTCCGCGGCGGTCTGGTCGAGCGTCGGGCCGTCGAGGCCACGACCGGACGGCCCGGCCATCGCCTCACCCGATGGCTTGAAGACGATGCGCTTCCAGCGAGGGGTCGGCTGGTCGGGCACGTCGTCGCTCACGAGCCGTCAGTCTGCCAGAGCGCGCCCTGCGGCTCCGAACGCGCCGCTCCTCCATCGGACGCGAGAAGAAGGGCCTACGGTGGGCGAGCCCGCCGCAAGGCGGGCAAGCTCGGTAGGCGCCGCCCAGATCGTCTCCCTGAGGCGGGATCGGTTCGTTGGAGCGCAAGGCGCGGTGAGCCCCTCGTTGCCTGGCGGCAACGAGCGGCGAGACGGAACGCCGCGCTCGAACGAACCGGCCCGCCTCAGCCGATCTCGGTTTGGGCGAAGCGGATGATCGAGGCGTCGCCGACGAACTGCGCGATCGACTGCTTGTCGTCCTTCGCGTACGGCTGCTCGAGGAGGCAGACGTCCTTGAAGAATCCGTTGAGGCGACCCTCGACGATCTTCGGGACAGCTTGCTCGGGCTTGCCCTCGTTGAGCGTCATCGTCTCGAGCGTCTGTCGCTCGGCTTCGACGACGTCGGCGGGGACGTCGTCACGCGTGAGGTACTTCGGGCGGGCGAAGGCGATGTGGACCGCGATGTCGTGAGCGAGCTCGTCGCTGCCGCCGGCGACCTCGACGAGGACCCCGTTGACACCACGGCCGCCCTGCACGTGCTCGTAGTGGCCGATGACGTTGCCGTCCCCTGCCGCCATGTGCACGATGTCGCCCAGCTCGATCTTCTCCTTCAGGGTGATCTTCAGCTCCTCGAGGTCGGCCGCCCGGTCGGCGACGGCCTCGGCGCCCTTCGCGGCGACCAGGTCGACGAGCGCCGCCGCCTCGGCCTTGAACTGGTCGCTGCCGGCGACGAAGTCGGTCTCGCTCTTCAGCAACACCATCGCACCGACGTCGCCGTCGACCTTGACCGCGACGACACCCTGGTTGCTGTCGCGGTCGTCGCGCTTGGCGCTGGCGGCGAGGCCCTTCTCGCGGAGGAGCTGCTTGGCGGCCTCGAGGTCGCCGCCGGTCTCCTCGAGGGCCTTCTTGCAGTCCATCATGCCCGCGCCGGTGCTCTCGCGCAGGGCCTTCACATCTTGGGCGGTGAATGACATGGGGGTCGGTCTTCCTTCGTTCGTGTTCTGCGTCGACGCTCGCTGTTACTGCTGGCTCGCCGGCTTGGAGAACCCGGCAGCTTCGGCGGCCTCCTCGGAGGCGAACCAGACCTCGGCCTTGGTGCGGCCGTAGAACGGGCTGTCGGGGGTGTGGTACAGCCTCGAGTCGGCGTTGCCCTTGATCGGGAAGCCGTCGGGCTGCGCGTCGTCGGCGAGCGGAGCATGCGACCCGTCGCCGAACGGCGGATCGTCGGACGACGCCGGAGCGCTCGCCTCGGCGGCGCTCTCCTCGGCGGCGGGCTCGGGCGTGGCCTCGGCGGGCGCCGCGTCTGCCGTGTCGGCCTCGGCCGGCTTGGACTTGCTGGCGGCGAGACGGGCTTCCCGGTCGGCCTGGGCCTTGGCAGCAGCGGCACGGGCCTCGGCCTGCGCCTGAGCGAACGCCGCCTCCTCTTCGGGCGTGCGCTCGGGCTTCGGCTCGGGCGCGTCCTCGGCCGCGGTGGCCTTCGGGCGGCGGGAGGCGATGTAGCGGCCCTCCTCGACGGCCTCGGCGATGACCCGGACGAGCAGGCTGTTGGCGCGGATCGCGTCGTCGTTGCCGGGGATCGGGAACTGGATCACGTCGGGGTCGACGTTGGTGTCGACGACCGCGACGACGGGGATGCCGAGCTTGTTCGCCTCGGTGACGGCGATGTGCTCCTTCTTCGTATCGATGACGAAGACCGCTTCGGGCAGCTGCTTCATGTCGCGGAGACCGCCGAGGTTGCGCTGCAGCTTGGCGAGCTCGCGATCGAGCAGCAGCGCCTCCTTCTTGATCATCGCGTCGAACTCGCCCGACGCCTTCATGCGCTCGTACTCGAGCATCTTGCCGACGCGCTTCGAGATCGTCTCGAAGTTGGTGAGCATGCCGCCGAGCCAGCGCTCGTTGACGTAGGGCATGCCGACCTTCTCGGCGTAGCTCTGCACCGGGTCCTGGGCCTGCTTCTTGGTGCCGACGAACAGCACGGTGCCGCCGTTCGCGACGAGGTCACGGACGAATCCGTAGGCGCCTTCGACCCGCGTGAGCGTCTGCTCGAGGTCGATGATGTAGATGCCGTTGCGCTCTCCGAAGATGAAGCGCCGCATCTTGGGGTTCCAGCGACGGGTCTGATGCCCGAAGTGGACACCCGCTTCCAGCATCTGACGCATGCTGATGACGGCCATGAGTGTTCTCCTTGTGCGGTTTCCGACCCGTGCCGGGCGCCGGAGCGACCGCAGGTGGCACGGGTGGCTGAATCGTTGTCGGTGACGCAGCGGGCGCTGAGCCAGCGGACAAGCCTAACCGGAGCGACGCCGATTGCGGCCGCTCAGCGCGTGCACCGGAGCGTGGCGGGCGGCGAGGGCCGGCCGGGGCTGCCGTCGACCGGGATCAGCCGGGGTCGACGCATCCAGCGGCCGAGGTAGGGCGACGGGTCGACGTACCGCGACCCGTCGCGAAGGCCGAAGTGCAGGCGGCCGTCGGTCGTGCCGACTCGGGCGCCGCGCACCACGAGGTCGCCGTCGTCGAGGTGGGTGTGGCGCAGGTTGCCGTAGGTGGTGCGCAGGCCGTCGCGATGCCGCACCACCACGTAGGTGGTGCCCGCCACGTCGCCGGCGAAGCTCACGCGGCCACCGGCCACCGCCCGCACGGTCGTACCCGGTGGAGTGCCGTACTCGATGCCGCGGTTGCCGGCACACCACCGGCACGCCGGCTCACGGAAGGGATCGGTGACGCGAGCGGTCACGGGCGGCGCCCAGCACGGAGCGGCGTGGGCGGTGGACGGGGCCAGCGTGGCCAGCGCGGTGATCGCGAGCGCGATCTGGATCGGTCGAAACATCGGTCACCTCTCGTCGGGCCCGTGCGACGGGCACGCGTGCGGCCGAGATCGGCGAGCGGGCCGGAGGGCCGAGTGGCGGGCGGGGCCGGTCAGCCGACGCCGGCTGCGGTCATGCGCGACCGCAGGTGGAGCACCGACTTGGTGTGGATCTGCGACACGCGGCTCTCGGTGACGCCCAGCACGTCGCCGATCTCCGCGAGGGTGAGACCCTCGTCGTAGTAGAGGGACAGCACGAGCTTCTCGCGCTCGGGCAGCCGGAGGATCTCGCTCTTCATGATGTCGCGCAACTCGCGGTCCTCGATGGCGGCGACCGGTGACTCCATGCCCGCGGAGTCGACCGACTCGGGCTCGTAGCCTGCGGCGACGGCGCGATCGAGCGGACCGATGGTGGTGGCCGCGATGGACGCCAGCCAACGGGCGAGCTCTTCTTCGCTGATGTGCAGCTGCTTGGCCAGCTCGGGGTCGGTGGGGGCCCGCCCGTACTCGTGCTCGAGCTGGGCGAACGCTCGCTCGACCTCACGGGCACGGCTGCGTACGGATCGGGGCACCCAGTCGAGCTGGCGCAGCCCGTCGTAGATCGCGCCTCGGATGCGGGGCGCTGCGAACGTCTCGAACTTGACGCCGCGCTCGGGGTCGAACCGGTCGATGGCGTCGATCAGCCCGAACACGCCCGAACTGACGAGGTCGCCCGGATCGACACTGTTCGGCAGGCCGGCGCCGATGCGACCGGCGACGAACTTGACGAGCGGCGAGTAGTGGACGATGAGGTGGTCCCGGGACGCGTTGTTCTTGCGGTTCAGCCACCTCGTCCAGTGCATCTGGAGGTCGGGATCTTCGGGAACGATGCTCATGCGCGTGGATGACTCTTCCGGTAGGCCGCCCGGAGCCGCTCTCGGCTCACGTGAGTGTAACGCTGCGTGGTCGCGACATCGGAGTGGCCGAGCATCTCTTGCACCGAGCGGAGGTCGGCACCGCCGTCGAGCAGATGCGTCGCAAACGTGTGCCGCAGGGCGTGCGGGTGGGTCGGCGTCGGCGAACGCCGGTCGAGGATGCGCCGAACGTCGCGGGGCGTCAACGGCTTGCCGCGCTCGTTGCCGAACAGGATCGGTCCGATCTCGGCGGGCACGACCTCGCCGCGAACCCGCAGCCACGTCTCGACCGCTGCCACGGCCGGTTCGCCGAGCGGCACGCGGCGCTCTTTGGAGCCCTTGCCCCACACCACCAGCACCCGCTCGGACAGGCGGACCTGGTGTAGCTCGAGCGAACACAGCTCGGACACCCGGACGCCGGACCCGTACAGGATCTCGAGCACCGCGTCGTCGCGGAACTTGCGCCAGATCGGCTCGCCGTCGGGGACCGGACCCTCGAGCAGCCGATCGAGCTCGCGCCGATCGAGGACGCGGGGCAGCCGACCCGAACCGGCGCTGACGTGCAGGCCGATGGTCGGGTCGGTGTCGACGATCCCCTCGGCTGTGGCCCACCCGAAGTAGCGGCGCAGGGCAGCCGCCTTGCGGGCGATGCTGCGGCGGGCGAACTCGCGAGTCGACAGCGAGGCGACGTACCGGCGCACGAGGGTGCGGGTCACGCCGGCGGGCGTGTCGATCTGCGACCTGGCGACCCAGTCCGCGAAGAGCCGGAGGTCGGCCTGGTAGGCGGCGTGCGTTCGGGCGGACAGCGACGGGTGCGCCCGCTCGAAGTCGTGGAGGCGCCAGTGGCCGTGCTCCGCCATGGCGATCACGGTATTCGCTCATGAGGGCGCCAGTCGGGACCCAGCCGGCTCGAACCAGCCGCCTGCCTCGAGCAGCCACCCCTGGTGCTCGAGCCGGGCGACCGCGAGCGCCGCCTCGGCGACCGGTACGTCGAGGCCGGCGACGAGCATGTCGAGCGTCGAGGGCTCGCGGGCGCACCAGTCGAGGACCCGGGCCTGCACGCCGTGGGGAACCGGCCGGGGATCGAACGGCGACGACCCCTGCCGCCGGTGATCGAGGCCGAGCATGGTGAGCACGTCGAGCGCAGAGGTGACCGGGGCGACACCATCGACGAGCAGCTGGTTGGTGCCCGCCGACGAGCGGCATCGCGGCGAGCCGGGAACCGCCATGACCTCGACGCCCCGCTCGGCGGCCGCACGGGCGGTGATCAGGCTGCCGCCGGTCTCGCGACTCTCGACCACCACGAGCACCTCGCAGAGCGCGGCCAACACACGGTTGCGGAGCGGGAACCGCCAGGCGTCGGGCTGGACCCCGGGCGGCCACTCGGAGATCACGACGCCCGCCGACGCGACCCAAGCCCACAGATCGGCGTGCTGCTTCGGATAGGGCCGATCGGCGCCGTTGCCGACGACGGCCACCGGCCGACCCGGACCGCCCGACGTACGAACACCACGGTGCGCGGCGCCGTCGATGCCGCGCGCGAGCCCGGAGACGACCGCGACCCCCTCGGCGGCGAGCACCTCGCCGAGCTCGGAGGCCGTCGCCCGGCCGGACGCCGTGGCGTTGCGGGTACCGATCACGCCGACCCGACGACCGTGGAGTGCCTCGAGGCTGCCCTGGACGAACAGGGCGGCCGGCGCCTCGGGATCGTTGACGAGCACCGCCGGATACTCGGTGTCGCCGTGTGCCACGACGTTCACCGAGAGGGCAGCACATCGGGCGGCCGCTGCGTCGGGATGCTCGGCGCCTGCCACGACACGCCACCGGTCGAACAGGTTCGCGTCGACGCCACGCCGCACCATCGGGTGCAGGGCGCGGCCGCTCCGCAACAGCGCCACCGCCTCGTCGGGGCGATGGTGGGCGAGCATCAGCCGCAGGCGCTTCGGACCGATGGCGGGCAGACCGGCCAGGATCGCCAGCGAACCCGCGCTCATGCCGCCAGGCCCAGCGAGCTGAGCCCGACCTGCGCCCGCATCCCCAGCGCCGACGCGACGTGCTCTTCGCCGACCGCCTCGTCGGCGTAGCCGGCGAGATCGGACAGCGTCCGCGCGACCCGACGGATGCGGTGGAGGCCGCGGCCGGTCAAGCGGCCGCGTTCGACCTCGGCGAACAGCAGCTCGTGTGCGGCATCGTCGAGCGGCGCCACCTCGTCGAGCTGCTGCTCGCCGAGGTCGGCGTTGAGACGACCGCCGCGCCGGAGTGCGTTGCGGCGGGCCGCGGCCACCCGAACCGCCACGTCGGCCGTCGACTCCCCCGGTTGGCCGCCGAGGAGATCGGCGACATCGGGCCGGTGGACGGCGACCCGCAGGTCGAAGCGGTCGAGCAACGGCCCCGAGAGTCGTCCGACGTAACGGTTGCGGACCCGCTCGTCGCACTCGCACCCACCCGGGCCGCCACCACCGCAGGCACACGGGTTCGTCGCGCCGATCAACTGGAACCGCGCGGGCATCGGCAACCGGTCGTTCTCGACGCGCCCGACCATGACCGAACCGGTCTCGAGCGGTTCTCGCAGGGAGTCGAGCACGCGGGGTGCGAACTGACCCATCTCGTCGAGGAACAGCACGCCGCCGTGGGCGAGGCTGGCTTCACCGGGGCGCATCGTGTGGGACCCGCCGCCGACCAGCGCCCCCAGCGAGCTGCTGTGGTGGGGTGCGCGGAACGGCGGCCGCTGGACCAGGCCGCCGCCGGGGAGCTGCAGCCCCGCCGCCGAGTGGATCATGGTCGTGTGCAATGCGACGTCGTGATCAAGGTCGGGAAGCAGTCCGGGCAGCCGGCGGGCGAGCATGGTCTTGCCCGACCCCGGAGGACCGACGAACAGCAGGTGGTGGCCACCCGCTGCCGCGACCTCGAGCGCGAGCCGTGCGTGCGGCTGCCCCTTGACGTCGGCGAGATCGGGCATGTCGGGCTCGACGAACGACGTCGTCGGCACGTCGTGAGTCGGCCACGGGCCGGCGCCGGTGAGCGCCTCGACGAGCTGGTCGAGCCGATCGATCGGGCGGATCGACCCGCGCCCGACGGCCCGCGCTTCGGGGACGGCG
>NZ_JASJCS010000159.1 GCF_030065885.1 Ilumatobacter sp. | reverse complement strand
GGCCGCAGGTAGTAGTAGATGTCCTGGAAGTCGATGTCGGGCATGTTGACCGCGAACCACTCGGCCATCGGCTTGCGCTCGAAGAGGCGCAGGCTCCGGAGCCGGAGCTGGGTCATCCATCGCGGTTCGCCCTTCCACCACGAGATCTGTTCGACGACGCCCGGGTTGATGCCCTTCTCGGGCGTGAACGCGTACTCGACCTCGTCGGACCAGCCGAGGTCGTACTTGGAGAGATCGAGGTCGAACGAGGTCATCATCGGCTCCTGCGGTGTGGCGCTCGGGGGATTTCCACTACCGCCATAGTAACAATCCGAACCGCCCTTTGCGCCGCCCAGCGCAGCACTCAGCGGGCCTCGATCGCCTCACGCCACGCCGCAGCGGTGATCCGGTACACCAGCCGGTCGGCTGCATCCGGCGCGGGCTCGCGGACACCACCGATCCTCTCGACCGCGCGGCGTGAGCGGACGTTGCTCGCGCTGACGAACAGCACGACCGACTCCACGAATCGGAAGGCGTGCTGCAGCATGAGTCGCTTGAGCTCGCCGTTGTACCGCCCGCCCCAGTGGGACCGGGCGAGGAACGTCCAGCCGATCTCCACCTCGCTCGCCGCTTCGGAGTATCCGAAGAAGCGCGACGAACCGATCACGCGCTGCGTGGCGGTCTCGCTGGCGAGCAGAGCGCCATTGGACTCGAGCGACTCCTCGAAGAACGCCCGGAAGACCGGCAACTCGTGACGATCGGTCGCTGGATGCTGCTCCCAGATCAGCGGGTCGGCCGCGACGTCGCGGAGGACGTCGAAGTCGGTCAGCCGCAGCGGGCGGAGCTCGACGAGGTCGCCGCGCAGCGTCGGCTGCAGATCGAACGGCAACGTTCACTCCTCCCCACGAACGCCGTGCGATCGGCTAGGCGGCCGCTTCGTCGGAGCCGTCGGCGGCGACGAGCGCCGGCACCTCGACCTCGATGAAGATGCACTCCCCCGGGCAGACCTCTGCCGCCTCGATGACCGAGCGCTCGTGGCGCGGGGAGACCCACGCGAGGCTGCCGGACCCACCTGGATCGTTGAGCACCTCGCCGTCCTCGGCGACGTAGGCGATGCCGTCCTCGAGGAGGACGAACACGTCGTGGCAGTGGTCGACGCACAGTCCGTCGCCGGTGCACAGGTCTTGGTCGATCCACACGCGCATGGTGGCGACACGCTACTGGCAACCCTGCCCCGATGAGATGTTGTCCGACGGACGCGGCTCCGGCGCATCGGCTCGCCTACTCTGCGCGACGTGCACGAGCCCGTCGCGAAGCAGATCGACCACGTCTGGGTCCGACCCGGCGGCGAGGTGGACGACCCGTTCGCCTGGATGCGCGACCGTGACGATCCCGACACGATCGCCTACCTCGAGTCCGAGAACGCCCACACCGACGCATGGTTCGCGCGGCATCAGGGCCAAATCGACGAGGTGTTCGACGAGATCAAGTCGCGCATCCAGGAGACCGACGTGGCCGCGCCGGTGCCGAAGGACGGCTGGTTCTACTCGACGCGCACCGTCGAGGGGCAGGCCTATCCCATCCACGGACGGGGTCCCGACGCCGGGCGGGCGACCGACGAGACGATCCTCGACCAGAACGTCGAGGCCGACGGCAACGACTTCTTCGACCTCTCGGCGTTCGAGATCAGCCCCGACCATCGGCTCGTCGCATGGTCGGCCGACACGTCGGGCGACGAGCACTACACCCTTCGCATCCGCGACGTCGCCCACGGCCGCGACCTCGACGACGAGCTCCGCGACACGACCTGGGCGGGTGTCGCGTGGTCGAGCGACGGCACCCACGTCTTCTACGTCGAAGCCGACGAGCAAGAGCGGCCGTACCGCGTGATGCGGCATCGGCTCGGCACGGCGCAGGCCGACGACGTCGAGGTGTTCGCCGATGACGACGAGCGGTTCTACGTCGGCATCGGCACGACCCGCAGCCACGAGTTCGTGATCATCCACGCTGCGAGCAAGCAGACGTCCGAGGCCTGGTTGCTGCCGGCGGGTGACCCGGGCGCCGAACCGTTCTGCGTCCGCCCGCGCGAGGAGGATCTCGAGTACCAGGTCGAGCACTGGGGCGACCGGCTGGTGATCCTGACGAACCTCGACGCAGTGGACTTCCGCGTCATGGCCGCGGAGACGGACGAACCCGGCGCGTGGACCGAGCTCGTGCCGCACGTCCCGGGCCGCCGGATCACGGCCGTCGAACCATTCGAGGACCACCTCGCCCTGCACGAGTGGAACGACGCGCAGACCGCGATCCGCATCGTCGAGCGCGACGGTTCGTCGCGGCTGCTCGAGATCGACGACGAACCGCACGACGTCGAGTTCGGCCCGAACGAGAACTGGGACACGACGACGCTGCGGTTGACACATCAGTCGCTGACGCTGCCGCCGAGGGTCATCGACGTCGACGTGCGAACGGGCGAGGTGACCGTGGTCAAGCAGACGCCGACCCCGAACGTCGACCTCGCCGACTACGCAGCCGAGCGGCGCTGGGCCGAGGCGGCCGACGGCACGCGGGTGCCGGTCGACATCGTCCACCATGTCGACACCCCGCTCGACGGCACGGCACCGTGCTGCGTCTACGGCTACGGGTCCTACGAGGTCTCGATGCCGCCGTGGTTCTCGGTCGCCCGGCTGTCGTTGCTCGACCGGGGCGTCGTCTGGGCACTCGCCCACCCGAGAGGTGGCGGCGAGCTCGGCCGGCAGTGGTACCTCGACGGCAAGCTGCTGGCCAAGCGGAACACGTTCACCGACACGCTGGCTGCGTGCGAGCACCTCGCCGCCGACGGGGTGGCCGCCCGCGACCGCATCGCGATCCGCGGTGGGAGCGCCGGCGGGCTGCTCGTCGGCGCGTGCGTCACGATGGAACCCGGCCGGTTCCGGTCGGCCGTCGCCGAGGTGCCGTTCGTCGACGTGACGACGACGATGAGCGACCCGACCCTGCCGCTGACCGTGACCGAGTGGGACGAGTGGGGTGACCCGCGCGCCGAGCCGTTCGCCTCGTACATCGCCGGCTACGCGCCCTACGACAACACCCGGCCCGCCGACTACCCCGCGATGTTCATCACCGCCGGCCTCAACGACCCCAGGGTCAGCTTCCACGAGCCGGCGAAGTGGACCGCGCGGCTCCGGCAGGTGAGGACCAACGACGAGCCGCTGTTGCTCAAGACCGAGATGGGCGCCGGCCACGCTGGACCGAGCGGCCGCTACGACGCTTGGCGCGACGAGGCCCGCGTCCTCACGTTCCTCCTTCGGACGCTCTGAGCCCGGCGCGGATGGCGCTCGTCACCCCCAGAGCGACAGGACCCCGAGCGCCAGGAGCGCGCCGTTGCGAGCCAGGTGCCCGGGCCCGATCGGCGAAGCCGACCACGCGCCGAAGCAGGCGCACGGCGGCCGGCGGCCTTGCGACAGCCGCAACGCGATCAACGCGCTGAACGCGAGCAGCAGGGCGATCGCGGCGAGCGCCGGCCACGGTTCCACCAGCTGCACGACGAGCGCGGCCCCGACCGCCAACTCGAGCCACGGCAGGAGTGGAGCGGCGAACCGCGGCGCACCGAGGTCCCGCGCCTGCGCGGGCCAGGCGGCTCCGGCGGCCAGCTTCGAGCCGCCGGCCAGCACGAACGCCGCGCCGAGCAGCACCGACGCGACGAGTGCGACCGCGCTCACCCGCCGACGCGGAGCACGAGGCCTTCGTATGCGCCGATGACGTTCATGCCGTCGGCCCAGATCGACTCGTCGGCGGCCTGGATGAGCTTGTCGAGCATGTCGTCGTCGTGGAGCGGGTCGTGATGGAACAGCACGAGCGTCTTGACGTTGCACTCGGCGGCCAACCAGACCGCGTAGTCGATCGTGCAGTGACCCCAATTGGTCTTCTCGATGAACTCCTCGGGTGTGTACTGCGCATCGTGGATGAGCACGTCGACATCGCGGCAGAGCTCCTTCGCGTTGTCGGTCGCCTCGAAGAGCTCGACGCCGGGCTGCTGGTGGTCGCTCAGGTAGGCCACCGACGCACCGCCCCACTCGAGCCGGTACCCGAGCGTCGGGCCGACGTGCGGGATGAACCGGCTCATCACGTTGGCCTCGCCGATCATGAAGTCGTCGTCCCCGGTCGCTCGCAGGGTGAGGTCACCCGGCAGCGCGTCGAGTCCGACGGGGAACAGCGGCGGGCAGATCGACCGGCCGAACACCTCGTGCAGCGACGCGCCCGCATCCTGCAGCGGCGCGTGGATGTCGAGCTGCCCGCCGCTCTTGAGGAGCGGGGGGAAGAACGGCAGCCCCTGGAGGTGATCCCAGTGCAGGTGGGTCAGCAGGCACGTGCCTCGAAAGGGCCGGTCGCTGTTGCAGTGCCCGCCGAAGTACCGTGCGCCGGTGCCGACGTCGAAGAAGATCGGATCGTGTTCGGGCAGCGCGACGGACACGCACGACGTGTTGCCGCCGTACCGCCGGATGTCGTCGCCATGACAGGGCGTCGAGCCACGGACCCCGTGGAAGGTGATGTCGAAACCCCCGATGGACGTCAAGTTACCGTTCGACGGCGCGCGGGAGAAGACCCAGCCCGACGACGGGTGTCACAACACGTCGGCTAGCGCAGCGCTTGCTGCAGCAACTCCGGAGCCGCCCGTCGGCGCACGCATCGCGCCGAGCGCGGCCTCGATCGTGCCGATCACGCCGAGCACCATCGGCACGTTGACGTGACCCATGTGGCCGATCCGGAACGCGGGCCCGGCGACGTCGCCGACGCCGATCCCGAGCGTGACGCCGGCGTCGTCGCGGCAGATGCTGCGGAGGCGATCGGCGTCGATCGCCCCGGCGCGAATGGTGGTGACCGCGTTGGCCCGCTCGGCCGGATCGGTCGCGTGGAGCGAGAGACCGCCCGGCGTCGACCATGCGTCGACCGCAGCGTGGACGGCTGCCGCCAGCGCGGTGTGCCGGTGCCATCGAGCCTCGAGGCCCTCCTCGCCGACCATGCGAAGCGCCTCGCGGATGCCGTACAGATGGGTCACCGGCGGGGTGCCGCAGAAGCGGAGGTAGTAGGGCCCGTTCTCGGTGCGCGACGTCCAGTCCCAGTAGCGCGTGCGGAGGTCGGCACTCTGGTGAGCGGCGAGTGCCCGCGGGCCGGCCCAGACGAAGCCGAGGCCGGGCGGCGTCATCAGCCCCTTCTGCGACGCGGCAACCGTCACGTCGACACCCCAGGCGTCCATCTCGTAGCGCTCGCAGGCGAGCGACGCGATGCAGTCGACCATCAGCAACGCGGGGTGACCGGCCGCGTCGATTGCGGCGCGGATGGCCGGGAGGTCGTTGCGGATCGACGACGCCGTGTCGACGTGCACGACGAGGATCGCCGTGATCTCGTGCTGCGCGTCACGGCGGAGATGCTCCTCGACGGCGGCGGGGTCCACCGCCCGGCCCGTGTCGGCGGTGACGGCCTCGACGCGCAACCCGTTGAACTGAGCCATCTCACCCCAGACCGTGCCGAACCGCCCGCATTCGAGCACGAGCACCCTGTCGCCCCGCGACAGCGTGTTCGACAGCGCCATCTCCCACGCGCCGTGGCCGTTGCTGATCGTGACGAACGGCCGGCTCGCGGTTCGGGCCACGCCGGGCAGCGCGTCGAAGACCTCGTCGATGACGTCGGTCAGCTCGCCCGCGTAGATGTCGGGCATCGCCCGGTGCATCGCCGACAGCACTCGGTCGGGCACGACCGTGGGTCCGGGGATCGCCACGAGCTCGCGGCCGGCGCCGAGCCACATGTCCATCGGGCGAGTCTGACAGGTCGACATGACGGCGGCGCCTACCGTGACGTCATGAGCGAGTTCGTCGACCAGGACCTCGGAGGCGCCCGATTCGAGCGCGCGGACGTGCGGAACGCCGACTTCTCGCAGGTGTTGCTGAACGACGCCAGGATGCACCAGGTCGACCTGAGCGGCGCAGAGATTCGGGGCTCGCGGCTGCACGGCGCGCGGCTGATCGGCGTCGAGCTCTGCGACGTCGAGATCACCGGCGAGATCGAGAACGTCACGGTGAACGGCGTCGACATCGGCCCGCTCGTCGAAGCGGAGCTGAACCGGCTGATGCCCGACCGGGCGAAGATGCGGCCGCACGACGTCGCCGGTCTCCGGGAGGCATGGGCGATCCTCGAGCGGCTCTGGGAGGAGACGATCGAGCACGCTCGTGCCCTGCCGCCCGAGTCGCTCCACGTCCGGGTCGCCGGCGAGTGGTCGTTCGTCGAGACGCTGCGCCACCTCAACTTCGCGAGTGCTGCGTGGGTGGGTCGCATGCTCCTCGGCGAGCCGTCCCCCTGGCACCCGCTCGACCTCCCCTGGGACGAGGCGCCGGGCTGGGAGGGCGTGCCGTGGGACCGGGAGGCTCGACCCGATCTCGACACCGTGCTCGACGTGCGACGGAGCCGGCAGGCGATGGTCGCCGGGGTGATCGAGTCGCTCACCGACGACCAGCTGGCGTCGACCGTGTCGCGAACCGAGCCCGGTTGGCCGCAGTTGGAGGACTTCCCGGTGCGCGAGTGCCTGCTGATCGTGCTCAACGAGGAGTGGGAGCACCGCAGGTACGCCGAGCGCGACCTGGCCGCCGTCGAGGCATCGACAGCGGGCTGACCGCTCCGGGCGGACTCACTCGAATCGCAGTTCGACCGAGCCCACACCGTCGAACGTGGCGCAGACGTGGTCGCCCGCTTCGGCCTCGAAGACGTCGGTCGTCACGCCGGTGGTCACGACGTCGCCGGCCCGCAGCTGCCGCCCGTACTGCAGCAGCTCGTCGGCCAGCCAGGCCATCACGGTGAGCGGGTGGCCGAGCACGTTCGAGCCAGATCCCTCGGTCACGCGCTCGCCGTTGCGCTCGACGATGACACCGGCGACGCCGAGATCGAGTCCGCGCCAGTCAGTGACGGGTTCACCGTGGATCCACCACCCGTGGATCGCGTTGTCGGCGGCGACCTGCAGCGCCCCGAGCGCCCACGACTCGTACCGGTAGTCGACGATCTCGATCGCCGGGATCACCGCGTCGATGTGCTCGGCGATCGTGTCATGGGTGTGGCCGCCGTCGACCGGCTCGACGTCGCGGCCGACACGGAAGCCGAACTCGGCCTCGATGACGCGGAGGACGAAGTGGGTTGCGTCGAGAGTCGCGCCCGACGGCGACGTCGTGTGCGCCAGCAAGCGGCCGAACACCGGCCGGTCGATGCGCAGCGCTTCCTGCGCGATCGGGCTCGTGCAGGCGCACTTGTAGCCGACGGGCGGGGCGCCGTCGGGTGCTGCCTCGAGGAGGCCGGCGACGACGAGGTCTTGCACCGCGTAGGCGGTCGCGAGGTCGGCGGGGCGGAGTTCGTCGGGCAGGTCGGGCTCGATCCGGCGGGTGCGCCGCATGTCGAGCAGCTCGTCGGCGGCGGCGGTCACGTCCACGGCTCGGCACTGTACGGCATGGCGGATTCGGCAGGTCTCTCCTGGTCGGAGCAATGAGCCACCCGGAGTACCGGCACGCAGGGCGTGTCGGGCCACCGGCGACCGAGTAGACACGGGGCGTGGACGAGCCGACGTTCGTCGAGGGCGGAAAGAGCTACCTGTTGCCTGGCGATCGTGTGGGATGCGTGCTCCTCCATGGCTTCACAGCCATGCCGGCCGAACTGCGCCCCCTCGCCGACCATCTCCGTGCGATGGGCCGAACGGTGCTCGGGTTGCGGATGCCCGGGCACGGCACCCACCCCCAGCACCTCGCCGAGACTCGATGGCATCACCACGTGACCGCTGCTGCTGACGCCGTCCAGATGCTACGAAGCATGTGCCACCGGGTGTGCGTGATCGGCACGTCGATGGGAGCGATCGTGTCACTCTCTCCCGAGCTCGACGTCGCCGACGCCCGCGTCGCCCTGTCGATCCCGGCCGGCGTCGACACGCACGGCCTACCGGATGAACCGCAGTTGATAGCCAAGGACGTCCCGCTCGACCCTGCCCTCGGGATCCGGCGCGAGCGCGACTTCCCCGCCTACGGCGCCGACGTCATCGCGCACGTCGCCGAGCTGGCCGTCGGCTGGCAGCGCATGTGGGACAACCTGCCCCAGCTGACTGGCCCCGTCTTCCTCACACACTCCGACGCCGACGGCTTCTTCCCGGTGGCCGCCACGCAGCAGGTGCAGGACCGGCTGTCGAACGCCGACGTCACGACGCACATCGCCCATGGTCTCGACCACGCGATGGTGTACGACCCGGGCGGTCGCCCCGTGATCGAGCTGATCGGCGACTTCGTCGAGCGCCGTCTCGGCGACCGCTGACGCCGGCATCGCCGACCGCGCGTCCCGGCCTCGTCGGCCGAACGCTGCGTCGCAGGATCCGCTCGACTTCGACCGCGGGCGGGAGGACGATGAGGGGTGACAAGGAGGTAGGCCATGCATCCCGCTACCAGTCTTCGCGCTCGGTGGGCGGCGATCGGAGCCGCCGTTGCCGTCACCGTTGGTGCCGGCATCGCCGCCACCGACGTCGTCGACGCGACCGTGTCGTCGGGAGAGCGCACCGTGTTGGTTGCGATCACCCCGTGCCGCCTGTTCGACACCCGCCCCGAATTCCAGGTCGGACCCAAGTCCACCCCGCTCGGAGCCAACGAGACCGTCACCCTGAACGGCCGTGGCGCTGTCGGGAACTGCTCGCTCCCCGACGACGCGACGGCGCTGTCGCTGAACGTGACCGCGGTCGGGGCGACGTTGCCGACGTTCCTGACGATCTGGCCGACCGGGGCGACGATGCCCACGGCATCGAGCCTCAACCCGTTCCCCGACTCGCCACCGGCCCCCAACGCGGTCACCGTCGACCTGTCCGACGACGGCCGATTCGACGTCTACAACCTGCAGGGCCAGGTGCACGTGCTCGCCGACGTGGTCGGCTACTACGTCCACCATACCCACGACGACCTCTACGACACCCGCGCCCAGGTCGACGCCGAGCTCGCCGGGCTCCGTGCCGAGATCGCTGCCGTGCAGGCCGAGTTCGATGGTTTGGAGGCCGAGGTCGACGTGTTGGAAGCCAAGCTCGCCAACGTCTCGATCACCGAGATCGACGGACATCC
>NZ_JASJCS010000158.1 GCF_030065885.1 Ilumatobacter sp. | reverse complement strand
CGAAATCGGCGCCGTCACACCCACCGCCAACCCGAATCAGACACCGACCGCGTCGACCAATCCCCATCAAGCACCGCCCGCCGACCTCAAGCCATCTCGTGAACAATCGGGGCTAGTCGAGTGATGGACCTGGCAATCCTCAGAGACGACGAGTTCGCCGAAGCGGTCCTTTTCGGACTGGCTGGGCCGGCACGACGTGGAGCCGCCGTCCGGCTATGGCGACCTCGAATCTATCCGTGTTGCGGGTGTGACGGAGGTATTCCGCCACGTTCCTGAACCCGTCGAGGCGGTCCGGCCGAATTCCCGCCATTCGGGCGAGGCCATTGACGACTCGTCCGTCCTGCACAACGATCGTTGCGGTGGCGCCGGAAGCTGTCTGCGAGGTCATCACTTCGGCGATGATCTGTCGGTCCATTTGAGCCCCCGGACCGCCCACCTTGTTGCGGTCGAGCTCTGCTCGTATCGCTCGAAGCTCAGCCTCGCCACCGGGCCGAGGCTCCACGGTTCGGATCGTCGGCCTCTCAACGTCACGTGCGTGAAGCTCGTCGATGACCGTTCTGGTCGCAACCACCCCGCGATCACCGACTGTTTCGACTCCGACCTCGTGCCCGGCGTGCATCTCATCGCCTCGTCGGCGGGCTTCGAGCGCAATCGCAATCTGCGTGTCGACCGCCACATTGTCCTCGTCCAACTGCGTGAGGAGCACGCCGCCCGAACGTCGGGTCGGGCCCCCTGTGGCGCCTTCAGCACCGCTCACCGGGCTGCCCGGAGTTGCAGATGTGCCGCCAGGGTGGGCGCCGGCGGGGACGTTGGGCCCGAGGTCGTGGCCTTCAGCGGCCGAGTCCCTGACGTCACCTATCGCCGCGGCTGCGTCGTCGGCTGCAACGCTCGATTCTCTGAGTGCACCCACGGCTTCCGTGTGCTCCTCGTCGACGGTTGACGTCGGCCTACTGTCCCCCGAACGCCCAGCTCGGGCGGCACGCTCGCGTCGTCGTTCGGTGGTCGTATGGCCTGGTCCATGCGGCCCGTGGCGCCCTGGGCTTTCCGGCGTGCTGCTGCGTGTGGTTGATACGGCCTCATTGGGGGACGTTGGCTGATCCGATGGCGACGCCGAATCGATGACGGATGTTGAGCGGTCTGTCGAGACGTCGCCGATGTCGCCCGATTGGCCGCTTGAGCTCCCTGCGTGAGATTCGATCTCCGTCACTGAGGCATTGGTATCGCTCTGCCGCCGCCCGCTGCCTCCGGCAGCTTGATCGCTCGTCGACTCCGCTGGTGTCTCACCCGCTCGTCCTGCTCGTCGAGGCCCGCGAGCAACGTCGAGTAGATCTGCTGCACCTCCCGCTGTCTCGCTCACGAGGTCGTTGATCACTGTCCGTACGATGTGCAGCGCGCCATCGTGGTCACCCTCGTCTGCCTTCGCTCGTGCTTCATCGAGGCGCAGATAGGCGTCTGCTGCCGGGTAGTTGAGACGCCCGAGAAGTGCGGCGGCTTGCGCAAGCGCGTTCTGCGTGTCTTGCTCCGACTGTGACGCAGCCTCGTCGCTCTGCGCTGCTGGGTTGGCCGCCTGCCAGGCCGCCCCTACGAGCGGGTTGAGAACGCTGACGACATCTCGAATCGGTGACTCGGACTCCGCGAGGTCCCGTACCTCTGTTCGACTCGCGCCGAGTAAGGCGTCGAGCATCGTGTTGGTGAGAGGCTGTCGCTCCCGGTTGAACTCCCCAGTGCCCGACACAACATCGCGGACAACGGACCACAGGCCCCCGTCATCCTCTTGACGCTGAATCCCTCTCCGCGGCGAGAGCATCGCCAGAGGTCCGTTGCGCTGAGCCAGGTGCGATAGCCCTCGATTCCCGATCCTCGACTGCAGAGGGGTCGTGCTCGGGCTGGTGCTGCTCGTGCCGAGCGCAGCTTCCGGTGCATGAGTGTGAGCCGTCGGCGCTTCGACCTGGACGGGCTCGCCTCCGCTCACCGCTGGGCCTCCAACGCCTCGCGGCGTTGGCGGACGGCATCCAGGCCCTCATCGACCACCGCGCGGATCACTTGCCGTCGTAGGCGGGGGCGCACCGCGGTCATGACCGTGGCGATGTCGCCGGTGGAGTAGCCGGCCTGTCGCAGCGTCCGGCGGATCGCTCCCTCGGCCGACCGGATCGCGCCCGACGCTGCCTGCTCCACCGCGCCCATGCCGGACTGGACATGCTCCATCACTTCACCGCCTGACAGCGGGTAGCCGGTTCGGATCTGCCACTCGACGTCGGTCGAGTTGCGCCGGCCGGCGAACCACCGGGTCGCGTCGGGTGTGCGGCCGCTGATGCCATCGAGGCTGAGCTCCTCCAGGCCGAGCTCGACACCCAGCGCGCGGGCCGCGCCCTCCTGGACCTCGCCGACCTCGTCGATCGTGGCGATCAGGCCCGCGAGCATGATGAGCGGCGCCACCAGGCCGGCCGCCTCCCAGAGGAACACCAGGGCCCCACCCTCGATGAAGATCGTCGGCGCCGTCGCGATCGACACGCCGAGGTCGAGCGCCGAGAGCGTGTCGCTCAGCTGCCAGCCCTGGTCGGGGAGGTTCTCGAGGATCTCGCGCAGCAGCGCGATCTGCTCGGGGTCGCCGGTGAGCGCGTCGAGGTCGAACGGCGGCTGCGACCGGTCCTGCTCGGGCGGCGGAGGAGGCGGCGGCGGTCGGCCGTCCTTGTCGAAGTCACGCGCTCTCGCCAGGTCGTCGGCGGTCGCACGCCGGCGTCGGCCCGCACCACCCGGTCCCGATCCGGTGACAGCTTCCGTGCGACCACCGCCTGAGCCGGTTCGGGTGGGTGGCGGAGGTTCGACGTCGCTGCCGAAGCCCTCGACGTACTGGCCGGCAGCGGCGGCGGTGATCTCGTCCGGTGTGGCGTAGGCGAGGTCCTCGGTCTCGAACGCGTCTCCGGAGCGTGCTTGCTCCTCGAAGCGAGCCGCGTCGCCGGCGAGCAGGTTCGAGTCACCGAAGATCTCGAGCGGCGGCAGCCCGGCGAGCGGGTCGCCGCTGGTGTCGGCCATCGCCCGGCGGAAGCTCTCGGGGTGGCGCATCCACGCATCGCGTAGCCGGAGCAGCATCGGCGCGTACTCGGGTCGGTAGTTGTCGTTCAGCAGCCGGGCGCGCCGCTCGATCTCGTCGAGGGTCAGGGCGTCGAGCTCGGGATCGCGATCGGGCGCCGAGGACAGCCCCCAGTGCTCGCCGAGGCTCGGGATGTCAGCGCCCTCTCGCGTCTTGGCCTCCTCAGCCTCCTCCGACAGAGCGGTGCCCGCGGCCTCGTGCTGACGCATCGCCTCGCGGTGTTCGGGCCCCATGACGAAGAACTGGGTCGGCACCATCGTCGAGGCACCGAGCAGCTCGCGCACGTACGCCGCCTGCTCCTCCTCGCTGACCTCGAGGTCCTCCGGGAGCAGGCCTTGATCCTGGAGCAGCTGGAACGCCTCCTGCGGGTTGGCGATGTGACTGCGGCCCATCGGCGCGACCTCGTAGCCCTGGTAGCCGCGCGGCGCCCAGACGTTGGGCTCGCCACCGAAGAACGAGCGCAGTGCGTCGAGACCGTCCTCGGACTGGCCGAACTCGCAGCCGCGGACGGTGATGCTCGTGTTCTCGTCGATCGCGCTGGCGACCACTCGTGCCCGTCGCTCCCGGAAGCGCTGCCGGCCTGACCATGCCGTGTTGGTGCGGTCGCGGAACTCGTCCTGGAGCGCGGCGAGATCCCACGGCGTGAAGTTGCGGCGCCGGCCCACGTCGTCGCGCGCCAGCGGGATCTGCAGACCACCGGCCGCGTTGGCATGGGTGACGATGACGATCTCGTCGAGATGGGCGCGCCGCCCCTGGCGCTCGATGCGCCGCACGTCTCGGTCGAGGCGGTCGAACATCGCCTCGAAGCTGGTGGCCCGAACCTGCGTGTACTCGGGGTAGTGGGTCGAGAAGAACACGCGGGCCGAGTTGCCGTAGCCACCCCCGGTGTAGAAGAAGGCGTACTGGAGCCGCTCGACCTCGGTGTCGCTGCGCTCCTCCACGTCCCCCGCCACCCGCTCGGCCTCGGCAGCGTCGGCCGTGGTCGCCCCGGCCGATTCCTCCGGCGTGCGCTGGACGAGCGTGGCAGCGGCGCGGTTGCCGAGCCGCTGCTGCAGCGTCAGCGCATCGCCGGGCGACGGGGATGTCGCCGGCCGTGGTTCGTGCGCCGGGATGCGACGCTCGCTGCGTCGACGTCCGGTCATCGTTCGCTCACCGGGTTGTCGCCGACACCCGACATCGTGAAGACGCCGCGTCGCTGGACGTTCTCGTGGGCGGTCGCCTGATGCTCGTCGAGGGCACGCACGATGTCCTCGACCGTCTCGCCGTCGAGGATCCCGCCCAGGAAGATCTGCGCCTCCTCCGGGCGGATGGCGCTCTCGTCGGAGGTGAAGATCGTCGGGACCCGGCTGCCGACGACGTCGAGGTGCTCCTGACCGCCGACTTCCGATCGCAGCTCGTCGAGGTACGCCATCGAGGTGCACGCCTGCAGGAAGAGCACCCGGTAGCGGTCGCGGTCGAAGTCGGGTGAGGACGTCAGCTCGACGAGGTCGTTCACCTCGTCGACCGCGACGCCGTGCCGCCGCGCCTCCTCGACCCTGGTGCGACGTCCCGCGGCCTCCAGCGCCGTGTCGATGCCGATGCGGAAGTTCTCCTCGGAGGAGTCCCTCGGATCGAAGTCCGGCCCCGATCCGTATCGAGCGTGGCCCTTGTACAGGGTGATCTCGGCCTGGCTGAGGCCACGGCCGAACTCCGCCGCGGCCCCCGCACCCGGCGTGAGCAACCGCACCCAGACGTCGGCCGTCCGGGTGTGCGCGCTGCCCTCGTCGTCGTACCACACGAAGGTGTGCTCGGCCCTCCAGTGCTCGACGTTGTCGTCGAACCCGAGGAGCTCGAGCGCGAACCCGCGACCTTGCAGCCACGCGCGGAACCGCTCGGCGAGGACCTCCTCGACGGGGGTGCCGGTGTCCTCCCACTCGCCGGACGCGCCGCGGCGCAGGGCATTGCGGTCGGAGTATCCGAAAGCGACCGTCACGTCGAGCCGGTTGTCCTCCAGCAGGCGTGCGTAGTCGACGGTGTGCTCGACGCGAGTGTCGGTGGTCGTCGGCGTCACCCGGTCGAGCACCTCCAGGGTGGCGGCGTCGAGGATGCTGCCGGGGGAGGGCCCGTGGACGCTCCGGAACTCGGTGATCGCCGTCGTCGTCTCGTCGCCGAACCGCCCGTCGAGCCGGTGGAGCGGGAGGTCGAAGCCGAGGTCGAACAGGGCGCGCTGCACCCGCCCGACCGCCCGGTTACGGCCGTTGTGCCGCGCCGACAGCTGGTCGATGTCGCCTCGCAGGATGCGCTGGAGGATGCGATCGTCGCTGAAGCGGGGATTGCTGAGCGTGGGGGCTGCTTCCGCCGGCGCGTCCTCCAGGTCACGCTGCACGCCGAGCAGCGCCAGGACGGTCGAGTTGGGGAGCGTTCGCAGGAACGCCGGCGGAGCGACGTCGGCCGACGCCCGATGTCCCACCGGCTCGGCGTGCTGCAGGGCGGCCTCCGACGTCGGACGCGCGTGGTCGCGGACCATGCACCGATCGAACCCCACGGCGGCGACCCTGTTCGGGTGGATCCGCTGCCCGAACGGGAAGCCCAGTCACGTCGCACGTCGTGATAACCGACGTGCCTGGCCCCACGGCCGCCGGTGCGGGGGACGGTGCGCCGACGATCGCCGAGGCGCATCGTCGCCGAACGCCGGTCGGGCAGCAGGCGTGCCCGATTGTGCTTGTCTGCGGCGCGCCGTTGTGGTGCCATGCTCTCGATGGCGTCTCCGCATGCGGTGCACAGCGCGCAGGAAGCCGAGCACCAGCGCGCGGCTCCGGACGCCGAGCGTGCATCGGCCGACCGGTCTCCGCAGCAGGCGCCCGCGCTCGCCTTCCAGCGGACGATCGGCAACCGCGCGCTGGCGGCGCTCGTCCCGCGACTCGGCGTGCAGCGTCTCGACGACGGCCCGACTGCCGAGGCCGAACCGGAGGCCGGCGCCCCCGAGGACGTCGGCGCCGATCGGCCGATGATCCGGTTCGGGTCGCGCGGCCCCGCGGTGATCGAGGCACAGGTCCGCCTCAACGCCGCCGGCGCAGCACCCGCGCTCGCGCCGCTCGTCCCTGACGGGATCTTCGGGCCGCTGACGCTCGGCGCCACCCGGACCTTCCAGACCGCGAACGGGCTGGTGCCAGACGGCATCATCGGCCCGCTCACGTGGGCGGCGCTGCTGGCCGTCGTCCCGCCCGGCGGCCCGCCGCTGTTCTCGCTCGGGAGCACGGGGGAGGAGGTGGGCCTCCTCGAGCAGCGGCTCAACGCGGCGGGGATGGCCGACCCGTTCCTCCCGATCGATGCCACGTACGACCTCGCGGTGCTGGTCGCCGTCGCCCGCTTCCAGTTCGAGGAGATGGGGGCGATCCCGACCGGAGCCGTCGATCAGGCCACCTGGGACGCGCTCGCGCAAGCGGCCCCCGGCGGTGAGGTCGACGCGACCGGCGTCGCGACCCACGTGCCTAGCGTCGAGCCCGAGCCCCGCGGCGAGCAGGTCGAGGGCACGTCGCTGCACATGGTGGTCGGCCCGCCGGCGGGGTTGACCGAGGGCCCCGCCGTCGAGGAGTTCCAGCAGAAGCTGAACGTCGTACGCGCCGCTGCCGGACTCGAGCCGATCGCCGTGAACGGTTTCTGGAACGATCTCACCCGTGATGCCACGCAGGCCTACCAGTCGTCGGTCGGCCTCGCGCCGACGGGGATCGGCGACCTACCGACGTGGGCGCGCCTCGATCAGGATGCGCCCGTGACCACGGTCGGCTTCGTCGAGCGCCAGTGGACGCAGCAACAGGGCGGGCTCGAGACCGGCATGACCGCGGCGGGCGGCGGCGGATCGCGCTACTCGTGGCGGATCCTCCCGAACCAGATCCTCGTGACCGTGAAGGTCGACTTCCGCAACAACCCCCCGTCACCCGATTGGTTCGGTCACGTGCCCACCGCCTGGAACCGGTTCAAGGCGGTGAGCGACTCGGGCGATGAGGTCGCGATCAACTTCGAGATGGTCCAGGGCACCGGTGGCGATGCCAACGTCGTCGACGTCAAGACGGGCACGGGGCGGGCGAACGCAGGGGAGTGGTTCCTCGGCGACACGGACGCCGCGAACACGATCCCCCACGAGTACGGTCATCTCATCGGTCTGCGCGACGAGTATCAGGTCCATCCGGGCGACTACCGCGAGATCACGGGCAACGAACCGCCGGTCGGCGCCACCGCCGAACCCGCCGACGGGGCGACGCCGCTGCAGATCGCCAACGAGCTGCAGGACGCGATGATCACCCGCAACGACACGGCAGCCAAGGCGGCGACGATCGACCGCGGCATCCAGATGGGTGCGTTCGCACAGCGGATCGTCGGCGCCTACGCCGGCCTCCCGGCCGTGGTGGTCCCCGCCAAGGGGCCGCCGAAACCGAAACCGTCGTTCACGACCAGCCGGACCGACATCGCCAGCGACCTGTTCCGGGCGCTCGACAAGTCGTACGAGATCATCCAGGTGCTGACGTACTCGACCGGTTCGATGATGGGTGATCCGAGCCGGGTGACCGATCCGCACGATCACGGGGTGCGGCCACGCCACGTGCGCGAATTCGTCGACCTCGTCGCCGCGGCTCGTGGTGGCACCTGGGAGGTGCAGGCGCGATGACCGTCACGTACGTCCGATCGGGCGGCGGTCGGGGAGGCGTTCCCGAGGGGGAGTGGCTGGAGATCGACGACGGCGGCTTCCGCGCGTGGCGCCAGGTCGCCGAGGTCGCCGTCGGACACTTCGCCGGCGAACTGACCGGCGACGAGCGCGGCCGCCTCGACGCCGCGCTCAGGGCCTGCGACTCCGGAGAGGCGCCGACCGCGCCGGTCGTCCGGCCCGGCGCAACGCTCGTCTCGGTCGACCTGCCGGGCCGCTCGGTGTCGTACGGCAGCGGCACGCCTCCCGCCGGCGCCTGGGGCGAGCTCGACCGCGTGCTGAACGAGCTCTGCGACGCCGTCACCGATCGGCCGCGCGCCGCGATCTCGATCGGCCTCGACGACGACGGCGGCGGCTTCCGCCTCGATCACGTCGGCCCCGAGCCGATCGACGTCGACCTGAGCAGCGGCTCGTTCGTGGCGGTGGTCTGGGAGGGCTGGTACCACGAGGTCGGCCGCCTGGAGGGTCCGCTGACCACGGACGCCGCCACCACCGCCACCGCCAGCACCGACGAAGGCTGGGCGCTCAGCGTGCCCCTGGCGGCCCTCGATGTCGGCGAGGGTCAGGTCGTCCACGTCACGGCGCGCTTCTCG
Organism: Ilumatobacter sp.; assembly: GCF_030065885.1. Lineage (GTDB taxonomy): Bacteria > Actinomycetota > Acidimicrobiia > Acidimicrobiales > Ilumatobacteraceae > Ilumatobacter. The sequence continues at coordinate 708 of NZ_JASJCS010000158.1, read as the reverse complement.
CTCGTCGTCGGGGACGACGCAGCGGCCGTCGAGGTGGCGTACGTGCCGGCCCTCACGCCGCCCGCCTGATCCCCACCGATCCGCGGGCGCCGGCGACCACTTGCACGTTCGGGTAGGTCGCTCTACCCGATCACTCGTCGTCGGCGGCCCGCACGGGTGGTCGCTCGCCGAACACCCTGGGGGCAACCGGATCATCACGAGGAGGACGTACATGCCCCAGTACCTGTCACCGGGGGTCTACGTGGAAGAGGTCGAGGCGGGTTCCCGTCCGATCGAGGGCGTTGCCACCTCGGTGGCCGCGTTCGTGGGGCTCGCCAAGTCGGGTCCCGTGAACACGCCGACGCTCGTCACGAACTGGACCCAGTTCACCCAGACGTTCGGCGATCACATGGACGGATCGTTCCTGGCGCACGCCGTCTACGGCTACTTCAACAACGGCGGTGGCTCGGCCTACGTCGTCCGGATCGGCGCGAGTGAGAACGGCGACGAAGCGCCCCAGCTCGTCCCCGCCCAGTCCGCGTTGCCGACCGCCGCCGACGCGTCGCAGATGGGCTACGAGATCGCGGCGAAGGCGGGCGGCGCCGAGGGCAACGATCTCACCGTCGAGATCCAGGAGGCGTCCGAGCCGGGCGAGGACAACACGGCGTTCAAGCTCGTCGTGAAGCGCGGCGACCAGGAGCTCGAGTCGTTCGACAACCTGACGACCGG
>NZ_JASJCS010000006.1 GCF_030065885.1 Ilumatobacter sp. | reverse complement strand
CGCCTCGAGCTCGGCGCGCCGGGCTTCGACCTCGTCACGGTCGGCGTCGGCGGCACCGACGAACCCGTGGCGCTCAGCGGCGGCATCCACCCTGACGTGTCGGTCGAGCTCGGGCCGGTCCCGTTCAGCGTCGTGGTCCGCCATCCGCTGCTCGTGCCGGTCGAGCGGGTGCCCGGCGCGAACGGCGTCGACGAGTTCGTCCCGGTCACCGGCGCCGACGGCGTGTCCGTCGACATCGACAGCGGCACGCTCGGATGGTCCTCGAACGGCATGCAGGTCGACGCGTCGGTCGTCGTGACGGTGCCGCCGTTCGAGATCGGCGGCACCGGCCTCGTGGTCGGGCTCGACGAGGCACGGTTCGTGCTGCGCGAGGCGGACTGGATCCCCGAGATCGGGTCGGTCGGCTTCGACAGCAGCTTCCGCGGGGTGTACGCCGAGGCGGCGACCGTGTATTGGCTGCACCAGCTCCAGCTCGACGGTGCCGACCTGCCGGGCGTCCGGCTCGACTTCGAGCGGGTCGCCGTCGGCACGCCGGGGGTCAGCTTCGACGTCACGCAGAGCTGGGAGGTCGCCGTCGATCCGCAGGGTCGCCTGGGCGACGACACCGAGCTGCTCGGCTCGCTGTTCTCGTGGCAGGTCGCGATCGAGAGCGCGACCGGCTCGGTGCGGGCCAACCTGCCCGAGTCGTTCGCGGTCACCGCCGTGCTCGACGTGCCGTTCTTCGACGCGCTGTTCGAGGCGACGTTCGGCCTCGCCTACCGGTACGACGACGTCGACGACGACGAGTACGACGTGTCGCTCCGACTGGCCAAGCGCGGCGACGATCCGCTCGCGGTCTCGTTTCCCGGGGTCGACCTCACGGTGCGATCGTTCGAGGCGAGCGGCGTGATCAGCGACGACGGGTTCGCCATCGACGGTCTCACGAGCCTCGTCGCCGACCTCGCCGGGTTCACGATCGACGTCGCATCGGCGCGGGCGGCCTTCCGGCACGTCGGCGGCCACGATCGGGTCGAGGTCGAGTTGGTCGACGTCGAGCTCGGCCAGCTGGGCACGGTCGACCGCGCCGAGCTCCTCGTCGCCGGGCATCGCGTCGACGACCCCGACGACGCCGGTGGTGACGATGGTGACGGCGGCTACTTGCTCGACGAGGTCGCGATCGCGGCCGAGTTCCGGTGGGACGAGATCTCACATCTCATCCCGATCGACGACTTCGACATCGACATCCCCGACGACGGCCACATCGCGGCGACGATCACGTGGCGATCGACCGAGACCGACACCGGCACCGACACGCAGGTCGTCGTCGAGCTGCGCACCGGCGTGTCGCACCTCGACGACCTCTGGTCGTTCCTGCCCGACGACTTCCGCCCCGAGGCCGTCGACATCGAATCGTTCTTCCGCCTGACGTATCGATCCGTCGACGCGTTCACCGGCGGCGCCTCCACCGCCGACACCGACGTCGAGATCGAGCTCAGCGCCAAGGTCAGGCTGCGCCTGCCGCCCGGGCTCGCCGATCTCGCGATCCCGGGCTTCGACCTGCTCGACGTGACGGCCGGCGACGACGAGGGGATCATCGCCGCCGAGTTCGTCGCGAGCTACGTCTCCGAGGACGACGACACGTCGTTCTCGAGCGGTCTGCAGCTGGAGGACGTGATCGGTGTCGAGGTCGACCTTCCCGGTGGCCGGGCCGCCGAGCCGTTCGTCGCCACCCAGCTCACCAAGGCCGGCCTCACGCTCGGATCCGACGACGGCGACGTGAGCGCAGGGATGCTCTTCGAGGGCGAGTTCGCCTTCCGCCCGTTCGTGCCGGCCGCGTTCCCGTTCGCTGCACAGCTGCAGGGACTGCTGCACGGCGTCGGTCTCGACGACGTCGTCGGACGCGCCGCGCTCGAGCTCTCGTTGGCCGACGACGACTGGTGGGTGGCGCTGCGCGGCGAGTTCGACTCGTTCGGTGTGTCGCTCGACGTGTTCGACGTGATGAGCGCACTTGCGTCCGGCGGCGAGGGTGGTGGCAACGACATCGACATCGACTTCGAGATCGGCTTCAGCCTGATCGGGTTCGAGGTCGCGTTCGGCACGGCACCACCGGGTGCCGACGGTGACGACGCCGATGACGGGTTGTCGTTCCGGTTCGATCTCACCCTCGAGTGCCGGATGACGGGGCTGCCGCCGCTGCGGGCGCGGATCCGGCTCTCCGACGAGGAGTTCTCGCTCGGCCTCACCGACGTCATGATCCCGCTCGAGATCCCTGAGTACCCGATCGGCGTCGCCGACCTCGAGCGGCTGCGCGGCACCGGGACGAACTGGACGGGCGCCAACCTCGAGACGTTCGTCGGCGAGATCGACGTCGACATCGCCGACCTCGAGGCCGCTCCGCCCGACGGCGATCCGTTCGAGCGCGCCAAGGACGTCGCTGCGCTCGAACTGAAGAAGGCGCTGCTGCAGATCGTGATGGCGATCCACGACAAGGTCGGGCCCGGCGGTGCGACCACATACGAGAGCCTCGTCGTCGCCGACACGGCGATCCACGAGACGGTGCTCGGCCTCCTGCACGTCGACACGACGCTGCGGCTCCACTTCCCGTCCATCCAGTTGCGGATCCCGTTCGACGACCCGTCCGGCATCGCGCTCGAGGGCACCGGCCGCATCACCGGGTTCGGCGACGACGACCCGTTCAAGCCGATCGAGAACTTCTCGCTGACGCTGGGGCTGTCGAGCGAGTACGTCTATGCCCGGCTCGAGTCGTTCGGCGACCCGATCCCGCTGCCGTCGTTCGGGACTCGCTACGACGACGGCTCGATCGCCATCAAGAGCCTCGGCGTCGGGTACGGCTACAACAAGAACTCGTTCGCCTTCGACTTCGAGGGCGAGCTCGTGATGCCGTCCGCGCTCGTCGAGGACGCGGACACCTCCGACGTCATCGGGGCCGGCGTACGGCTCCCGCGCTTCAACAGCGTGTTCTTCAAGCTCGACACGATGGTGATCACGGTCGGCAAGGTCACGCTCGTCATCCCCGTGCCGCAGTTCGACATCGATCTGCGCTCGCCCGGATCGCTGCCGCTGGTGTCCAGCCCGACCGGCCGCGACCGGCCGTACTGGGACGGGCTCGAGGTGATCGCCCACGGGGTCGTCCACGCCGACGTCAAGCGCATCGCGTTCTCGCCGTTCTTCGGGCTCTTCATCCTCCCGAACGCCCGATTCGACGGCGATCTCGACATCGGGACCGAGACCGACGGGATGACGCTGATCGTCGACGAGCTCCTGGTCCTGTTCGGCATGTTCGCCGGCAGCGCCGGCCTGATGCCGGTCTACTTCCTCGCCGATCCGACCCAGCCGTACTTCGACAACATCGCCGCCAACCTGCGCGTCGCCGGGTTCGAGATCAACTTCACGATGCAGCGGCCCTTCCCGAGCCCGTCACCGCTCGCAGCGATCGAGGCGTTCGGGCTGCTCAGCAACCCGATGATGCAGATCGACCCCGACGGCGCACTCGCGAACACGATCCGCTTCACGCTCGACAAGGCCTACCTGCGCGTCCCCGAACACGTCGTCGAGATGTTCCCCGCGATCGGCGGCATCGTCGAGAAGCAGTACGGCTTCACCCTCAACCTCGAGACGTTGATCTCGATGGTGCAGGCGGTCGCCGGCGCTGCGGGTCCGGTGATCGACGGCGTGCGCGGTGCCGCCGAGCAGGGCATCGGCTCCTTCACGACCGCCGTCTCCGACCCCGATGCCTTCGACCCGTGGCGCCTCGTCGCCCAGCTCCCACCCGAGCTCCGCAAGTTCCGGACCGCCGGGCAGCTCGCCGGCTTCTCGGCCAGCGCCTGCTTCGTGCTGGCCACCGACGCCGAGGCCAGGGCGTCACTCGAACAGCCCGACGCCGCGGCCGCCGCGTCCTCCGCGTCCTCTGCGTCCTCCGAGGGCGTCGCCCTCGCACCGTCGCGGCTCGACGGCCGTCGCCTGGTCGCCGCCGACGAGTCGGTCTCGCTGTTCCGCGGGATCGAGTTCCGCCAGTTCACCGTCGACGACCTCGACCTCGAACCCGACAGCGGCCCTGCTCCCGTCCTCGGCGGCGGCGACGGTTCCGGCGCCGTGTTCGTCGGCGCCAGGGTGCGGGTGCTCGGCAAGCAGCGGCTGCGGTTCCTCGGCCGCATGTACGGCAACGGGTCGTTCGCCCTCGTTGCTTCGGCGAGTGCCGCACCGCTCGAACTGAGCGTCTTCGGCCTGCGGGTGCCGATCGTGCTCGCCGGCGACGGGCGCATCTGGCTCGTCGGTAGCCAGCAGCGCAGTGGCTACTCGGGCCGGGTCCAGGCGGAGGGTTGGATCGACTGGGCGCCGATCCCGTCCGTCGTCCGCCTCGAGGTCGGCTCGGCGAAGACGCCGGCACGGCTGGCGCTGTTCAGCGACGGCCGCTTCGAGCTCGCCGCCGGCGCCACGGTCACGCTCTTCGATGGCGCGGCGGCGATCACCGGGTCGGCGCGGGTCACCAATGAGCTGGCGGCGTTCGCCGGCCGGCTCGCCTACGCGCCGATGCCGGCGACCGGCCGCTTCCCGAGCTTGATCGAGCTCCACATCGACGGCGCCGGCCACGTCGCCGCCGGCGGTTCCGCACCGGGTGCTCGGTCGGGCGACGGGTCGGTCGCGTTCGCCGGTCGCGGCACGGTGACCGTGCTCGGCGAGACGTTCGCCGAGGTCGAGGTCCGCGTCGCCGACCGCTTCGCGTCGTTCGAACTGATGCTCGGCAAGCAGGGCGGTTCGGGTTCCCCGCTCGTCACCGCGTTCCCCGTGCTCGAGTCGGTCGACGTCGCGATGCGGATCAAGGGCGAGGTCGACCTGCGCCGTGCCTCGCGGCCCGCCTTCACGCTCGAGGGTGAGGGACGGCTCGGCGTGCTCGGCGCCGAGATCGTCGGTGCCGGTGCGATCCGGGCGCTGCCCGCGAGCTCGGGTGGCGCGTCGCACGATCGCTTCGAGCTGGCGATGCGCGGCGACCTGTACTGGCACGGTCGCAAGTGGCTGGGTGGGCACGTGCGCGTCGGGAGCGAGGGTCTCGCGATCGGCGGCAGCGCCAACATCGGGCTCGAGATCACGCCGGGCGAGATCCCGGGGACAGGTGTCGACGTGGCCCATCTCTTCCTCGAGCTGCAGATCGACGCCGACTTCTCGGTCGACGTCACGGGGCAGCAGGCGAGCTTCATGTTCCGCGGCGCCTGGACGCTCGGCGCCGGGCTCCCCGGGTCCGGCAACGCCGAGAACCGTCAGATCCTGCCGTTGGCGAGCAGCGAGTTCGTGTTCGACAGCTCGATCTCGACGAACGTCACCCTCCTCGACTTCGACGGCTTCGCGCTGCTCCCCATCGGCGACATCCAGCTGCCCGTGCCGGTGGTGACGGTCGACCCGGCCGAAGGGGCCAAGACCATGGTCAAGGCCGGCACGAAGAAGGACTCCGACGACGTGCCGCTCGTGCAGTTCTGGACGCCGTTCTCCAACGTCGGCATCGAGGGCGAGTTCCCCTTCGCGTACGTCGGCAGCCGGCGGTTCGAGAGCGGCGCGAAGAAGGTCTACGACGCGTACGACATCTCGGTGTCGTTCGAGGAGGCGACGCTACCGGTCCAGGATCTCGCCGACCTGCGGATCGTGCTGAGCCTGGACGACAGCGACGGCGCGTTCCCGCTGCGCCTGCTGCTCGAATCGGGCTCGCAGCAGCGAGTGGTAACGTTCTGAGCCAAGAAAACAGACTGACTCGCAGTAGCGCCGCCACAACGGCCGATCCGCAGTAGTCGCTCGAACGGGGTGCAACGACGGTTGCATGCAGGTCGTGCTGCCTCCGGCGGTGGTCACTTCGACCACCATCTTTCCCGGGGCACGGTCGGGCGTATCGAACCGGACGGCCCGGCGCGGCGTGAGGCTGGGCGTTCGTCCCAGATGGAGCGAGCCGGGGTTCACCCGGTGCGGGTTGAAAGGATGTCGGAGGGCCGGTGCGTACGCCGGCCCTCTTCCCGTTCCCGGGTCGGTTCGTGGGCCGGGTCGGCTGCTGGTGGTTCGGTCGGGTCGGCGGTCAGTTGGCGGCGAGGCGGCGGCGGGAGTGGCGCTCCTGGACGCGCTCGGCGACGCGGGCGGCGAAGCCGCTGACGATCACACCGGTGACGGTCACCGCCGGCACGATGATCGCCGGATCGATCAGGCGATCGGTGAGCAATCCGGTGAGCGACTCCATGCCCATATCGTCGATGACGCGGGCCCCGGATTCGATGGGGCGCGCGGGCGTCTCCGAGGTGGGGTTATCCCAACCGTGCTCGCAAGTAGGGCCTTCCGGCCGTTCCGGCGAACCGCCCGGGTGGGGTACGTTCGATCGCGGGTTCAAGAGGAGGGAGAGGGACATGCGTGTCTCACGGACCTTGCCACTACTCGCAGCGTTGGCGCTCGTCGCAGGAGCGTGCGGCGACGACGACGGCGGCGAGGCCTCCGAGGACTTCCAGATCGGGATGATCCTCGTCGGCCCGCAGAACGACACCGGCTGGTCGCAGGCCCACTTCGAAGCCGGCGAGTACGTGATGGAGGAGCTCGGCCTGCCAGCGGAGAACCTGATCGTGCTCGACAAGGTCAACACCTCCGACCGACCCGAGACCACGATCGACTCGGTCGTCACCGACATGATCGATCAGGGCGCCGACCTGATCTTCGCCACGTCCGACGACATGAAGGACGGCATCGCCGAGGCGGCCGCCAACAACCCCGAGGTGCCGATGATCTGGTCGACCGGCGACAGCGCCTGGGACCAGGGCAAGGCGTACCGCGAGGATCTCGAGAACCTCGGCAACGTGATGGGCCAGATGGAGTTCGGCAAGATGATCGCCGGCTGCGCCGCGGCCCTCACCACCGAGACCGGGCGCCTCTCGTACCTGGGCCCGCTGATCAACGACGAGACCCGCCGGCTCGTCAACTCGGCGTACCTCGGTGCGACGCACTGCTGGACCGAGGTGCTCGGCAACAGTGCCGACGACCTCGCGTTCGAGGTGAAGTGGATCGGCTTCTGGTTCAACATCCCCGGGTTCACGCTCGACCCGACACAGGTGACCAACGAGTTCCTGGCCGCCGGCTCCGACGTGATCATCTCGGGGATCGACACCACCGAGGCGCTCGTCCGCGCGGGGCAGGAGTCCGACGCCGGCGAAGCGGTGTGGGCCGTGCCGTACGACTTCGAGGACGCCTGCAGCGAGGCGCCCAGCGTGTGCCTCGGCGTGCCCTACTTCAACTGGGGTCCCTCGTACCTCGACATCGCTCAGTCGGTCATCGACGACGACTTCGAGGCCGGATGGGAGTGGGTCGGCCCCAACTGGGACGATCTCAACGACCGCGACACGAGCGCGATCGGGTGGTTGAACGGCGACGGGCTCGCCGGTGACGACGCCGAACAGCTCGGCCTGTTCATCGACGACCTCGGCAGCGGCGAGATCAACCTCTGGGCCGGTCCGCTGACGTACCAGGACGGCTCGACGTTCGTCGAGGACGGCGAGACGGCGTCCGACTTCGAGGTCTGGTACACCGAACAGCTCCTGGAGGGCATCGAGGGCGCCAGCGCCCCCGAGTGACGACGCAGCGTTACAGAAGGTGTCAGACACCCTCTGTAACGTGCTGCCGACACCATGAGCCTCGAGCTGCGCGACATCCACAAGGCGTTCGGCCCGGTTCGGGCGAACGACGGGGTCACGCTGACGGTCGAGGCCGGCGAGCTGCACGGGCTGCTCGGCGAGAACGGCGCCGGCAAGTCGACGCTGATGAAGGTGCTGTCCGGCTTCATCGAGGCCGACCACGGCACCGTCACGCTGCACGGCGAGCGGCTCGAGCTGCGCTCGCCGCGCGATGCCGTGCAGGCGGGTGTCGGCATGCTCCACCAGGACCCGCTCGTGTTCGGACCGTTCTCGGTGCTCGACAACTTCCTGCTCGGCAGCCCCGGCCGGCTCCGGCTCGACCGCAAGGCCGGTGCCGGAGCCCTACGGCAGGCCTGCGACCGCTACGGCTTCTCGTTCGACCCCAACACGCTCGCCCAGACGCTCACGGTCGGTGAGCGCCAACAGTTGGAGATCGCCCGGCTGATCTGGCTCGGCGCCCGCGTCCTGATCCTCGACGAGCCGACCACCGGGATCTCGGCGTCGCAGCGCGAGAAGCTGTTCGAGGTGCTCAGGCTCCTCGCCGAGGACGGGCTGATCGTCATCTTCGTCTCCCACAAGCTGGAGGAGATCGAGCAGCTGTGCGACCGGGTCACCGTGATGCGCGCCGGCCAGGTGGTCGGCGACTGCGAGATGCCGACACCGACCGAGCAGCTCGTCGAGATGATGTTCGGGCAGGTGTTCGTCGAGGGCGATCGCTCGCCGATCGACCTCGGCAGCGTGGCACTCGAGCTCGACCGGGTCACCCTCTCCGAGCGCTTGGTGCGAGTCCCCGAGCTGACGATGCGGGTGCACGAGGGCGAGGTGCTCGGCCTGGCCGGGCTGGAGGGGTCGGGCCAGCGCACGCTCCTGAAGGCCTGCACCGGCCTCCTGCGGCCCGAGAGCGGGTCGATCCGTCTCGCCGGCGCCGACCTCGCCGGCCGGAGCTACCGCGAGCACCGCGATGCCGGCGTGCACTATCTGCCGGCGGGGCGCCTCGAGGAGGGTCTCGTCGCCGGGCTCACCCTCACCGAGCACTTCGAGCTGGCGAGCGGCCGCCGATCGTTCTTCGTCGACTGGGGCAAGGCCGAGGCGGAGGCGGCTCACGACATCGACGCCCACTTCATCAAGGGCGTCCCCGACTCGACCGCCGAGTCGCTGTCGGGCGGCAACCAGCAGCGGCTGCTGCTGGCGATGATGCCCGACGACATCCGTCTGCTGCTGATGGAACACCCGACCCGCGGTCTCGACATCGAGTCGGCCGAATGGGTGTGGGAGCAGATCCTCGCCCGCCGCGGGACCGGCACCGCGATCGTGTTCGCGTCGGCCGATCTCGACGAGTTGCTGCGATACGCCGATCGCATCGCGGTCTTCTTCGACGGACGCGTGATCGGCGTCGTCGACGCCGCGGCCTCCGGTGTCGACGAGCTCGGCCATCTGATCGGTGGCAGTGAGGTGGTGACGTGATCGAGCGGTTCGAGCGGCTGCGCGTGCCTGCCGTGTCGGTCGCCCTGGCCCTCGCCGCGACGGTGTTGTTGCTGCTCGCCGTCGACGCCCCGCCGCTCGACGCATTCCGCCAGCTGTGGGAGGGATCGCTGGGACGCAGCAACAAGATCCCCGCCACCTTGATCACGTGGGTGCCGCTCACGATCGCGGCGGCCGGCCTGCTCGTCACGTTCCAGGCCGGTATGTGGAACATCGGCGTCGAGGGCCAGATCGTCATGGGCGCGATCGGCTCGTCATGGGTGGTCCGCGAGGTCAGTGGCCCGCCGGTCGTCGTGATCACGTTGGCGTTCTTCGGCGGGATGGCCTTCGGAGTCGGCTGGGCGCTGATCCCCGGCGGGCTGCGTGCCAAGTTCGGCGTGCACGAGATCTTCTCGGGCGTGGCGCTGTTCTTCGTCGCGAGCGCAATCGCCGTCTACCTGATCATCGGGCCCTGGTCGCGGGAGGGCATCGCCTCGACGTCGGGCACCGACCTGTTCGACGAGCGGTACTGGCTGCCGACCGCCAACGACTACTCGTGGTTGGCGATCGCGCTCGCCGTTGCGTCGGTGGCCGTCGTGTACGTGCTGTTGCGCGGCACCCGGTACGGCCTGCGCCTCAAGGCCGTCGGTCACAACCCCGAGAGCGCGGCCCTGCTCGGCATCCCGACGGGCCGGTACATGCTGTCGGCGTTCGCCGCGTGTGGTGCCCTCGCCGGCATCGCCGGCACCGTGCAGGCGATCGGCTTCCAGCACAAGCTCGTGCCGTCGATCTCGGGTGGCTACGGCTTCCTCGGCATCCTCGTCGTGCTGCTCGCCGCGTTCCGGGCGCCGCTGACCGCACCGATCGCGCTCTTCTTCGCAGCGATGCTGGTCGGTAGCACGCAGCTCTCGCTGCGCCTCGACATCGATTCGTCGCTCGCCGGCGTGATGCAGGGGATGCTGGTGCTGTTCATCCTGCTCGTCGGCGGCTGGCAGGCCCGTCGCACCCGGATGGCGGGAGGAGGCTGACGTGGACGTGCTCGCCGGCATCATCGCCGCCGCCGCCCCGCTCGTGTACGCCACCATCGGCGAGACGATCAGCGAGAAGGCCGGCGTCGTCAACCTCAGCCTCGACGGGTCGATCCTGCTGTCGGCCATGGTCGGCTTCGCGGCCGCGTTCACGAGCGGCAGCGTCGTCGTCGGGTTCCTGGCGGCGATCGGCGTCTCGATGGCGGTCGCCGCGCTCGTGGCGTTCGCATCGATCGAACTGCGCCTCAACCAGATCGCCGTCGGCTTCGTGCTGTTCCTGCTCGCCCGCCAGCTCGCCCTCTTCCTCGGCGACTCCTACGTCGGCGAGCCCGGACCCAAGGTGCCGGCGTGGGACATCCCGCTGCTCGCCGACATCCCGGTCGCCGGCACGCTGTTCTTCCAGCACAACCTGTCGGTCTACGGCAGCTTCGTCGTGGTCGTCCTCGCCTACTGGTACATCTACCGCACGCGCCGAGGGCTCGAGCTGCAGGGAGTCGGCGAGCGGCCCGAGGCCGCGTTCGCGCGCGGCGTGCCGGTCAACCGGCTGCGGTACGTCTACACGATCGTCGGCGGCGGTCTGGTCGGCCTGGCGGGCGCCGCTGTCTCGCTCGACCAGATCGCCGGGTGGCGCGAGAACCTGACGACCAACCTCGGCTGGATCGCGCTCGCGTTCGTGATCTTCGGGGGGTGGCACCCGTTCCGCGTCGCGCTGGCCTGCTACCTCTACCGGGGCCTGCTCTACGTCGCCGGCGAGTTCCAGGTGCAGTTCCCCGACTGGGTCCAGGTGCTGACCCAGCTCCCGTTCCTGCTGATGATCCTCGCGATCACCCTGATCAACACCGAGTGGTTCCACCGCCTCGGCGACCGCTTCCCTCGCTGGCGCAACTTCCTCGCGAGCAACGCGCCGTCGGGGAGCGGCACCGCCTTCGTGCGCGAGTAGGGCCTCGTCAGACGACCGGGACCGTGCGCAGCTCGTCGAGCCAGGCCGCCTTCGCCTCGTCGGGTGCGAAGCTCGCCTCGATCGAGTTGGCGGCGAGGGTGACGAGGTCGTCACGGGTCAGCCCGAGCGCCTCCGCGGTCTGCACGTAGTTGTCGCCGACGTAGCCGCCGAAGTACGCCGGGTCGTCGGAGTTGATGGTGACCTTCACGCCGCGATCCATCATCCGCTTCAGGTTGTGGTCCTCGAGCCGGGCGAACCCGCCGAGTGCCACGTTCGAGAGCGGGCACATCGTCAGCGGCATCTGGTCGGTCGCCAGGCGCGCCACCAGCTCGGCATCTGGTTCGGCCTTCACGCCGTGGTCGATCCGCTCGACGCGCAGCACGTCGAGCGCAGCCCACACGTACTCGGGTGGGCCTTCCTCGCCGGCATGGGCGACGGTGTGCAGCTGATGGCGACGAGCCAGCTCGAACACCGGGAGGAAGTCAGCCGGGGGATGATCGATCTCGGAGCTGTCGAGGCCGACCGCGAGCAGCACGTCGTGGTACGGCGCCGACTCGGCGAACGTCTCGATCGCCGACTCGACCGGCATGTGGCGGAGGAACGACATGATCAGCCCGCACGAGATGCCCAGCTCGGCCTCGGCGCGTTCGATCGCGCCGAGGAAGCCGGGCATGAACGCGTCGAAGTCGACGCCACGCTCGAGGTGGGTCTGCGGGTCGAACATGATCTCGGCGCGACGCACACCGTCGGCGTGCGCACGATGCAGGTAGGCGGTCATCAGGTCGTCGAAGTCCTGCTGCTCGCACAGCACCGAGGCGCCGGCGTAGTAGATGTCGAGGAACGACTGCAGGTCGGTGAACGAGTACGCCGCGCGGACGTCGTCGACGCTCGAGTAGGGCAGCCGCACACCGTTGCGCTCGGCCAGCTCGAACATCAGCTCGGGCTCGAGCGTGCCCTCGATGTGAACGTGCAGTTCGGCCTTCGGGAGGCCGCGGACGAAGTGGTCGAGCGAACTCATCCGCCCTATTGAACCGCGCGCCGCGAGAGCGGGGAAGTGCCGAACGGCCCTGCGTGCCGCCGGTCCGTCTCTGACTCAGTTGCGCGGCAGCACGTCGGCGACGACGTCGTAGGTCTTCCACTCGGGCACCAGTGGTTCGTGGCCCTCGCGGGGCACGTACTCGGACACGCGATCGCCCTGGTGGATGTACCGACCACAGTTGGGGAACAGCCGGCCGACCGTCACGACGATCACGGCCTGGGCGCCGTGGTGAGCGGCGACGTCGGACGGATCGGAGCTGACGCGCGCCGTGCCGTGGACCCGCAGCCGCCACGGCCGCGCGGTGTCGACGAACAGCAGCCCGACGCGGCCGGTGTCGGCGATGTTGCCCATCGACCGCATCATCCCGTTGCCGTCGTAGCTCGGGATCCGGAGCTCGGTCCGCCCGACGACCTGGACGAAGCCCGGGTCGCCGCCCTTGTAGGAGACGTCGGGCCACCCCTGCGCGTCGACGGTCGACAGCCACACCGTCGACTGCGCGCCGATCAGCTCGATGTCGTCGTCGGTGAGCTCGGTGTGGACGGTCAGGTCGGCGAGGCGATCCGCCAGCCGGCGCGAGTCGAACCTGTCCTGGAGGGCGCGGGCGCCCTCGCCGTACAGGTCACCGACGTGTTCGGTCATCGGACCAGCGTCGCACAACGCTCACCGGAGTGCCCGTGTGAACGCGCCGAGCGCCTGCTCGACCTCGTCGACGGTGGTCTGCCAGCTGGTGACGAGGCGGATCAGGCCCGGCGCGATCCGGTAGAAGAGCAGGCCGGCCTCCTCCAGCCGTGTCGCGACGTCGTCGGCGACCTGCGCGAACAGCATGTTGACGTCGGGGCGGTTGACGAAACCGATGCCGAGCTCGCGCAGCCCGCGCGCGAGCTGCGCCATGCGCTCGTTCGAGTTCGCCGCCAGCCGCAGCCAGAGGTCGTCGTCGAGGTAGGCGAGGAGCTGAGCCGACTGGAAGCGCATCTTCGAGGTCACGTGTCCCGACCGCTTCGTCCGGTACACGAGCTCGTCGGACGCCCGGTCGTCGAACGACACGATCACCTCCGACGAGAGCGCCCCGTTCTTGGTGGCGCCCAGCGTCAGCACGTCGACGCCGGCCCGCCACGTGATCTCGGCCGGCGAGCAGCCGAGCGACACGATCGCGTTGGCGATTCGAGCGCCGTCCATGTGGACGCTCAGCCCACGGCCCCGGACCGCTTCGCCGAGGGCGGCGACCTCGGCGACGGGATATACCGTGCCCATGTCGGTCGGCTGCGTCAGCGACAGCACCGACGGCTGCGAGTGGTGCGGATCACCCCACCGCACCGAGTCGAGGGCGGCCGAGACGGTGTCGGCCGACACCCGGAAGTCGGGCCCCGGGACGCCGCGCATCACGGCGCCGCCGCCGAGCAGCGACGTCGCGCCGCCCTCGCTGTTGAGGATGTGGGCGGTCTCGTGGCAGAGCACCGCCCCCCACGGCGGGCACAGCGCCGACAGCGCCAGAGAGTTGCCAGCGGTGCCGCTGGTGACCGGGAAGACCCGGGCCGACTCGTGCTCGAACACCTCGCGCACGCGCCGCTGGAGCGACGCGGTGAGCGCGTCGTCGCCGTAGGCGATCGCCGTGCCGACGTTCGCCCCGACCATCGCCTCGACGATCGCTGGTGCCACACCCGCCGCGTTGTCGGATCGGAGCTCGATCGCGTGCACGACGGGGTTCTAGCAGCGTGACGCGCCCGGCCCGCCGTCGGTCACGCCGGGCGGCGGCGACGGCGCTCGGGGCGACGGTTCCAGAATCGGGTGACGGACGTGCGTCCTTCGTTGTGCAATCGGGTGGAGATGCGTACTTCGTCGATGTGTTCCGACCACATGGTCGTGCTCCTTCTCGGTGCCGGCGACGGGGGGTGGGCCGGACACCCACTTCAACGATCCAGGGTGCCCGGCGATTCCCGGAACTACCCCGTATGCAGGGGTGACAGTCGTCACCACGCTGGTCGCCATGCTCGTCGCCGGCGATCGATCGGAGCCGGTCAGCGGCGTTCCCGGACGCCCTGGTCGTAGGCGCTGATGACGGCCAGGACGGCCATCGCCGCGACGGCGCTGACCCCGATGATCGTCACCCCGTGGAGGTGCATGTCGGTCGCCCCGGGGTTGCGGAAGCCCGGGCCGACGGGGTTGTCGCCGAGCTCGAACAGCACGCTGACCGCCAGCCAGATGGCGGGCAGCGCACCCCCGACGGCGACGCCGAGCCCCCATCGACGCACCGAGAGGAACCCGACGGTGCCGGTGATCGCGAGCATCGCGAGCTGGACCAGCCGGGTGACGAGGAGCATCGCCGGCGGCTCGCCCGGGGCGTCGACGACGTACCAGTTGTCGCTGAACACGGCCAGGCTCTCGGGGATCAGCGGCCCTGCGGCGGCCACGACGCCCGCCAATGCGCCGAGCGCCGCGATCCACGGATTGAGACCCGGCCGCCGGTCGTCGAGCGCGTCGTTGATCGCGGCGAAGAAGAGCACGACGCCCAGCGCGCCGGCGACGAGCAGCATCCAGTAGCCGAGGTCGCGGGTGATCGTGAGCGTGAACGGTTCCTCGGTGGGGATGCGGGCGAACTCGTGCGCGGCGTCGATCGGGATCTGCGCGAGGCCGATCGTGAGTGCGCTGACGCCGGCGAACGCCAACCCGGCCCCGCCCGCCAGCCCGGCACCCCAGTGCCAGTGGAATCCGGCTGCGATGCCGCCGACCACCATCATCAGCACGGCCAGCAGGCCGGCGATCGCGAGGTTGTCGGCGAGATCGTCGACGATCCACGTGCCGGTCCGGAAGCCGAACGGCACGTCGCCGGTCGGGTCGAGACGCGTGTCGCTGGTGACCGACAGCACGTTGGCGAACAGGCTGACGAGGGTGACGATGCCGGTGCCGATGCCGATCAGGGTCACGGCGCCGAACCGGAAGCGCTGGCGGGCGGGTGGCGGCGCCACGACCGCCGGCATCTCGGCGGTCGCCGTCGGTGTGGCCGCGATCGGGCCGGTCGGAGGGGCGTCGGCGGCGGGTGGCGGCGTCTCCGTCGGCGTCGTGGTCTCGGCCTCGACCGAGTCCATCCACACCTCGGTGATCGGCTCGGTCGACGGCAGGTCGCCGGTCGTGACGCCCTGCGCGGGCATGCTGCCGGTCGCGGCCCAGACCGGGTCGGCCTCGCCCCATCCGGCATCGTCGTCGACGATTGCCGGCGCTTCGCCGTCGGGCTCGGGTGCGGCAGTTGGCCGACTCGCCTGGATCGGGACCGGCTCGGTCGGCAGGGGCTCGGACACCGGCGACGCCTGCGGTGTCGTCGACACCGGCGAGACCGGCGAGACCGGTGTCGGCGACGTCGGCGACGAGGTCGGCGTCGCGGCCGGTGTGCCGTGCTCGGGGGTCGTGTCGGTCTCCGGGGTGGTGGCGTCGCCGGACGGGGTGGTCGCGAGGACCTCGGTGGTGTCGGTCGCGTCCTCGAGCGAGGCGCCGCATCCGGTGCAGAAGCGATCGCCGGGTTGCACCGCCCTCCCGCACTGGTGACACACCATGCGATGCGATCCTATTCGCCCAGCTCACGGCCCACCCGCCGATTCATCCACTCGTCACGGAACCGAGACGTGGGCGGGCAGGTGCGAGTCGGCACCGGATCGAGAGGAGACGAGCCGGCACCGAGCCGATGCGCCGGACCCGAGTCGCCACGACGATCGGCGCCGGCTCACAGATCGAGGCGACGCAGCTGCGATGCGATGTAGGGGCGGGCCCTCCGCTGGCCGCCGCGCTCGGCGATCGCCGCCTGTAGCGACCGGAGCGCCGAGACGATCGCGCCGCGGTTGGGCTCCCATCCACGCCGGTCGCACTCGTCGAACCACTCGCCCGGCGTGCGGTGGCCCCGCTCGCCGTTGCAGCGCCGGCAGGCGGCGAGCTCGTTCTCGACCCAGCTCGGCCCCCCTTTGATCCGTGGCACGAGGTGCTCGGTGGTCGCTGCCACCAGGCCCACCTCGAGCGGCCGGCGGCACCACACGCACTCGGCGCCGTCGCGTTCGAGGATGATCGCCATCCGCTCGCGGCGATTCAGCTGTCGTCGGCTGCGCACGCCACCAGAATGGACGCATGGCAGGTCGCTTCGCACCTTCACCGACGGGTGAGCTGCATCTCGGCAACCTGCGCACCGCGCTGGTCGCCTGGCTGGCCGCGCGCAGCACCGGTCGCGACTACCTCGTCCGCATGGAGGACCTCGATCGGGTCACGTCGGCCGCCGAGCACGAGCAACGCCAGCTCGACGACCTCGCCGCGCTGGGCCTCGACTGGGACGGGCCGGTACTGCGCCAGAGCGACCGGTTCGACCTGTACCGGGTCGAGATCGACCGGCTCGTCGACGGCGGCTTCGTCTACCACTGCTACTGCAGCCGGCGTGAGATCCGGGCCGAGATCGAGGCGGCCGCCAGCGCACCTCACGTCCATCTGCCCGACGGCGCGTACCCGGGCACCTGCCGCGATCTCACCCGAGCCGATCGCGCCGAACGTGAAGCGGCAGGCCGGCGCCCGGCGATCCGACTGCGAACCGACGGTCAGGTGGTCGCGGTCGAGGACCGGGTGGTCGGCCGATACGAGGGTGCCGTCGACGACGTCGTGCTCGCTCGGGCCGACGGCGTGCCGGCGTACAACCTCGCCGTCGTCATCGACGACGCCGCGCAGGGCGTCTCGCAGGTGGTCCGCGGCGACGATCTGCTGACGTCGACGCCGCGCCAGATCCTGCTCCAGCGGCTGCTCGACCTGCCGACACCGGAGTACCTCCACGTGCCGCTCGTGCACGGCGACGAGGGCCGGCGTCTCGCGAAACGCGACGGCGCCGTCACCATCGGCGAGTTGCAGGAGGAGGGCTGGGCCGTCGCCGACGTCGTCTCGGTGCTCGCCCGCTCGCTCGGCCTGGCCACACCCGGTGAGCGGGTGACGGCCGACCGGCTCGTCGATCGCTTCGACCCGACGACGATGCTGAGGGACCCGACTCGGCTGTCGGACCTGCAGCGATGAGTGTCGATCGTTTCGACCCGACGACGATGCCCGGGGACGTGACCCGGCTGTCGGACCTGCAACGATGAGTGTCGATCGTTTCGACCCGACGACGATGCCGAGGGACCCGACCCGGCTGTCGGACCTGCAGCGATGAGTGTCGATCGTTTCGACCCGACCCGGCTGTCGGACCTGCAACGATGAGTGCGGTGACCGAGCCGGAGTACCAGCACGACGACCTCGACCGCATCCTCGGCTACCGGGACGCGATCGACGCAGCGGGTGGCGACGATCCCGACGATCCCGACGGTCCGGACGAAGTGGCCGACGAGCTGTACCTGCTCCCGTTCTGGACGCCCGGGTTCTGCGCGACGGTGATCCGTGCCGCCGAACTGGTCGGTGGCTTCGACCCCGACCCCGCCGACCCGGTCCCCGGCCACGAGGTCTCGCTGGCCTCGATCAGCCCGGCGCTGTTCGGCGCCGTCCAGGACGACGTCGGGGCTCGCATCTGGCCCCGACTCCAGCGTGTGTGGCCGCTGATCGAGTACCAGGGGCTCCGGGACGCCTTCGTCATCCGGTACGTCGCCGGTGAGCAGGAGTCGCTTCGGCTCCATCAGGACGTCGCCCAGGTCTCTGCCAGCGTGCGCCTCAACGACGGCTACGACGGCGCCGAGCTCACGTTCCCGCGCCAGGACTACGACAACGCCCACCAGCCGGTCGGCAGCCTCCTAACCTGGCCGTCGCTGGTCACCCACCCGCACGAGGCCGCGCCGCTGCGCTCGGGCGTCAAGTACGCCCTGACGATCTGGTGTGAGCTGCCGGGCGGCGTCGACGTCTTCTGAACGGGCCGAATCCCGGGATTCCGGGAAGAACGGGAAGTTCGGCGAGCCGGACCGGGTTCCAGGAGCCATGCCGGGACCGGACGCGAAATTGTCGCGGATTCATGGCCATGTGACGGTCGCGCGGCGTCGCGCTTCGATAGCGTTGGGGGCCGTATGCAGGTGAAAGGTGGGTTGCTCCTCGCCGCAGCAGCGGCCGTGGTCCTCCCTGCCTGCGCGACCACGTCGCTGGCCAGCACGCCGGTCCAGCCGAAGGTCGTCGTCCCGACCACCACCACGGTGGCGCCGACGACGGTGCCCGTCGAGACGACGCCGTCGACCGAGGCGTCGACCACCACCGAGGCAACGACGCCCGAGACCACCGAGCCGGCCCCGGTCGAGACCGCGCCGCCGCCCACCACCGTGCCGCCGCGGCTCGTCGACCCCGTCGATCCACCGCTCGCCGCGGTGGGTACCAGCAGCGGCGCCGATACCGAACGGCTGCAGTGGCGCCTGCTCGAGCTCGGCTTCTGGGTCGAGGAGGCCGACGGTGGCTACGACATCACCACCCGCCAGGCGGTGATGGCGTTCCAGAAGTACTACGGGCTGACGACCGACGGCTCGTTCGGGCCCGAGACGGCGGCCGCCATGTCGGCGGTGACCGAGCGGCCGCACGCCCGGGCCGACGCCGGCACGCTGATCGAGATCGACAAGGGCGAACAGCTGCTGTACTTCATCATCGACGGCCAGGCCGAGTGGATCCTCAACGCGTCCAGCGGCAGCGAGATCCCGTACGAGGAGCCCGACCAGAACACCCCCGGCGAGATCCAGCGCGGCGACTCGGTCACCCGCAACGGGCTGCACGAGGTCTACCGCGAGCGAGCGGAAGGCTGGTGGGAGGGCGACCTCGGCGAGATCTACCGGCCCAAGTACTTCACCGGCGGCATCGCCGTGCACGGCTCCAACAACGTGCCCGACTACCCCGCCTCGCACGGCTGCGTGCGGGTCAGCGTCCCTGCGATGGACTGGATCTGGGAAGCGGGCCTGATGCCGCTCGACACCCCGGTCTGGGTCCACGAGGGCAAGACGGCCTGAGGGTCCTCGACCGGGCCTCACCGGACCGGCCAGGCCGGCTCCGCCTGCCCCCGCACGTCAGCGTGACTCGAGCAGCTGCTTGAGGTCGGCCAGGTCCTGCGTCATCGCCCGCTTCATCGCCCTGGCGACGAACGGCGCCGCGAGCTTACCGAACCCCCTCGGCTCGCCGTGGTTGCGCAGGGCCATGTGGGTCTTCGTGTCGCTGAGCGGCCGCCACGTGTACACCGTGTTCATCGGGAACGGGCCCCCGGCGGTGCGCATCGCCACCTGCTCGCCCGGCGTGAACTCGACGACCTCGTACGTGTAGACGAGGTCACGGCCGAGGAACCTCGCCCGGAAGGTGATCTTCGAGCCGAGCGTGATCGGCGGCTCGGTCTGCCACTCGGCCGACTCGATGCGGCGGTACCACTCGGGTGCGTTCGACGGATCGCCGACGTAGTCGGCGACCTCGTCGATCGGCCGCTCGATCACCGCGGTCGCCAGCACGTTCACCCCCATGCCGCGACCGTACCGGCCAGACGGTCGCCGAGAAAGTGCGTCCAGCCACGGGCGTGGCTCTCGATCAGGGCGATCGGCAGACCGGTGTGGCGGAGCGTGAGCGTGGTCGTGCCGTCGCCTGGCTCGATGCGGACCTCCACGGTCGACGAACCCGGGGCGAGCTCGTGGCCCTCCCAGCCGAACGTGAACACCACCAGCCGGGGTTCGACCAGCTCGACGAACGCGCCACGCATCACGTGACCGGCGTCGACCTCGATGTGGATCGCGCCGCCCGGGCGCGGGTCGACCTCGATCGCCCGGCCCCACCACGCCGACAGGCCGTCGGCTGTCGTCCACATCTCGAACACCGCCGCCGGGCTGGCGTCGATGCTGATCGTGTGCTCGAGGGTGATCACCGGCCGCGCCCTCGCTCGTTCGTCTCGACGGCGTGCTTGAGCCGCTGCAGCCGGTCGGACCACATCTCGTCGATGAACCGCACCACCGGCGCCAGCCCGGCGAGGTCGGCGCGATACAACCGGTGAGTGCCCTTCGGCCTGACCGAGACGAGCCCGGCGTCGTGCAGCACCCGCAGATGCTGGGAGACGGCCGGCCGGGTCATCTCGGGGAACGCCGCCGCGAGCTCGCCGGCGCTGCGCTCGTCGTCGCGAACGAGGCGGAGGATCCGGAGTCGCGTGCCGTCCGCCAGCGCCTGGGCGACACGTTCCGGTGCGACGGTCGCGCTTGACATGTAAGCATTCTCTTACAAAGATGGCGGGCCTCGCAAGTCCGCTCGTCGTGGGTCGGGCGAGCAGAAGGAGGTCAGTCGTCATGGAACATGCGGTCGTCACCCGCGAGGAATGGCTCGCTCGGCGCACCGAGCTGCTCGCCGCCGAGAAGGAGCTCACCAAGCAGAAGGACGAGCTGGCGGCGCAGCGTCGGCAGCTGCCGTGGGTCCGCGTCGACGCCGACTACGTGTTCGAGGGCGAGGACGGGCCGACGACGCTGCTCGACCTGTTCGACGGCCACGGCCAACTCGTCGTCTACCACTTCATGTTCGGTGCCGATTGGGAGGAGGGCTGCCCGAGCTGCTCGTTCTGGGCCGACAACTACGACGGCATCGGCGTCCACCTCGCCCACCGCGACACCGCGCTCGCGGCGGTCTCGAACGGACCGCTCGATCGGCTGCTCTCGTACCGTGAGCGCATGGGCTGGTCGTTCCCGTGGGTGTCGGCGGCCGGCACGACGTTCAACGCCGACTTCGCCGTCGCCGACTCGATGACCTACAACTTCCAGCCCGTCGACGAGCCGATCGGTGAGTTGCCCGGTCTGAGCGTGTTCGTCCGCGAGGGCGACGACGTCTTCCACACCTACAGCGCATATGCCCGCGGTCTCGACGTGTTCAACAGCGCCTACCAGCTGCTCGACATGACCCCGAAGGGCCGCGACGAGGACGATCTGCCGTGGTCGATGGCGTGGCTCCGCCGCCACGATCAGTACGAGGACTGACCCGCTCGACCACCCGGGCCCGGCTCCCCGAGGTCGCCGCCGTCGACTCGTGGCAGACTGGCCACGGGCGCCCGGACGCGCCCGTGCATCCATCGACACGAAAGGCGCCTTGCCACGATGACGACTCCTCAGGAACTCGACGCCGCCGTTGCCGGCCAGACCGTCGTCAAGCGATTCCTCGCGAACCTCGAACGGAACGGCGAGACCGAGGTCGTCCGCTGGCAGGACGCCGACGGTGAGTGGCACGGCGAGACGCTCGCCGAGCTCGCCGACACCGCTGCCCGCCTCACGACCGCGCTGCGCGAGCACGGCATCGGCAAGGGCGACCGCGTCGTCCTCATGATGCGCAACCGGCCCGAATTCCACGCCATCGATCTCGCCGTGCTGCTGTGCGGGGCCACGCCCGTGTCGATCTACAACTCGTCGGCGCCCGAGCAGGTCGAGTACCTCGTCAACCACTGCAAGGCGAAGATGGCGATCGTCGAGGACGACGGCTTCCTCGCTCGCTTCGACGCAGTGCGCGATCAGCTCCCGACGATCGAGCAGACGGTGATCATCGAGCCGTCCGCCGACACGGACGATTCGATCGTGCGGTACGCCGACCTGCTCGCCGCCGAGCCGGCCGACCTCGCTGCGGCTGCCGAGGTGGGCGACCCCACCGATCTCGCCACCATCATCTACACATCGGGCACGACGGGCCCACCGAAGGGCGTCATGCTCAGCAACCGCAACGTGTGCTGGACGCTCGAGTCCGTCGGCCGCTCGATGCGCGAGCAGGCCCAGATCGACGACCTCGCCGGGATGCGCCACGTGTCCTACCTGCCGATGGCCCACGTCATGGAGCGGCTGCTCGGCCACTACTACCTGCTCGAGTTCGCGACCCAGGTGAACTGCTGCCCCGACACCGCGCAGATCGCCGCGGTCGCCAGCCAGGTGCACCCGCACTTCTTCATCGGCGTGCCGCGGGTCTGGGAGAAGATGCACGCCGGTGTCGCGGCGGTGCTCGCCGCCGATCCCGAGAAGGAGAAGGCGTTCAACGACGGCCTGGCTGCGGCAGCGCCGATCGCCGACAAGATCGCCGCCGGCACGGCGACCGAGGAGGAGCGTCAGACGTACGAGTTCCTCGACGCGGTCGCGTTCAGCACCGTGAAGGGCCTGCTCGGTCTCGACCAGGCAGTGATCTGCATCAGCGGCGCAGCCCCGCTGTCCGCCGACGTGATGTCGTGGTTCCGCACGATCGGCGTGCCGCTCAGCGAGGGCTACGGCATGTCGGAGACGACCGCGGTGCTGTCGTGGTCGCACGCGGCCAAGCCGGGCTACGTCGGCCGGCCCGCCACCGGCGTCGAGATGAAGCTCGGCGACGACGGCGAGGTCCTGGCCCGCGGCGGCAACATGTTCGAGGGCTACCTCGACGCGCCCGACAAGACCGCCGACACCGTCGACGCCGACGGCTGGGTGCACACGGGCGACATCGGCGAGATCGACGACGACGGCTATCTCAAGATCGTCGACCGCAAGAAGGAGCTGATCATCACGGCCGGCGGCAAGAACATCAGCCCCGCCAACCTCGAGGCGGCGCTGAAGAGCATCCCGCTCGTCGGTCAGGCGTGCGCGATCGGCGAACAGCGGCCGTTCGTGTCGGCACTCGTCGTGCTCGACCCCGACGCATCGGCGGCGTGGGCCGCCGCCCGCGGGCTCAGCGGGCCCGAGGCCTCGATGGAGGCGCTCGCGCAGCATCCCGACGTGATCGCCGAGATCAACGACGGCCTCGTCGCTGCGATGTCGACGTTCAACCAGGCCGAGTCCGTCAAGAAGGTCACCGTGCTCGGCGAGGAGTGGCTCCCCGACAGCGACGTGCTGACCCCGACCTCGAAGCTGAAGCGGCGTGGCATCCTCACCCGCTTCGCCGACGAGATCGAGGCGATGTACGCCGGCTGAGCGGCGACGACTCCGAAGGGGCGATCATGAAGCAGCTGAGTGGCCTCGACGCGGCGTTCCTCTACATGGAGACGCCGACCACGTACGGGCACGTGAACGGGCTGGCGATCTACCAACGCCCGAGCCCCGACTTCGACCCGTTCCAGACCGTCTACGAGCGCTTCGGCTCGCTGGTCGGCCACATCGAGCCGCTCCGCCGACGGGTGGTCGAGGTGCCGTTCGGGCTCGACCATCCGTACTGGTTCGACGACCCGCACTTCGACCTCGACTTCCACGTTCGTCAGATCGGGCTGGCACCGCCCGGCGCTGCCGATCAGCTCGCCGAGCAGGTCGCCCGCATCGTGGGCCGGCCGATGGATCGCCGCCATCCGCTGTGGGAGGTCTACGTCATCGAGGGTCTGGGTGACGGCCGCTGGGCGATGCTCACGAAGTTCCACCACGCCACGATCGACGGCGCCGCCGGTGTGATCATGCTCCGGATGTTCACCGACCTGACCCCCGACGCGCCGTGGCAGTTCGAGCCCGTCGAATGGGAGGGCGAGACGCTGCCGACCGACACCGAGATGCTGCGGCACACGATGTCGAACCTCGCGGCCAACCCGGTCAAGGCGGCGCGACTCAACCTCCGCCTCGTCCGCAACCTCGCCGACGCGGCAGGGCTCAACAGTCTGAGCGGGATCGCTTCGCGTGGCCGCGATCTGATCACCAGCGCGGTGGGCCGGTCCGAGCAGGCCGAGGCCGTCGGCGAGCAGGTCCGGCGCGTCTCGCTCCCGATCACGCCCGCACCGCCGACGCCGTGGAACAAGAGCGTCGGCCCGCACCGGCGGTTTGCGATGCGCTCGACGTCGCTGTCGAACATCAAGCGGCTCAAGGACGCCACCGGTGGCACCGTCAACGACGTCGTCATGGCGATCTGCGCCGGTGCGCTGCGCGAGTACCTCCTGCGCCACGACGCGCTGCCGGATGCACCGCTGCGGGCGATGGTGCCGGTGTCGATCCGCACCGGCCTCGAGGAGGACCCCTGGACCAACCGCGTCTCGTCGATCGTGGCTGTGCTCCCGACCGATTGCGACCACCCCGTCGAGCGCGTGCTTCGCTGCCAGGGCGCCATGGAGGACGCCAAGCACCAGCTCGACCTGGTGCCGGCCGACACGCTGACCCGTGCGACCGAGGCGACGTCGCCGGTCGTCGCCACCGCCGCGGTCCGGCTGATGGCGCGGCTCTCCGACCGGGTCAACCTGCCGGTCAATGTCGTGATCTCGAACGTGCCGGGCCCGCGCGAGCCGCTGTTCTTCGCCGGTGCCCAGATGGACCACTACGTCCCGGTCTCGACGATCGCCAACGGCATCGGCCTCAACATCACGGTGCACAGCTACGAGGACAAGCTCGACTTCGGTCTGGTCGCCGACCGGGACCTCATCCCTGACCTGTGGGACCTCGTCGACCTCCACGTGGCAGAGGTCGAGCGCCTCTTCGAGGCGACCGGCGCCGAGTGGGCGGTGCCGCCGAGCCCGCCCGAGGGTCGCCGCGGTGCGCCGACGCCGCCGACGTCGACCGCCAAGCCGGCCAAGGAGAAGCGGGCCACGAAGAAGTCGCAGGGGGCAAAGAAGTCGCAGGGCGCGAAGAACAAGCGGGCGAGCGTGACCGCCGGCAAGGCGGGCAAGGCCAAGGCCGGGAAAGCCGCCGAGCCCGGGAAGGCCGCCAAGCAGCGGGCCGCGGCAGGCTAACCGACCGTCAGCCGCGTCGGGTCATGCGTCGCCCGTGGCGACCGGTCGATCCGGGTCGGCCGACCAGTCGCTCCACGAGCCGGCGTAGAGGCGTGCCCGGCTGACACCGACGAGCGACATCGCGAGGAGGTTGTGACAGGCGGTGACACCGCTCCCGCAGTAGACGACCGGGCTCTCGCCGATACCGGCGAAGCGGGCCGCCAGCTGATCGAGCGGCAGGTGGGTGCCGTCGGCCCCGACGTTGTCGCCGTGGAACCGATGGATTGCGCCCGGGATGTGCCCGGCCCGCGGGTCGAGCGGCTCGACCTCGCCGCGGAAGCGTTCGGCCGCCCGTGAGTCGACGACGGTGGCGCCCAGTGCGACGCCCTCCGCCACCGCTTCGGCGTCGACCACGCCGGTCCAGCCGGGCGGCACCGGGTAGGTCGCCGGGGGTCGGTCGGTTCGATCGGCGGTCACCGGATGACCGGCGGCGACCCATGCCGGGAGCCCGCCGTCGAGCACCGACACGCGGCCGTGCCCGATCGACCGCAGCATCCACCACAGCCGGGAGGCCGTCGCCCCGCCCGCTGCGTCGTACGCGACGACGAAGTTGCTCGGCCCGATGCCGAGGCGACCGAGCAGCGCGGCGAACTCCTCGACGGTCGGAAGGGGATGGCGGCCGCCCTCGCCGTTCGGTCCGGGTGTTCCGGCGAGCTCGGTGTGGAGGTCGACGAAGACCGCACCCGGCAGGTGTGCCTCGTCGTAGTCGCGCCGGCCCTGCGCGTGGTCGGCGAGCGAGAACCGCACGTCGCAGACGACGAGCTGTGCGTCGTCGAGTTGGGTCGCGAGATCGTTGACCGAGATCAATGCCACGCAGCGACGCTAGCCGTCCACCGTCGTCTACGACCTCCCTCGGCCTCCAGCGGCCGTCCGCCGGCTCCCTGCCGGCCCTCTGCTGGAGGCTCGGAGCGGACCAGGGCCTTGATTCCCTGGCGTTCCGTCGCCCGAGGGGGGATGATCGGGGCATGGAGACCGACTCGATGCCCCGCGATCTCGAACCCGACGGCGACATCCGCGAGGACGAGCCGGTGATCGACGACGAACGTCAGGCCGATCCGTCGGACGAGGACGTCGACGAGCTCCCCGAGGAGCTCGACCTGCCGATCGAGGTGCCCGAAGCCGACGCGATCGAGCAGCAACGTTCGGTTCCCGTCGACGACACCGAGGAACGCTGAGCCCCGGCCCGGACCCGACGCCGGCCGATGGCACCCGATACGGTGCCGCGCCATGCAGGCCGCCGATGCGTACGAACCGATCATGGGACTCCGTCGGGGCGGCCGGGCGGTCATCCTCATGACGTATCGGGGCGATTGGTGACCGTACTGCTGTGCCCAGCTCGTGCGGCTGGGCGCCGAATCGGATCGCATCCACGCCGCCGGCGCCGAAGTGATCGCGATCAGCGTCGACGACGAGCAGCGTCAGGCCGGCATGTTCGAGCGCTGGCCGACGCCCAACGTGCTGTACGTGTCCGACCCCGGCGGTGAGCGGTACCTGCTACCGCTCGGCCTGTTCGACCCCGAGGAACGCGGCGGCATCGGCCGGCCGGGGATGATCGTGCTCGCGCCGGACGGTGCCGAGGTGTACCGGTACGACGGCCGTGACTTCGCCGATCGCACCACCGACGCCGAGGTCTACGCGGCGCTCGACGGCCTCGACCTGGACCCGATCGAGCCACCGCCGGGTGGCCCGTTCGGAGAGGTGCCCGGCGACCTGCGCGGGTTCTTCCGGCCCGACCACCTCGTCCCGTACTTCAAGGGCAACCGGTTCGGTGCGGTCGCGATCGCGGGCCGCACCGAGGACCGCACGTTCCGGGCCATCGCCCGCGAACACCGGGTGATGGCCGACGAGACCCTGGCCGCCTGGGACCGAGTCCGCGCCCGCTGACGTCGCGGCCGGCGGCGCCGCGGGCACGGGTGACCGCGACGCCCCGATCCTTGCCAGACTGCACGCATGGCGATCGTCCGCGAGATCAAGCTGCCTGGCGTCGGCGTCAGGCACGAGTTCACCACCGCTTCCGGCGACGTGGTCGGCGTGCTGCAGTACCACGACGGCCGCCACGACGTGCTCGTCTACGACCGCGCCGACCCCGACTCGTGCACGTCGATGCTGCACCTCGACGAGGAGGACACCCGCACGATGGCGGAGTTGCTCGGCGCCGCGCACCTGACCGAAGGGCTCGGCGCCGTGCAGCAGCAGATCGAGGGCCTGGCGATCGAGTGGATCATCATCCCGGGCGATTCGCCTGCGGCGGGCACCACGATCGGTGACGGCATGTACCGCACGAAGACAGGTGCCTCGGTCGTCGCAGTGATACGCGAGTACTCGTCGGTGCCGGCACCAGATCCGGAGTTCGCCTTCGCCGTCGGCGACACGGTGGTCGCCGTGGGGACCTCGGACGGGCTGGCGGCGCTCCGCGCTCTGCTCGCGCCGTGATCGCAGCCGGCTCGTCGGAGGCGGCACTCGCCTTCATCGAGATCGGTGCGGTCGCGCTCGCGCTGGCCGTCCTCGCCCGGTTCGCCGGCCGGCTCGGCATGACGGCCGTGCCGCTCTACCTGCTCGGCGGGCTCGCGGTCGGTGAGGGTGGCATCGTCACGCTCGACGTCAGCGAGGACTTCATCTCGCTGGCCGCCGAGATCGGCGTGCTGCTCCTGCTGCTCGCACTCGGGCTCGAGTACGACCAGGACGAGCTGCGCGACGGCCTCCGGACCGGTCTGCCGACCGGGGCGGTCGACATGCTGGCCAACGGGTTGCCCGGCGTCGGGCTCGGCCTGCTGCTGGGGTGGTCGCCGCTCGCCGCGGTGTTGCTGGGTGGGGTCACCTGGGTGTCGTCGTCGGGCATCGTCTCGAAGGTGCTGTTCGACCTCGACCGGCTCGGCTACCGCGAGACGCCGTCGGTCCTGAACGTGCTGGTCATCGAGGACCTGGCCATGGCGGTCTACCTCCCGGTGGTCGCGGCGCTGGTGGTCGGCGGGTCGGCGCTCGAGACCACGACCAGCGTCGTGCTGGCCGTCGGCGCGGTCATGGTCATCCTGCTGCTCGCACTGCGGTTCGGCGGGCTGCTGACACGGCTCCTGGGTGGCGGCACCGACGAGTCGCTGCTGCTCGCGG
This sequence comes from Ilumatobacter sp., assembly GCF_030065885.1. Classification (GTDB taxonomy): domain Bacteria; phylum Actinomycetota; class Acidimicrobiia; order Acidimicrobiales; family Ilumatobacteraceae; genus Ilumatobacter. The sequence continues at coordinate 52,636 of NZ_JASJCS010000006.1, read as the reverse complement.
TCTTCGGGCTCACCCTGCTCGTCGCCGGCCTGGCCCAGAGCATCGAGGTGTCGGGCGCGATCGGTGCCTTCCTGGTCGGCTTGGCACTCTCGGGTCACGTCGGCGAGCGGGCGATGGAGCTCATCACGCCGCTCCGCGACCTGTTCGCAGCGACGTTCTTCGTCGTGTTCTCGTTCCGCATCGACCCCGCCGACCTGGTCGGCGCGATCGGGCCGGCGGTGGCGCTCGCTGCCGTCACCGTGATCAGCAAGCTGGCCACCGGCTGGTATGCCGGGCGCCGCGCCGGTGTCGGCGCCCGGGGCAGGGTCCGGGCCGGGACCGCGCTGGTCGCCCGCGGCGAGTTCTCGATCGTCATCGCCGCGCTCGGCTCCGAGCTCGTCGACGGTCCCGACCTCGAAGCACTCGCCGCTTGCTACGTGCTGATCGTCGCGGTGGTCGGCCCGCTGATCACGCGCAGCGCCGACCGGATCCCGATCCCGGCCCGCTTCGTCCCGGCACCGGCGTAGGACTCCGAACGGGCGGGACGCGCCCGCCTACTGTCGCCGCATGGACGACACCGCGGCCGAGTCTGCGTTCGAGGCGGCATGTGCGTCGGTCGCCGCCGGCGCGGACGCGCGGGAGGAGGCAGCACGGCTGGTCGCCGAGATGACGCCGGAGGAGCAGCTCTGGTGCCTCGACGGCGACGCCCCCACCTGGGCCGGGCTCGAGCACCTCGGCGAGGGCGGCTACCACCAGGCGACGTTCCGGGCGGCGAGGGTCGAGCGCCTCGGCATCCCCGGCATCGAATTCTCGGACGGACCCCGCGGCGTGGTGATCGGCGACGCGACGTGCTTCCCGGTGAGCATCGCCCGGGGTGCCACCTGGGACCCCGATCTCGAGGAGCGTGTCGGTGAGGCGATCGGGCGCGAGCTGCGACGGGTCGGCGCCACGCTGTTCGGCGGCGTGTGCGTCAACCTCCTGCGACATCCCGCGTGGGGGAGAGCGCAGGAGACGTACGGAGAGGACCCGCACCACGTCGGCGAGATGGGCGCCGCGCTGACCCGCGGCATCCAGCGTCACGCGATGGCGACCGTCAAGCACTTCGCCGTGAACTCGATGGAGAACGCGCGGTTCAAGGTCGACATCGCAGTCGACGAGGTCGCCCTGCACGAGGTGTACCTGCCGCACTTCCGGCGCATCGTCGACGAGGGGGTCGCCTGTGTGATGAGCGCCTACAACCAGGTCAACGGCACGTACTGCGGTGACCATCGGGAACTGCTGACCAGCGTGCTGCGCGACGAGTGGGGGTTCGAGGGCTTCGTCATCAGCGACTGGATCTTCGGCATGCGCGATGCGGCGAGGTCGGTCGCCGCAGGGCTCGACATCGAGATGCCGTACCGGATGGTGCGGGCGAGCCACCTGCGGTCGGCCCTCGAGTCGGGTGACGTGGCGTGGGCCGACGTCGACGTCGCCGTCACGCGGGTGATCGCGACCCTGCTGCGGTTCGCCGGCACGTTGTCCGCAGGCGACCTCGGGGGGCCGGCCGTGCCCACCCGCATCGACGCGCACGCCGACCTGGCCCGCGAGGTCGCAGGACGCTCGGTCGTGCTCTTGCGCAACGAGCAGCTCGACGATGCGCCGGCATTGCCGCTCGACGCTCGCGCCTCGCTGGCCGTGATCGGGCCCCTGGCCGCCGAGGTCAACCTCGGCGACGGCGGTTCGAGCGACGTCTGGACGCACGCCGCGGTCCCCGTGCTCGACGGCCTGCGCGCACGGGTCGGCGACGTGGCGTTCGCGGACGGCGGTGATCAGGCCGAGGCCGCCCGCGTCGCAGCTCGGGCCGATGTCGCGGTCGTCGTGGTCGGCTACACGGCCGACGACGAGGGCGAGTTCATCGGCGACCTCGGTGTCGACCTCCGCCACCTCTTCCCCGCGGCCGACGAGGCCGAGGTCGTCGATGAGTTCCGCGCCCGCATCGCCGAGCTGCCCGCCGTCACGCCGCCCGACCACTACCGCGGCCGGCCCGGCGTGGGCTTCTCACGCGGCGGCGACCGCACGACACTGCGACTCCCGGCCGAACAGGTCGACCTGATCGACGCCGTCGCGGCGGCGAACCGGTGCACCGTGGTCGTCGTCCAGGCCGGCAGCGCAGTGATCACGTCGGAGTGGGACACGTCGGTGGCAGCCGTGCTCCAGATGTTCTACGGCGGCGATCAAGCCGGACCCGGCCTCGCCGACGTGCTGTTCGGTGACGTCAACCCGTCCGCACGGCTGCCGTTCACCGTGCCCGCCGACGAGGCCCACTTGCCGCCCTTCGATCGTGACGCGGACTCGTTCACGTACGACCGGTGGCACGGCTGGTGGCACGCCGAGCGAGCCGGCCACCGACCTGCGTACCCCTTCGGCTTCGGGCTCTCGTACAGCGACTACGAGCTCGGTGAGGTGGGGGTGACCGTGACCGATGGTGGCGACGTGCTCGTCGGCGTGAGGGTGGCGAACGTCGGAGCCCGCGACGGCGCCGACGTCGTGCAGGTCTCTGCCCGGCTCCCCGACGCAGAGGCGCCGCGCCGCCTCGTCGGCTTCCGCCGGGTCGCCGTCGCAGCCGGAGCGACCGAGCGGGTCGAGCTCACGGTGCCCCGTGCGGCCCTCGCGACCCGCGACCCTGCAGCACACGCGTGGATCGAGCCGGCCGGCATCCACGAGGTCACCGTGGCCCGATTCGCCGGCGACCCAGCCGGTGTCACCGTCGCGATCGACCTGGGCTGAACGGCGCGTGCCGGGCAGCGTCCGTTCGCGTCAGCGGTGCGGCCGGAAGCACTCGCGGAGGTCGGCGACGAACGCGTCGGGCACCTCGAGCGCAGCGAAGTGGCCGCCCTTGGGTTGCTCGTTCCAGTAGACGACGTTCGGGTACAGCTCGGCGACCCACGACCGCACCGGCGGCACGATCTCTCGCGGGTAGACGGTGAACCCGGTCGGCACCTCGACGACGGCCCGCTCGGCGCGGCCGAAGCTCTCCCAGTAGATCCGTGCCGACGACGTGGCGCTCTCGGTGACCCAGTAGAGCATGATGTTGTCGAGCATCTCGTCGCGGGTCAGCGCGTTCTCGGGGTGCCCGTCGCAGTCGGTCCAGGACCAGAACTTCTCGAGGATCCACGCCGCCTGCCCTGCGGGTGAATCGGCGAGGCCGTAGCCGAGCGTCTGCGGGCGCGACTTCTGCTGGGTCGAGTAGCCCGAGTCCCACTCCATGTAGTGCTGGATGCGCTCCATCGCGTGCAGTTCGTCGGGCTCGGTCGGCGTGCCGGGCGGCCGGGTCGACATCGCCAGCGTGAGATGGATCGCAGCGCAGTGCGCCGGGTCGACCGCGCCGACCACGGAGGTGATCGCCGAACCCCAGTCGCCGCCCTGCGCGACGTAGCGGTCGTAGCCGAGACGCGCCATGAGCTGCGTGAAGGCCGCACCGATCCGCTCGACACCCCAGCCGGTCTCGGTCGGCTTGCCCGAGAACGCGAACCCCGGCAGCGACGGCGCCACCACGTGGAACGCGTCCTCGGCGCTGCCACCGAACCGGGTCGGGTCGGTCAAGGGCTCGATCACCTTGTGGAACTCGACGATCGAACCCGGCCAGCCGTGCGTGACGAGGAGGGGGAGCGCCTCGGGGTGCGGCGAGAGCTGGTGCACGACGTGGAGGTCGAGGCCGTCGATCGGGGTCGTGAACTGGTCGAAGCGGTTGAGCGCCGCCTCGCGTCGGCGCCACTCGTAGTTGTCGGCCCAGTAGCGGCAGACCTCGCGCACATACGCCAGCGGTACCCCTTGCGACCAGTCGTCGACCAGTTCACGGTCGGGCCAGCGGGTGCCGGTCAACCGGACGCGCAGGTCCTCGAGGACGGCGTCGGGCACATCGATCGTGAACGGGACGATGTCGCTCATGGCGCCACCGTAGGGCGACCGCCCTGGTCGGGATCGACCGGGCGTCAGTCGCTGCGACCGGAGACGGCGAGGTGGATGCCGAGTCCGATCATCGTGCAGCCGCCGGCCAGGCCGAGCCGCTCGAGTCGACGGGGCGAACCGGAGAACCAGTTCCGCGCGGTGCCTGCGGCGAGGCCCCAGGCGCCGTCGGAGAGCAGCGCGATCGCGACGAAGACCACCCCGAGGAAGGCCATCTGGAGCGGGGCCGGCGCACCGCCGCGATCGACGTACTGGGGCAGGATCGCTGCGAAGAAGACGATGGCCTTCGGGTTGGCGAGGCCGACGACCAGTCCGTCGCGGAACACGGACCGGCCGGTGCGCCCCGCCCCTGCGGGTTCGGAGGCGGCCGCCAGGTGACGGCGCCGGCGGATCGCCTGGACGCCGAGCCAGACCAGGTACGCGGCGCCGAACAGCTTCACGATCGTGAACGCTGCGACCGACCGCTCGACGACGGCGCCCAGGCCCACGGCGACGAGCAGCACCTGCACGTAGACGCCTGCCGCATTGCCGGCGACCGTCAGCAGCGCCGCCCGCCGGCCGAGCGCCACCGCCCGGCCGACGACGAACATCACGCTCGGCCCGGGCACCACGATGAGGGCGAACGACAGTGCCGCGAAGGCGACCAGCGATCCCGACGTGGGCATGTCGTCATGATGGCCGACCGCGCCGACCGGCGCGCGATCGATTCCGGGAGACGAGCGTGCCCGTCTACCCTGACGGCTGTCATGGACGAGGATCGCCGCAACGTCGTGCTCACCGGCTTCATGGGCACCGGCAAGACCACGGTCGGGCGCTTGCTCGCCGACCTGCTCCTGTACGACTTCCTCGACACCGACCACGTCATCGAGGTCCGGCACGGCCCGATCCCCGAGATCTTCGCCGAGCACGGCGAAGGCGAGTTCCGGCGGCTCGAGCGAGAGCTCTGCGCCGAGCTCGCCCAGCGGGACGGACTCGTCATCTCGACGGGCGGTCGGCTCATGGTCGACCCGGTCAACGCCGAGGTGCTCGCGGCGTCCTCGTCGGTGTACTGCCTGACCGCGCCGGTCGACACGATCCTCGAACGTGTCGCCGCCGACGACGAGCTCGTCGAGCGGCCGCTGCTCGCCGAGACCGATGTGCGGGCGCGGGTGACCGAGTTGCTGGCCGAGCGAGCCCACGCGTACGAGCGGTTCGAGCAGATCGACACCGACGGTCGTTCCGCCGAGGACGTCGCCGCCGACCTCGCCGTCCGCCTCCGCAGCTGACGACTCGACGCGAGCGCAGTAGACAGAGGGCATGCCGGTCTACGAACACGAGCAGATCGCCATCCACTACGACGACGAGGGCGATGGCTTCCCCGTGCTGCTGATCGCGCCGGGGGGCATGCGCAGCGCCAACGACGTGTGGAACACGACACCGTGGAACCCCCGCGCGGCGTTGGGCGGCGAGTACCGGTTGATCGGCATGGATCAGCGCAACGCCGGTCGGTCGACCGCGCCGATCTCGCCCGGCGACGGCTGGGCGACGTACCGCGGCGACCAGCTCGGGTTGCTCGACCATCTCGGCATCGATCGGTGCCACGTGCTCGGGATGTGCATCGGTGGCCCGTACATCATGGGACTGTTGCGAGCGGCGCCCGAGCGCTTCGAATCGGCCGTGCTGCTCCAGCCGGTCGGCATCGACGACAACCGCGGTGCGTTCGAGGAGATGTTCGAGGGCTGGGTGGCCGAGATCGGGCCCGCTCACCCGTCGGTGAGCGACGACGACTGGGCCTCGTTCCGCCGCAACATGTGGGACGGCGAGTTCGTGCTGACGGCGACCCCCGCAGAGGCGGCCGCCGTCGAGACGCCGATGCTCGTGCTGATGGGCAACGACCTCTACCACCCGCGGTCGACGTCGAGAGCACTCGTCGCAGCAGCGCCCAACGCGACGCTGATCGAGCAGTGGAAGGAACCCGAGCACCTCGCCACCACCGATGCGGCCATCAAGGACTTCCTCGCCGAGCACACGCCGCGCTGAACCACCGCCCCGGCTCGCTTCGTCGTCAGAAGCTGCCCTCGCTCGTGCGGTCGATGCCCTGGAGGAGGATCAGGTCCTCGTGGAGCTCCATCCAGACGTCGTGGAACGACTCGCACATCACGCCGGTGAAGCCGGTCGTGTCGCCGGCGCTGACGCGGCCCGATGCTGCCGACAGCCGTGATCCGTAGCGAGCCAGCCGGGGGAGACCCGCCGCCATGGCGTCGACCACCGGCCGCACCTCGTCCGCCAGCGACGCGAGCGCTCGAATGCACTGCGCGTCGTACTCGTGGTCGGTGTGATCGTTCGGCACGTCGCTGCGTACCTGCCACCTCGTGCACAGCGACTTGAGGGTGTCGTTCAGCTCGAGGAACCGGTCGTAGTGGGCGGTGACGGCGGCGACCGCGTCGCCGGCGATCGTCGGCAGCAGCGCGGTGTGCTGCTCCTTGCCCGCCGGCATGAGCGCGTACATGTCGCGGGCCTCGACGTAGCGGGCGAGACCGTCGTGGACGAGCTCGTCGAGGATCGCCGCCGGGTGATCGCCGAGGCTGGCGACGAAGCCGTCGCTCGTGACGAACCCCCTCACGCGCAACGTGTGGAGCACCAATGCTCGATCGATCTGCACGGCGTGCCCGGCGCTCTCCGTGCTGGCGCCTGCGGCCACGCCGGAGACCGCACCGCTCGCGGTGAAGGCGAACGTCACGTCGTCGACGGCGACGCGGCCGCAGTCGAGCAGCGCCTGTGCGACCGCCAACCGGGCGAGCGGCACGCGGAGCGGCGAACAGCTGACCGAGTCGACGCCGACCCGGACGAGGAAGTCGGCCGACGCCGGATGGCCGGCGTGTTCGCCGCACGCGCCGAGCTTGACGGCCGGCTTCGCGCCGCGAGCTGCCTCGCTCGCCATGCGGACGAGCTCGCCCACGCCCTCCTGGTCGAGCACCTCGAACGGGTTGGCCGGCAGGATGCCGCAGGCTTGGTAGGCAGGCAGGAGCTTGGCCTCGACGTCGTCGCGGCTGAACGCGTAGGTCATCTGCGTCAGGTCGTTCGTGCCGAACGAGAAGAAGTCCGCGTGCTCGGCGAGCGCGCCCGCGGTGAGTGCGGCGCGCGGCGTCTCGATCATCGCGCCGACGGTCACGACGCCCACCGCCAGCTCGGGGTGTCCGAGCTCGTCGAGCAGCCCCGTGACCCACGAGCGTGCGATCCGCAGCTCCTCGGCGTCGACCACGAGCGGGATCATGATCTCGACATGGGGTTGCCGGCCGCGCTCGAACAGGTTCGCAGCTGCCGTGCACAGCGCTCGGACCTGCATCTCGTAGACCCCGCTGCGAACGATGCCGAGCCGCACTCCGCGCGTTCCGATCATCGGGTTCGCCTCGTGCAGGCGGCGTGCGGCCGCCAGCTCCGCGCGCTGCCCGTCGTCGAGCTCATTGCGAGCGTCGCGTGCGGTGAGATCGGCGATGTCGGGCAGGAACTCGTGCAGCGGTGGGTCGAGCAGCCGCACGGTCACCGGCAGGCCGTCCATCGCCAGCAGGACGGACTCGAAGTCGGCGACCTGCGCGGTCTCGAGCTCGGCCAGCGCAGCAGCCTCGATCGCCGGGTCGTCGCTCAGGATGAAGCGGCGCATGATCGGCAGGCGGTCGCCGGCCAGGAACATGTGCTCGGTGCGGCAGAGACCGATTCCCTGCGCACCGAGCCGGCGCCCGACGGTCGCGTCGCCTGCGGTGTCGGCGTTGGCGCGCACCTGCACGCGGCCGGCGGCGACGGTGTCGGCCCACCCGAGCAGCGTCTCGAGCTCGTCGGGCGCCTCGACGCCCGTCGTCGGCAGCGCGCCGAGGTGCACGTCGCCGGAGCTGCCGTCGATCGTGATCTCGTCACCGGCGCGCAGTGCGGTGTCGCCGATCGTGAGCTCGTCCCCGTCGACGTGCACGTCACCGGCGCCGACCACCGCCGGCACACCCCAACCCCGAGCCACGACCGCGGCATGGCTCACCATCCCGCCCCGGGAGGTCAAGATGCCGGCGGCGACCTGCATGCCGAGCACGTCGTCCGGCGTCGTCTCGGGCCGGACGAGGATCGCCGGGACGCCGGAGTCGGCGGCTGCGAGTGCGTCGTCGGCGGTGAGCACGATGCGTCCACTTGCGGCGCCCGGCGATGCGGGCAGCCCGGTGGCCACGGGCGACGACTCGGGAGCGGCAGCCAGGCTGGCGTGGAAGAACGCAGCGAGGTCACTCGGCTCGACACAGCGCAGCGCCGTCTCGACGGCCTCGTTGGTGCTAGCGGACAGGGCGGTCCGCACCGCGCGCGCGACCGCGTCGGATGGATCCTGCCTCACCTGGCCGAACCTAGCCAGGCACCCGGCCGGTCGGCTCAGTCGTGGGGCAGCTCGTGGATCTCGACCGTCGCTGCGACGTCGCTGTGTTCAGCGTGGTCGTGGAGGATGTGATCACGGATCTCCTCGTGATACGTGAACATCAGCTCGCAGTACGGGCAAGCATGGGTTTCGATTGTCTGGGGCACGACGTCCCCCCTCATGACGGCGCGTTCGCGCGGACTGTTGCCTCTAGGAAACCGCGTGCGGCGACGCTGCGCAAGTGACGAAAGTCTGTCCGTCCCGTTGCGGTCAGCCGACGGTCGCGGCGGCCGCGCCGAGGAAGTTCACCAGCGCATCTGCCAGCGTCGGGGTGCCCGCGTCGGCGTACTCGTAGCGGGCGTGGCGGAGCGGATGGCCGGGGTCGACGAGACGGCCGAGATCGATCGGCGTGCCGGTCACGACGACGTCGCATGGCGTCTGTTGCATCGTCGTCTGCAGGTCGGCGAGCTGCTGGGCGCCGTAGCCCATCGCCGGGAGCAGCGGGCCGATGTCGGGGTACTGCTCGAACGTCTTGGCGATCTGGCCGACCGCCCACGGCCGGGGGTCGACCAGCTCGGCGGCGCCGGCGGTCCGGGCAGCCACCGTGCCTGCGCCGTAGCGCATCCCACCGTGCGTGACGGTCGGGCCGTCCTCCACGACGAGCACACGGGCTCCGGCGAGGCCCGGGCCCGGATCGAGCGTGATCGGCGAGGCCGCTTCGACCACGACCGCGTCCGGGTTGTTGGTCGCGATGTTGAACCGGATCGCCGCGATCCCTCCCGGGCTGGCCGCGTCGACCTTGGTGATCACGACGATGTCGGCCATGCGGAGGTTGACCTCGCCCGGGTGGTAGGCGACTTCGTGCCCGGGCCGGAGTGCGTCGACGAGGCAGATGCTGACGTGCGGACGGAAGAACGGGAGGTCGTTGTTGCCGCCGTCCCAGATGATGACGTCGGCCTCGGCCTGGGCGGCCTCGAGGATCGCTGCGTAGTCGACACCCGCGAACATCACCAGGCCGCGACGGACCGGCTCCTCGTACTCCTCGCGCTCCTCGATCGTCGGGTCGGCGGCGTCGATGTCCTCGAGCGTGGCGAACCGTTGCACCCGCATCGGCGCGAGGTCGCCGTACGGCATCGGATGCCGGACCAGTGCGACGCGATGCCCGGCGTCGGTGAGCACCTTGCCGAGGTGGCGGCTGGTCTGGCTCTTGCCGCAGCCCGTGCGCGAGGCGAGGACCGCGACGACCGGCACGGCCGACTCGAGCATCGTGCTCACCGGTCCGAGCAGCCGCACGTCGGCACCGGCGGCGAGGATCCGCGACTCGAGGTGCATCACGTCGACGTACGCCAGGTCGGAGTAGCTCACGACGACCTCGTCGACGCCGAGCTCGTCGATGAGCTGCTCGAGCTCGGTCTCGGGCCGGATCGGGATGCCGTTCGGGTAGTTCGGCCCGGCGAGTTCGGGCGGGTACACCCGGTGGGCGATGTTCGGTATCTGCGCAGCGGTGAAGGCGACCACCTCGACGGAGGCGTCGTCGCGGAACGCGACGTTGAAGTCGTGGAAGTCGCGCCCCCCGGCGCCGAGGATCAGCACCCGAGTGCGTGAACGGGTCACGAGGTCCACCCAACGATGTTCCGAGCCGGCCGACCAGGGTCGAAGGTCGGCACACCGACGCCGAAGGTCAGCGGTCAGGCGCGATCGGAGGCTGCGAGGACGGCGGCGACCTCGTTCGTGATCTGCTCGGCGGTGGCGCCGGGCGTGAGGACGGCGGCGATCCCGGCGTCGCGCAGGGCGTCGAGATCGTGGTCGGGAACGATGCCGCCCAGGATCACGGGGATGTCGCTACCCCGCTTCCGGACCTCGTCGACGACCAGCGGTGCGAGCGTCATGTGGGCCCCGGAGAGCATGGACAGCCCGATCGCGTCGACGTCCTCGTCGACCGCTGCGGCCGCCACGGTCTCGGGCGTCTGGAACAGCCCGGTGTAGATCACCTCGTACCCGGCATCGCGCAGCATCCGCGCCACGACCTTGATCCCGCGGTCGTGCCCGTCCAGCCCCACCTTCGCGATGAGAATCCTCGCAGCGTGCTCGGCCGACATGTCAGATGATCGGGACTTCGACGTGGCGGCCGAACTCGGCCTCGAGCGTGCGCATGATCTCGCCGAGCGTGGCGTAGACCGAGACGGCGTCGATCAGCGCCGGCATCAGGTTGACCTCGGGATCGGCGGCGTCGGCGCGTATCCGGGCGAGCGCAGCCGCGACGGCGTCGGCGTCGCGGTCCTGGCGGACCTGGTCGAGGCGCTTGCGCTGGCGCGCCTCGTCCTCGGTGGTGATCTTGAGCAGCTCGATCTGGTCCTCGTCGTTGCCCTCGGTGAAGTCGTTGACGCCGACCGTGATCCGCCGGCCGGCGTTGAGCTGCCGCTCGAGCTCGAACGCCGAGTCGGCGATCTTGCCCTGGAACCAGTTCTCCTCGATCCCCTTGATGACCCCCTCGAGCATCGAACCCTCGCCGATCTCGTCGAGGTGCTCGAAGAGCTCCTCGGCCTGCCGCTCCATCTCGTCGGTCAGCTCCTCGACGAAGTGCGAGCCGCCGAGCGGGTCGGCGACATGGGCCACGTTGGTCTCGTGGGCGATCACCTGCTGGGTGCGCAGCGCGATCCGCGCCGCCTTCTCGGTCGGCAGCGCCAGCGCCTCGTCCATCGAGTTGGTGTGCAGCGACTGTGCGCCGCCGAGCACGCCCGCGAGCGCCTCGATCGCCGTGCGCACGATGTTGACCTCGGGCTGCTGCGCGGTCAGCGACACGCCCGCGGTCTGGCAGTGGAAACGGAGCTGCATCGACCTCTCGTCGGTGGCGCCGTACCGCTCCTTCATCCAGCGCGCCCAGAGCCGTCGCGCGGCGCGGTACTTGGCGATCTCCTCGAAGAAGTCGATGTGAGCGTTGAAGAAGAAGCTGAGCCGGGGCGCGAATGCGTCGACCGGCAGGCCGGCCTGCAGCGCGAGCTCGACGTACGCGAACCCGTTGGCGAGGGTGAACGCGAGCTCCTCGACCGCCGACGAGCCGGCCTCGCGGATGTGGTAGCCCGAGATCGAGATCGAGTGCCAGCGCGGCATCTCGGCCGCGGTGAAGTCGATCGTGTCACGGACGAGCCGCATCGACTGCCGGGGCGGGAACACGAACTCCTTCTGTGCCTGGTACTCCTTCAGGATGTCGTTCTGGAGCGTGCCGCCGAGCTTCGCCCTGGGGATGCCGGCGCGCTCGGCCTGGGCGACGAACATCGCGAAGATCACCGCGGCCGGCGAGTTGATCGTCATCGACGTCGTGATCTCGCCGAGGTCGATGCCGCGGTAGAGGTCCTCCATGTCGGCGAGCGTGTCGACGGCGACACCGCACCGCCCCACCTCGCCGAGCGCCATCGGGTCGTCGGAATCGATGCCGAGCAGTGTCGGCATGTCGAACGCCGTGGAGAGGCCGGTGCCGCCGGCGTTGATGATCTCCTTGAAGCGCCAATTCGTGTCGTCGGCGGTGCCGAACCCGGCGAACATCCGCATCGTCCACAACTTCGACCTGTACATCGACGCATACGGGCCACGCGTGTACGGGTACTGGCCCGGGAACTCGCCGTCGTCGGGCCCATACACGGCCTCGAGCGGGACGCCCGACATGGTCTGGTGGTCGACGTCGCGCAGCACGGATGTCTCGTAGGCCTGCTGCCAGAGCTCACGGTTCGTGGGTGTCGTCGGCATGACTGGCAGAATACTTTGATGTCAAACTAATCTGCAAGGCGTGGAGACGCTCCCGCGACCCGACCCGATCGAGCTCGCCCGCCGGAACTGGATCGACGCCGGCTGGTCCGACGCCGCCGACGGGATGGCACTCGTCACGTCGGTGATGCGGGTGCAGCAGCTGTTCCTCGCCCGCGTCGAGGCGCTGCTGCGGCCACACGGGCTGACGTTCGCACGGTTCGAAGTGCTGCGCCTGCTGGCCTTCACCCGCCAGGGTGTGCTCCCGGTCGGCAAGGTCGGTGAGCGCCTGCAGGTCCACCCGGCGAGCGTGACGAACGCGGTGCAGCGGCTCGAAGAGGCCGGCCTCGTCGAGCGGCGCACCAACCCCGACGACGGTCGCAGCGTGCTGGCCCAGATCACGGAGCGCGGCCGCCAGCTGGTCGAGCGGTGCACCGAGCTGCTCAATCGCGAGGTCTTCGCCGACCTGCCGATCGACGCCGAGGCGACCGCGCGCGTCGTCGGCGGGCTCGATGCGCTCCGGTACGAATACGGCGACTTCCACCGAGCGCCCGGATGAGCGTCCGGAACTGACCTCTGCCCCTGGCGGACGCCGGGGCGCTGTGGCATGGCTGGACCTGGCAGTCGGAGGTGCACCATGTCGACGGCGCGGTCCCACGAGGACATCATCCAGGATCGCATCGCGGCCGGCGTGACCCGCAACGCCAAGCGGTTCGGGTACGCCCTGGCGGCGGCGATCAACGGCGTCATGCTCTGGATCGCCCACCAGCTCCTCGACTGGGAGTGGCCGGGCTTCCTGACGTCGGACTACGAGGAGCTGCTCCCCATCCTCACGTTCTCGTTCGTGGTCAGCATCGTCGCCAACGTCGTGTACGTCTGGAACGACCAGTGGCCGGTCAAGCACCTCGGTGAGATGGCGACGGCGCTGATCGGCTTCGTCGTCGCGGTGCGTGTCTGGCAGGTCTACCCGTTCGACTTCACCGAGTACGACGTCGACTGGTCGTGGCTCGTCCGGACCGTGCTGATCATCGCGATGGTCGGCACGGCGATCGGCTTCGTCGCCCAGTCGGTGAAGCTGGCGACGGGTCGGAGGTCGCAGCGCGAGACGCCACGACCACCCGCTCCCCGGCCGTGATACGCAGCCTGATCGTGTCTGCCGGCGGTGTGGGAGCTGCCGACCTGCGATGCTCGTGGACGTGAGGAGGTCGGTCGTCTGCGTCTCGGTCCTGGTGATGGTCGCCGGCGCCTGCGCGAGCAACACCCCCACCTCGAACGCTCCGGTGACGACCCCTGCACCGGTCAATCTCGAACCGGCGCCCGAGGCCACGGCGACGACACCGCCACCCGCGACGGTCGCACCGACGACATCGGAACCCGTCGAGCAGGCCAGCGAGGGGAGTGGGGCGTCGACATCGTCGACCGCACCCAGCTCCACGTCGACGACGACGTCCACGACCACGACCACGACCACGCTGCCGCCCGATCCGCTGCCGCCGAACGAGCAATTCTCCGGTACGCCGCTCGCGCTCGAGCTCGTCGCCGAGGTCGACAAGCCGACCGGGGTCACGTGGAAGGACGGGGACGACGCGATGTACGTCAGCACCCAGGCCGGTCCGATCCTGCGGGTGACGCCGGACGCGACCGAGCTCGTGCTCGACCTCACGGCGGAGACGTTCGAGGCGCTGCCCGGCTCGGAGCGCGGCGTGCTCGGTGTGGCGTTCGATCCCCGCGACGGCCGGATGTTCGTCAACTACACCGACATCGACCACGACACCCGAGTCGTGTCGTTCGAGCTGGTCGACGGTGTCGCGGTGCCCGAGTCGCGTCGCGAGGTGCTGTTCATCGACCAGCCCGGCCTCGGCCACAACGGTGGCCGGCTGCTGTTCGACGCCGCCGGCAACCTCTACGTCGCCTCCGGCGACGGCGGCGCCAGCAGCGGGCGCGACGTCGAGGACACGACGTTGCTGCTCGGCACCATCCTGCGTGTCACGCCCCGCCTCGACGGGGACGGGTACGACATCCCACCGGACAACCCACACGCCGACGGCGTGAACGATCGCCCGGAGGTCCTGGCCCGCGGTTTCCGCAACCCGTGGACGTTCTCGATCGACGACGACACCGGCGACATCTGGATCGGCGACGTCGGCAACAACTCGTTCGAGGAGGTGTCCCGGATGCGGCCCGACCAGTGGGGCGGCAACTTCGGCTGGCCGTTCTACGAGGGCAACGACCGGCGCCGCTCGGGTGCGCCGGACGGCGTCATCGCGCCGGTGTACGCGTACGGTCGCTCGGAGGGCACGGCCGTGATGGGCGGCCATGTCTACCGCGGCGATGCGATCCCGGAGCTGCGCGGCGCGTACCTGTTCGGTGATCTGACCGGCCCGGTGTGGGCGATCGGCACGGAGGGGGTCAGCCGGCTCGCCGTCGACCGCGTGAACACCATGGTCGGCTGGGCGGAGGATCCCGACGGCGAGCTGTACGTCCTCAGCCTCCGCGACGGTGTCTTCCGGCTCGTGCCGGCGTCACCGTGAGCCGTCGCAGGTGCCAGACGTCGATCGCGGCGATCGCGGCGTTGACCGCGGCCACCGGGGCGACGCCGATCAGCACGCCGTAGAGCGTGAAGGTCAGAGCGCCTGCGAGGTTGATCCAGCGGAGCCGGACGGCGGAGTCCATCAGCAGCGAGATCAGGACGATGATCGAGGCGGCGTAGCCGAGTGTCTCGGTGGCGGGGGCATGGCGGTGTCTCCGTGTCGTGCGTTCGGTCTCGGATGTGAGTACGTCGCCGACGGTCGAAACGGTTCGCGACGGCGGACGTCGTCTGCGAGGTGCGTCCGAACGTGCGAGGGTGGTCGGATGCGGACGCGCCTGTTCCTCGTTGCCGTCGCTTCGTGCTTGGGCGCGTGCGGCGGTGGCGACGACCCGGGCGTCACAGCGACCGACCCGCCGGCCGCCGCGGAGTCGGGCGACGCACCTGATGCCGGCGAGATCTCGAGCGGGGCGCCGGTGCCGGACGACGTCTGTGCGCTCGTGCCCGCCGCAGCGCTGGCCGACTACCCGGCCTCGAATCCGCGCAACATCGGGCCGCCGCCCGGGTGGGACGGCTTCGACGTCGAGGCGTGCGCTGCCGAGGTCGACGGTGCCCCGGTCCTCATCGTCGCCGTGCACGCCGACCGCACCGGATTCGACCAGATCAGTGGTGGCCCGCAGTACGTCGATGTCTCCATCCGGCCCGGGGCGGTCTGGCAGACCGACTCTCCGGCACTCTGGATCCCGCTCGCCGACGGGCGACTCCTGCAGGTCGCCGAGGCCCTCGCCGCACCCAGCGACGACCCGCTCCCCGAGCTCGCTGCCCTCGCGGAAGCGGTGCTCGCCGGTCTGTGAGTTCGTGCTGCTGGCAGGGCCATGCGACCCTGGCATCCACGCCGCGCCGGCGGTTCGCTGGAGGTAGCCACTCGGGAGGAGTGAACGATGACCGCCGTCGCACTCACCGTCGGCCTCGCCCTCGTCGTGGTGTTCATGCTGCGCCACTCGGACCGCGCCGACAGCTGACCGCCGCGGGCGTCAGGCGGCGAGCTCGCGCTACAGCCGCGCTCCTGACCACGAGATTGCCGGAAGTCGGCCTCCTCAGTCGACCACTGCGTCGACCTCGATCTCGACCAGCCAGTCCGGATCGATGAAGCGGCTCACCTCGACGAACGTGCACGCCGGGCGGACGTCGCCGAACAGCTCGCCGTGCACGGCAGCGGCCTCACGCCAGGTGGTGATGTCGGTCAGCATGATCCGCGTCCTGATCACGTCGGTCGTAGCACCGCCGACGTCGGCGAGCGCCTGCAGTGCGACGTCGAAGCATCGACGCGTCTGCTCGGCGACGTCGCCGACGCCGACCGTGGTCCCGTCGTCGCCGATCGGCGCCGTGCCGGCGACGCTCGCCGTCGATCCGACGCGAACGGCGCGTGAGAACCCGATCTCGGGTTCCAGCGGGCTGGCGGAGGCGGCGTGGACTCGCATACCGGCAGAATGGCATGTGGTCGGCCCCGGGGATCGACGGGCCGGCCGGCGACTCAATCCACTGGCTGACCGAGGATCCAGAGATGGCCGAACGGGTCCCGGAACCGGCCGTCGCGGCGGCAGTAGTCGCGGTCGTCCAACGGGATCACGACCTCGCCGCCGGCCTCCACGAACCTGCGGGCCGCAGCGTCGACGTCGGGAACCGTGAGGCTGAGCAGCACCGGTGTGCCGCCGATGGCGGTCGGCGAGCGGCTCGACCCGTCCGCCTCGGTGACGCCGACCAGCGTCCCGCCGATCAGGACGTGAGCGTTCACGAGCCGGCCGCCGACGTACATCCGGTCGGTCGCCTCGGTGTCGAAGGCCCGCGCGTAGAAGTCGAGCGCGTCGTCGCCCGCCGAGACGACGAGGCGTGGCGCGAGTTCGTGGGAGTCCGACGTGTCGGGTTGCTCGTCTCGGAGGTGGGTCTCGAGACGATCGTGGATCTCTTCCGGATCGACCATCGTCGCGACCGGCCAGGGCGGCCGATCGGGTGCCCGTCTCGGGTACGTGAGGTAGACGATCGCGTAGCGACCGCCCGGCAGCTCGAAGAGCACGTCGTCGCAGTGGTCGCAGGACGCGATCGCACGGGCCGTCACGCCGTACAGCTGGTGGTCGCGCGCCACCTCACGGGCGAGCTCGGCCTCCAGCCCGGTTCGTCCGTCCGGATCCTGGCGGACGTCGATCCAGCCGTCGGGGATGACCAGCTCGTCCGACACGCGCTATGCCTCCTCGCGGACCACCTGGAGGCCGCTCGGGTCGACGAGCGCGCCGAACAGGCGCTGGTTGTGGTTGTGGCCGACGTGGTGGAGGCCGAACGCCGACTGGATGGCGGTGTACATCCCCATCGCGTCGAGCGTGTTGTTGACGCTCTGCTTGGCGAGCGTCAGTCCGATCGGCGGGCGCCTGGCGATGTGCTCGGCGAGCGCCAACGTTCGCGACTCGAGTTCGTTGCGCGGCACGACCTCGTTCACCATCCCATGTCGGAGCGCTTCACGACTGGTGATCGCACGGCCGGTGAACAACATCTCCTTGGCGAGCCGGGCGCCGGCCTCGAACGCATGCGTGAAGTACTCGTGCCCGTTCATGCCGAACGCGACGACCGGGTCGGAGAACGTCGCCTCCTCCGAGCAGACGACCAGATCCATCGGCCAGACCAGCATCAGCCCGCCGGCGATCACCTTGCCCTGCACCTGGGCGATCGTCGGCTTCGGGATGTTGCGCCACCGCCAGCAGAGCCCGACGTACATCTCGGCCTCGGTCGCCATGTACCCCTCGGCGCCCTCGGCGCCGAAGCAGCACCACGTGCCGATCGCCTCGATGTCGGACATGTCGGTACCGGCGCGCAGGTCGTGGCCGGACGAGAAGTGGTCGCCGTCGGCGGCGAGGACGATCACCCGCACGTCGTCGTCACGGGCCGCGCGGTCGAAGGCCTCGTTGAGCTCGGCGAGCATCGTGTAGTCCTGTGCGTTCGCCATCTCGGATCGCGCCAGGACGACCCGTGCCACCCGCTCGGCCGGCTCCTCGTAGCGGATGTGCTCCCACGTGTCGCTCATCGCGGCAGTCTCGCGCGCCCCCCGGTGACAAGATGTGCCAGGCACATTCCGGAACCGGCGTGTTCTCTGGTCAGAGGGAGGCGAGGAACTCGGCGAGCGGTGGGTTGACCTGGTCGGGGTGCGTCAGGTTCGGGGCGTGGGCGGCGCCCTCGATCTGGACGATCCCGCGGTGATCCTGGGCTGCGGCGGCCAGCGCCTCGGCGCGGTCCATCGCGATCGCCTGGTCCGCGGTGCCGTGGATCGTGAGGATCGGGCAGCCGATCTCGCCGATGCGGCCGCTGATGTCGTCGCGGCCGAGCAGCGCGCCACCCGCCAGCGTCAGCTGCTCGGGCTCGATCTGCCGCCACTTCGGGATCCACTCGGCGTCGAGCGCCTCGTCGGCGAGGATCAGCCCGGCGACCATCTGGAAGACCTCGTTCCGTTCGTCGTCCGTGCCGTGCCCGAACACGTGCAGCATGCCCTGGTAGCCGGCGAGCGTCTCGGCGTCGTCGACGTCGGCAGCCGAGTCGATGAGGACGACGGCGCGCACCCGATCGGGGTGCGCCAGCGCGGCGCGCAGCGAGAGGAAGCCACCCTGGGACATGCCGACGAACACCGCCTGGTCGACGCCGAGGTGGTCGAGCACACCGACGGCGTCGTCGGCCGAGTCCCAATACGTGAACTCGCCGCTCGCCCTGGTGCCGCCGAACCCGCGCTCGTCCCATCGGATGCAGCGGTAGTCGCCCGCCAGGTGCTCGACCTGCGGGTCGAACATCGTGTGGTCCATCAAGAAGCCGTGGCTGAACAGGACCGCCGGCCCGTCACCGCCCGAGTCCTCGAAGCGGATGTCGATGCCGTTGACCGATGCCGTCGCCATCGCCGAACGGTAGCCGATCGTCGGCGACCGCCGATCCGGCGCGAGCAGGCGTTCCCGTGGCGCGATCCGTGTCTGGCACCGTTCATCACACGCTGGCGATCCAGAAGCTCACGGAGCGGGCCACGCAGGTGCCGTCGGCCGCGAACGCAGCCGACGCACCATGGCGCTTCCGACCGTCCCAGTCGGGATCGTGATCGCCCGACCATCCGACGAGCGCGTAGGTGGCGCCCGGTTCGAGCGGCTCGAGCACCTCGACCGCGTACTGCACGGTCAGCGCGAGGCGCGGCTTGCGGGAGTAGCCGACGTACCACGCGGCCGTGCAGTCGAGAGCGGCCCACAGAGCGCCCTCGTCCAACCGGCCGTCGTCGCTGGCCGCCCAGTCGGGGACCCGCCAATCGGTGGCGAAGCGCCCGTGGTGATCGTCGTCGAGCGGGCCCGCGTGGACGCGCATCGAGTCCTGCTGAGTACCGCAGGAGAAGCAGAACGGCACCGGGTGTTCGTCGACGAGCGAGTCGAACCGGGCCCGAGCCTCGGCAGCGTCTTCGATGCTCACCGCGGCCGTGGTCGGGAAGCGGGGCACCCACGGCTCGGCGATCATCACGATCGCCGGCTTCTCACCGCTCTGGTCGGCGAGGAGTCGGCGACCGCCGTCATCGGCCACGACGGTGAGCTCGGTGTCGAGCGGGACCGGGGCCTTGATCGCGAACGTCGCCGGGCCGTCGAGGCGTTCGGCGAATCTCTGGGCGGTCCAGCCTCCCTGCCCGGATCCGGTCGGGCCCTGGAACCACGAGCCGATCGTGATCCGGTGTCGTGTGCTCGTCACTACCTCCGGTCTATCCCGTCCAGGATCGCCGAGGTCAAGCGAAGCCGGTCAACACATCACGTGGAGGCTGAAGCCGTCGGGGTTCGTCATGTCGATCTGTTTGCCGGTGCTGTCGTAGGTCCTGACCCACAACGACCGTCGATCGGTCGGGGTCCGCAACTCGACGGTGATCTCGCCCGGGGTCGGCACGCCGGTCGGGTCGATGCTGTTGCGGGTGGCGAGCCATGCGCAGCGGTCGACGGGGTCGTCGAAGTCGACCTGGTACAAGCCAGCGAGCGAGTGGTGCACCGACCGCACGCCGTTGCCCCGGAGCAACGATGCGGTACCCGGGTCGGCGTCGACCTGCGCGAACCGCATCGACGGCTCGATCTGCTCGACCCGCGTCGAGAGCTCCTGCAGCGAGCTCGCCGTGTAGTAGCCGTTGACGTCGATGATGACGTGAACGTGCCCGGCGAGGTTGAACACCTTGAACCGGCCGCCCGGGGACAGCTCGGTGGTCACGGCGTTGGGTGTCGGCGGCTGACCGGGCACCGGGTTGAGGCTCGACACCTCCGGCCTCGTCTCGTCGTCGGGCCAGATCGTCAGGTGCGTCGGTTCGGTCGCCTCGAACGCAGTCACGTTCATCGACAGGCCCGTCGCGTCGAACGGGATGGTGCAGCGACCGTTCGTCCCGTGGGCCGGCAGCGACTGCGTCACGTTCGGGCCCCAGATGTCGTCCTGGGGTGTGCGTGTGTCGATCAGCCGACACGGTTGCATGGGCACGAACGTCGTGTCGTCGTCGCCGGGCGCGGCCTCGACCCTCCAGGTGTTCATCACCACCGCGGTCGCCACGACCGCGAGGACGACACCGGTGGCGAACCACAGCAAGGACCGCACTCGGATCGTCACCGTCCGCATCACGCACCTCCGCACACGCCGGCCCGGCCCGCTGCCGGGCCCACTTCCACACCTACTCCTCCAGGACCCGGACAACAAGCGTCGACTGCGGCCCGCAGGCGCCGGGGGTGACGGTCACCCGTCACCCCCGTGGCGGCACGATCATGTCGTCCGTCGGTCAAGCGGCCTCGATGAACGTCGCCGGGAACACCGCATCGGTGCTGTGGGGCGCGGTCGCACACTGGACCACGTAGTCGCCCGCGGTGTCGAGCGGCACGAGCAAGAGACCGACGCCCATCCTGATCTTGTAGCCGGGCTCCGCGAATGGAGGTGGTTGTCCCTCGGTGGCGGGATGCGTCGCCGCATACTCGACGACCTCGTCCCAGGTCGTACCGGCCGTGACCCGGCCGACGATGAGCGCCACATCCTCGTCGCCGGCGGTGGCCCCGAGTTCGAAGCGCAGTTGCGTCCCGACGGCAGCCTGGTCGGGGCCGTCGTACGCGCAGGTCTCACCGTCGAACTGCACGCTGACGGGGATCGGCCCTGCGGGCGCCGGTGGTGCGAGGTCGGCGATCGCAGCCTTCGATTCCTCGGTCAGCGCCCATGTCTTGCTCTGGATCTTGCCGTCCTCGACCGTGTACACCTCGGTGGCGATCAGCGGGGCCAGTCCGGCTGCACGGGTCTCGTCCAGCCAGGTCTTGGTCTCGGTCGTGACGAGGTTGCCGTCGACGTCGACCACCTCCACGTCGACCTGGAAGTTCCCCGCCTGCAGCTCCTCGAACCAGCCGGCCAGTTCCGCCCTGCCGACGTAGTGCTCGGCGGGGAAAGCCCCCTCCAATCCTTCGAGCGACACCGTCGCGCCGTCGGCGTAGAAGTCGAGCGCAGCGTCGAGATCGCCGCTGTTCCAGGGCTCCGCCGCGTCGACGACCAACTCACCTGCGTCGGTCTCCGACCCACATGCGACCAGCAGCAACACCGGCGCGCTCAACAGCATCATCGTCCTCTTCATGACTCTGCCTCCCTGCGGGCCCTCGGTGTGCCCCGCAAGCTCACCGGTACCGAACGACCGTGATGAGGTCGTCCGTGCAACGTGAAATCTCCGTCCGGCGCTCCGGTGAGCTGCGCATAATCGAGGTACGACGTTCGTGCGGTCGCACGGAGGGCGGCGCATGGCTCAGCTCTCGATACGCCTGTTCGGACCGATGCAGGTCGACGTGGCCGGCGAACCCGCCGCGTTCGCCACCGACAAGGCGCGCGCGCTCCTCGCATACCTGGCTGTCGAGGCCGACGTGCCCCATCGCCGAGAGGCCCTCGCCGGGCTGCTCTGGGCCGACCAGCCCGAGCGGGCGGCGCGCGCCAACCTGCGGCGAGCACTGGCGGATCTCCGCCGCGCGATCGGCGACACGGTGGCGCAACCTCCGTTCCTCCTGATCACCCGGCAGACGATCGGGTTCAATCTCGGTGCCGATGCCGAAGTGGATGCACGCGACGTCCTCGACGCGATGGGCGGGGAGACCACGGTCGAGCGGCTCGAATCCGTGGCGAGCTGCTACGCCGGAGGCTTCCTCGACGGGTTCTCGATCCCCGACGCCGAAGCCTTCGAGAGCTGGGCGCTCGCCCGACGCGAGCGCTTCGCCCGCGGGGTCTCCTCCATGCTCGGACGTCTCGCCGACCGGTACGAATCGACGGCCGAGTACGACGATGCGCTGGTGCACGCCTGGCACCGCGTGGAGGTGGATCGCTGGGACGAGGGTGCCCATCGGCAGCTGATGCGGCTGCTGGCCCTGAACGGGCAGCGCGGCGCTGCCCTCGCCCAGTTCGAGGCGGTGACCCGCATGCTGTCGGACGACCTCGGCGTCGAGCCGGAGCCGGAGACCCGCCGGCTTCACGAACGGATCCGCAACGGAGAGCAACTCGTCGCTGCAGCGATCGCGCTCCCGATGTCGGCCGAGGCGGCGGGGCGGGAGGTCGGCCCCTGCCCGTACCGCGGGTTGGCGCCGTTCCGGGAATCGGACGCGGCGTTCTTCTGTGGCCGCGAGCGCTTCGTCGACAGCTTGGCCCGCACCGTCGGCGAGCAGCCGGTCACCGTCGTGGTGGGCTCGTCCGGTTCCGGCAAGACATCAGCCGTGTTCGCCGGACTGCTGCCGAGGCTGCGCCAGGATCCCGAGTGGTCGACGCTGGTGCTCCGGCCGGGTTCCCAGCCGTTCCACGTGCTCGCCGGCGAACTGGTCGCGATGCTCGAACCCGACCTGGACGAGACCGCGAGGCTGATCGAATCCCGCACGCTCGCGAGGGCGTTCCGGAGCGGTGATGTCCCCGTCTCCGACGCCGTCGCGCAGGCGCTCGCGCGGCACCGGGATGCGTCGCGGCTGCTGCTGGTGATCGATCAGGCCGAGGAGCTCTACACCCTCGCAACCGAACCGGAGGCGGCGCACCCGTTCGTGGAGTGTCTGCTGGAAGCGGTCGGTTCGTCGACCGGGCCGCACTGCTCGCTCGTCGCGACCCTCCGGGCGGATTTCATGGGTCACGCGCTGGCACAGCGTCGCTTCGCCGACGTGCTGCAGGACCGCGTCCT
This sequence comes from Ilumatobacter sp., assembly GCF_030065885.1. Lineage (GTDB taxonomy): Bacteria > Actinomycetota > Acidimicrobiia > Acidimicrobiales > Ilumatobacteraceae > Ilumatobacter. Next base: position 29,875 of record NZ_JASJCS010000006.1, on the reverse strand, counting down.
GATGCTCGGGCCGATGAACCGCGACGAGCTCCGTGCCGCGATCGAGTTGCCGGCCGAGCGTCAGGGCGCAGCGTTCGAGGCCGGCCTCGTCGAGCGGCTGCTGGACGACGTGGCGGATGAGCCGGGTGCGTTGCCGATGCTCGAGTTCGCGCTCACGCTGCTGTGGGAGCATCGCGACGGCGGCATGCTGACCCACGATGCGTACGACGCGATCGGCCGGGTGGAGGGTGCGCTCGCCATCTACGCCGACGAGGTCTTCGATCGGCTGGCGGAGCAGGACCAGGCGCAGGCTCGCTTCATGCTGGAGCAGCTGGTGCGACCCGGTGACGGCACCGAGGACACGCGGCGGGTCGCGACGCTTGCCGAGCTCGGCGAGGACAACGCGAAGCTCGTGCAACACCTCGCCGATGAACGCCTGGTCGTCACCGGGCGTGATGCCCTCGGAGGGGAGACCGTAGAGGTGGTCCACGAGGCGTTGATCCAGCGCTGGGGACGCCTCCGGAGGTGGCTCGACGAGGATCGAACGTTCCGGTCGTGGCAGGAGGGTCTCCGCGCCGCCCGCCGGGCGTGGGACACGAGTGGTCACGACGAGGGTGCGCTGCTACGAGGCGCGCCGCTCTCGCAGGCTGAGACGTGGGTGGCCGAGCGTGGCCGCGAGCTGAGCCGCGACGAGCGCGACTTCGTCGCTGCGAGCGCTGCGGTGCGGGACGGACGCCTCGCCGACGTCGAGCGGCGTCGGCGGTGGACGATGCTGATGCTCGCCGGTGGCCTTGCGATCGCGATCGTGCTGGCGGTGATCGCGCTCACGGCTCGCTCCACGGCGAGGCGGGAGGCCGAGGTCAACCAGAGCCTCGTGCTGGCCTCGGAGGCTGCGGCCGCCGTGCGCAACGGCGAACCCGATCTCGCCGTTGCGCTGGCGCTGGAGGCGATCGCGATCGACGACCCGCCGGCCGAGATCGAGCGCACGCTGTCGATGGTCGCCCAGGCGCCGGGCACACAGGCGGTCCTGACCGGCCACAGCGACCAGGTGCGCGCCGCTGCGGTGAGCCCGGATGCCCGCCTGCTGCTCTCGGGGAGTTGTGGCGAGCTCGACCCGGAGGGCGACTGCGCAACGGGCGAGCTGATCCTGTGGGACGTCGAGGGCGCCTTCGAGGTGCGACGCCTCGACGGCCACACCGGATGGGTCAACGACGTGGCGTTCGGCCCGGACGGCACCACGGCGCTCTCTGCGTCCGGCGACGGCACGCTGATCCTGTGGGACATCGAGACCGGCACGTCGATTCGCCGCTTCTCCGGCCACGATGGAGGCGTCAACGCAGTGGCGTTCGGCCCGAGCGGCGCGACCGCGCTCAGCGGATCGGACGACTCGACCCTGATCCTGTGGGATGTCGGAACCGGCGAGCGCATTCACCGACTGCGAGGCCACGCGGCCGGTGTCACCAGTGTGGCCTGCGTGCCGGGCGATCACCCGGGTGCGATGGCGGTCTCAGCCGCGAACGACACGACCCTGATCCTCTGGGACCTGGACTCGGGCGATCCCATCCGGACCTTCGAGGGTCACGTGGCAGCCGTCGAGGACGTGGCGGTCCACCCCGACGGCGACATGGTGCTGTCGGTCGCCTTCGACCTGTCGCTTCGGGCGTGGAGCCTGGAGACCGGACTCGAGACCGAGCGGCAGGAGTTCGGGGCGCCACCGAAGAGCGTCGCGATCACGCCGGACGGCCGGACCGCCTACGTGACCGTGAAGACCGACCTTCGCGAGTTGGATCTGGCGCGATGGCAGGAGCGGGGACGGTTGAGCGGCCATGGTGGCGAGAGCGACCTGGTGGGTGACATCCATGCCATCGCCGTCGACCCGGCGAGCCAGGTGGCGGTGACGGCGGCTTCGGACCGAACGGTTCGCGTATGGAACCTGGCGGGCCACGTAGCGCCTCGCCGGTTCGACACGACCGGCATGGCGATGGAGGCCATCGCCGTGAGCGATGACGGCCGCCACGTCTACAGCGGCATGGGAACGGGCGACGTCCTCGTCTGGGATGCGAGCGACGGACGTGTCGCAGATCGCCTGGTCGGCGATGGCATCCCGGTCTCACCCGCCTGCCTGGCCGTCGAACCGTCGACCGCCGACGCCACGCGGTCGCGGGTGTTGGCCTGTGCCGAGGACCCGACCGCCGCGAGCGACGCGACCAGCCTGGTCCTGTTCGATCTCGAGACGGGCCGTGAGCTCCACCGATTCGAGGGGCACGTGACGTACGTCAGGGCTGTCGCGTTCACCCCAGACGGGCGCGCGGCGCTCAGCGGATCGCAGAGCCTGCGCGACTTCAACCAGGTGGGGGACCTCATCCTCTGGGATGTCGAGACCGGCGAGGAGATCCGGCGGTTCGACATCGACCACGACGTGACCAACATCGACGTCAGCGCCGACGGCAGCCTGGCGGTCACCGGGTCGGCCAGCCAGTGGGTCGCGATCCTCTGGGACATGGAGACCGGCCAGGAGATCCGCCGCTTCGAGGGGCACGTCGCTCCGGTGCTCAACGTCGCGTTCGGGCCCGGTGACGCATCCCTCCTGACCGCCTCGTACGACGGCACGCTGATGCGCTGGGACATCGAGACGGGGGCGGTGCTCCGCCGGTACGAGGGGCACGGCGATCAGGTGTGGGGACTCGACATCAGCCCCGACGGCCGCTCGTTGATCTCCAGCGCTGCCGATGGCGGCGTCATCGTGTGGGATCTGATGACCGGTGAGGAGCTGCACCGGCTGACCGCGCATCACTCGTACGTGTTCGATGTCGCGTTCGGTCCCGACGGTCAGACCGTGTACTCGGGCGGCTCGGACGGCGAGCTCATCGAGTGGCAGGGCGTCGACACGTCGCTCGACGAGCTCGTGGAGTGGCTGCGCGCCAACCGCTACGTGCGCGAGCTCACCTGCGACGAACGTGAGCAGTACCGGCTCGACATGTCGAGCTGCTCGTCGGTCGTCTGATCAACGGGTGGTCAGCACGGCCACGTTGAGGGGACCGCGGCGCAGCCTCGCGGTGGCCGGCCGGTCCTCGCCGAACAACCGCACCGATGCGTCGGGGTCGGCCTCGAGGTTGGCGAACCACTGGGAGTCCGGTCGGACGGTGCTGACCAGCAGGCGGTCGCCGACCCGGGCGGCGAGCAACGGCACCCTGCGCGGTTGGCCGGAGACGCGGCCGGTGGTCTCGACCACCACGGCCCCCGTGCCGATCGGCAGCGGGTTCGCGAGGCCCCGCTCGACGGCGGGAACGACGAACCGGTTGAGCGTCCGGAACGCTTCCCGGGTCGCGGCCTGTTGGATCTTGTGCACCATCACGCCAGGTACAACGTCGCCGGCCGCCTGGTGATTCCGAGGGCGCCGGCAGTCCGCTGCCGGTAGCGTCGGCATGGATGCGGATCTCCGAGCGGGTCGACAACGCCGTACGGGCGATGGGCGAGCTGGCGGTCGGCGACGGCGGGTCGGTCAAGGCCGACGCGATCGCCACCCGGCAGGACATCTCGCTGAAGTACCTGCTCGACATCCTGCGTGACCTGAAGCGCGCCGAGCTCGTGCGCTCCAAGCGGGGCCCCGACGGGGGTTTCGCCCTCTCGCGACCGGCGGCCGAGATCTCGCTCGCCGACGTGTTCCGCGCCGTCGACGGGCCGCTCGCCGACGTGCACGACGAGAGCCTTCGGGGCCTCGACTACGCACCTCCCGTCGAGGCGCTCCCGCAGGTCTGGATGGCGATCCGGGGCAGCCTGCGCAGGGTGCTCGAGACCGTCACCGTGGCCGACCTGGTCGCCGGGCAGCTGCCGGCACCGGTCGTCGAGCTCGCCACCGAGTACCGCCGATCGACGGAGGAACGCTTTGGTCAGTGACACCGAACGCGCAGCAGCACTGGCGGCGATCGCTGCCGCCTCCGAGCTGTGCGACCGCACGCAGGGCCGCCTCGCAGACGGGCAGACGTTGACGAAGGGTGACGACAGCCCGGTCACCGTCGCCGACTTCGCCGCGCAAGCGGTGGTCGCGATGACGTTGACGCGCGAGCTCGGCGACGTCGACATCGTCGGCGAGGAGCAAGCCGGCGATCTCGAAGGCGATCGTTCGAACACGTTGCGAGACGGCGTCGTCGGCCTCGTGCGTGAGCAGGCGGGCGACGAGATCGCGCCGGCCGACGTGGTCGGGTTCATCGCCGCCGCCGATGCAGACGGCACGTCCGATCGCTACTGGACGCTCGACCCGATCGACGGGACGAAGGGGTTCCTGCGCGGCGATCAGTACGCGATCGCGTTGGCACTCGTCGAACGCGGCGAGGTGATCCTCGGCCTGCTCGGCTGCCCGAACCTGCCGAACGCCGACGGCTCACGGGGCGCCGTCTTCATCGCTGCCGACGGGCACTGCGACGCCTTCTTCGGCGCCTCGCGCGAAGCGGAGCTGGTTCACGTTGCCGAGACCGCCCTCGTGTCGTCGGCACGGTTCTGCGAGTCGGTCGAGTCAGGTCACTCGGACCACGGTCAAGCGGCTCGCATCGCTGAGCTGCTCGGTATCACCTCCGAGCCATACCGCATCGACAGCCAGTGCAAGTACGCAGCCGTCGCACGTGGTGACGCGTCGATCTATCTCCGGCTGCCGACGCGCGCCGACTACCGCGAGAAGATCTGGGACCACGCCGCCGGCAAGTTCGTCGTCGAACAGGCCGGTGGCCGCGTCACCGATGTCGACGGCGAGCCGCTCGACTTCCGGCACGGCCGGCGCCTCGAGCGCAACAGCGGCATCGTGGCGACGAACGGCCGCTTCCACGACGAGGTCGTCGACGCCGTGCGCACCGTCCTCGGCGCCGGGTAGTCCGTCCGGCCCCTGGCTGCGCCGTCATCGTCGGCGACCCCTTCGGGGCAAGTCCAGCAGAAATAGGTTGTATTGTCCGTAATAACGGTGGAGAATACGCAGATTGTTCCCAGGACCACGACGACGGAGCGAGATGACCAGCACGACGAGCACCACATCCACCACCGCCGACGCGGCCACCACGGCCGACGCAACGGCGACGAGGTTGAGCGCCGGGCGCCTCACCCACCTCCAACGCCTCGAGGCCGAGGCGATGCACATCATGCGCGAGGCCGTCGCCGAGTCCGAGCGGCCGGCGATGCTCTACTCGATCGGCAAGGACAGCTCGGTGATGCTGCACCTCGCCCGCAAGGCGTTCTTCCCGTCCAAGCCGCCGTTCCCGCTCGTCCACGTCGACACCACGTGGAAGTTCAGCGAGATGTACAGCTTCCGCGACGAGACGGCCGAGCGGTTGGGCCTCGACCTGGTGGTGCACCAGAACCCCGAGTGCGTCGAACGCGGCATCAACCCCTTCGATCACGGTTCGGCGCTCCACACCGACATGTGGAAGACCGAGGGCCTCAAGCAGGTCATCGATCAGCAACGGTTCGATCTCTGCTTCGGCGGTGCCCGACGCGACGAGGAGAAGTCACGCGCCAAGGAGCGTGTGTTCTCCGTGCGATCGCCGCAACATCAGTGGGACCCGAAGCGCCAGCGGCCCGAGCTCTGGCAGGTGTACAACGTGCGCCGCAGCCCGGGTGAGACGCTGCGCGTGTTCCCGCTGTCGAACTGGACCGAGCTCGACGTGTGGCAGTACGTGCACCTCGAGCAGATCCCGATCGTGCCGCTGTACTTCTCGGCGCCGCGCCCGGTGGTCGACCGCGACGGCGTGCTGATCATGGTCGACGACGACCGCATGCCACTCGATCCCGGTGAGGAGCCGATGATCAAGAACGTGCGCTTCCGCACGCTCGGGTGCTATCCGCTGTCGGGCGCGATCGAGAGCGATGCCGACACGCTGACCGGGATCATCCAGGAGATGCTGCTGGCCACGACCTCCGAGCGGCAGGGCCGGGTGATCGACTTCGACGGCGCAGCCTCGATGGAGAAGAAGAAGCAGGAGGGCTACTTCTGATGTGTCACCACTGGTGTCAGACACAACTCGCGACACAGTTCGCGATGGGGCTGGGAGGTCGCTGATGGCGCACGCATCCGAGCTCATCGCCGACGACATCGATGCCTACCTGACGTCGCACCAGTACAAGTCGCTGCTCCGCTTCATCACCTGTGGCAGCGTCGACGACGGCAAGAGCACGCTGATCGGGCGCCTCCTGTACGAGTCACATCTCGTGTTCGAGGACCATCTCGCGGCGCTCGAAGCCGATTCGGCGAAGGTCGGCACCCAGGGCGGCGACCTCGACTTCGCGCTCCTGCTCGACGGCCTGTCGGCCGAGCGCGAGCAGGGCATCACGATCGACGTCGCCTACCGGTTCTTCTCGACCGAGCGACGCAAGTTCATCGTGGCCGACACACCGGGCCACGAGCAGTACACGCGCAACATGGTGACGGGGGCGTCGACGGCCGACGTCGCGGTGATCCTCGTCGACGCACGCAAGGGCGTCCTGACCCAGACCCGCCGGCACAGCTACCTCGTCTCGCTGCTCGGCATCAAGCGCGTCGTGGTCGCCGTCAACAAGATGGACCTCATGGAGTACTCCCACGAGATCTTCGATGCGATCGAGACCGAGTACCGCGACTTCGCCCGGCGGATCGGCCTCAGCGACGTGACGTTCATCCCGATCTCGGCGCTGCGGGGCGACAACGTCGTCGAGCCGAGCAGCCGCACCCACTGGTACCACGGGCCGACGTTGATGGGCTTCCTCGAGACCGTGCCCGTCGATGACGAGGCGGCCTCCGGTCCGTTCCGGATGCCGGTCCAGTGGGTCAACCGTCCGAGTCACGAGTTCCGCGGCTTCTCCGGTCGCGTCGTCGGCGGCATGGTCCGCCCGGGCGACCCGGTTCGGGTCCTGCCGGCCGGCACCACCAGCACCGTCGAGCGGATCGTCACGATGGACGGCGATCTCGACGTCGCTGAGGCCGGCCAGTCGGTCACCCTGACCCTCGCCGACGAGGTCGACGCCAGCCGGGGTGACGTGATCTGCGCCGGCGAGGCACCTGCCGAGGTGGCCGATCAGTTCGAGGCCCACGTCGTGTGGATGCACGAGGACGAGATGCTGCCCGGCAGGCCCTACACGATGAAGATCGGCACCCGCACGGTCGGCGTGACGATCGGGCCTCCGAAGCACCGCATCGACGTCAACAACCTCGATCACCTCGCCGCCAACACGCTCGGCCTCAACGAGATCGGCGTGTGCAACCTGAGCCTCGACCGTGCGATCCCGTTCGACCCGTACGTCGCCAACCGTGACATGGGCGGCTTCGTCATCGTCGACCGGCTGACGCAGAACACCGTCGGTGCGGGTCTGCTCCACTTCGCCCTCCGCCGTGCGCACAACATCCACTGGCAAGAGGTGCAGGTCGACAAGGACGCCAGGGCGCAGCTGGCCGCGCACCGGCCCGGCGTCGTCTGGTTCACCGGGCTGTCGGGTTCGGGCAAGTCGACGATCGCCAACATCGTCGAGTCGAAGCTGTACGCCGCGGGCGTGCGGACCTACCTGCTCGACGGTGACAACGTTCGCCACGGTCTCAACCGCGACCTCGGCTTCACCGACGCCGACCGGGTGGAGAACATCCGCCGCATCGCCGAGGTGTCGGGTCTGATGGTCGACGCCGGCATGGTGGTGCTCGTGTCGTTCATCTCGCCGTTCCGGGCCGAGCGTCGCCTCGCCCGCGACCGGGTCGAGGCCGGCGAGTTCGTCGAGGTGTTCGTCGACACGCCGCTCGACGTCGCCGAGTTCCGTGACCCGAAGGGCCTCTACGCCAAGGCGCGCGCCGGCGAGCTGGCGAACTTCACCGGCATCGACTCGCCCTACGAACCACCCGAGGCGCCCGAGGTGCACGTCGACACGACGACGATGTCGGCCGAGGAGGCAGCCGATCGAGTGATCGACGTGCTGCGCGAGCACGGCATCGTCGGCTAGACGATCCGGCTCCGCGACCGGCGGAACCCGGCGGTCCGGCGGCCCGGCGCTCATCGCTGCGCCTCGCGATCGCGGATCGATGGGTCGCGGGTGACGACCACGGCCTCCAGCCGGCTGCGGACGCCGAGCTTGGTGAGGATCCGCGAGACGTGGGTCTTCACGGTCTCGGGCCCGATGTGGAGCCGCTCGCCGATCTCGGCATTCGACCGGCCCGCGCTCAGCTCGCCGAGCACTTCACGTTCCCGCCGGGTGAGCAGATCGGGGCGGTAGGTCGGATCGGCGAGGCTCACACCAGGTCTGTCGCCGCGGGCACGTCGCCCGGTTCACGCTCCAGTGGGGCCGGGTGACCGGCCCCACTGATGCGAGATGACGGCTCGCCGGTCCTGCTTGGCCGGCCCTGCTTGGCCGGTCCGGTCGGCGTCCATGCGTCTCGGGTGATCGGCGACCGATCGCGTCGCGCAGCTGGAGCGGGCGAGCGTCGAAGCGGCGCAGGGGAGCGGCTGGGCCGCGAGCCGAAGCCCGATCTATGCGACGCCGACCATCCAGGCGATCGTGTACTCGCCGATCTCGTCGACGGACTGGAACAGGAACGCGCCGTTGACGAGCTCATGTGCGAAGCAGATGCTGTCGGGTTGATCGGGTACCTGGCCGATGAACACCGGGCTGCCCCAGTCGTCCTCGACCACCACGCCGGCGCACAGCGGTACCGGGGTGTCGTCGATCTGCGCCCAGAGCTCCGCGTACACGAGGTCCTCGTGGTGCAGGTACTCGTAGTGGAAGCCGAACAGGGCCTCGGTCTCGAACTCGCCGTTGAGGTCGATCTCGCCGTACAGCGTGACCGACCCCTCGTGGCGGGCCTCGGCCGTCGACGAGATGTCGGGCGGCGCGTCGTCGGCCGCAGCGGTGCCGACGCCGACGCCGGCGGCGAGCGTGACGGCGGCGGCCAGCGCAACGAGTGAGCGGGTGATGGGTGTTCCCATGGTTCTCTCCTTCGGGATGGGGGACACCCCGATGGTGCAGATCACGGTCGACGCATTCGTCCCCCGTTCGGGTGATTCGCGAGCAGCCCGGTCGATCGGCGGTAGCCGAGGTGGGTCGGGCCGGAGGGCTCGCAGCGTCGAAGCGGTCGCGGAGGCGGCGAGCTCGGTCAGGTGCAGCCGGACCGTCGTATCGCGTCCACGCGCTGTTCAGGTCGAGCAGGCGAGGAGTGCGCCAGCTCGCCGTGAGAACCGGTTCGCCCGCAGCTCCGGCAGGCGAGGGCTACTCGTGCCGAGCCCGTGCGTTGCCCGATGAGATGGCCCGGTCAGACGTCAGCGCCCTTGGCGGCGATCGGTGTCATCGTGATGATCTCGGGTCGGCCGCCGAGCAGGCCGGCGAACGCACCCATCGCCGCCCGCATCCGGTCGCCCGTGCCGTGTGCGTCGCGGGCCGCCTCGTCCGCATAGATCTCGTAGAAGTAGTAGACGCCGGGCTCGTCGTCGACGGCGTTGGCGGCATACACCTCCAGCCCGGGCTCCTCGTCGGCGGCCTCGACGACGCTGCGCATCGCGTCCTCCAGCTCGGCCTGCTTCCCCTCGGCGGCGGTCAACTTGGCGATCAACGAGATCTTCGACATGCCGCGGACGGTACCGCCGGCGCGGCTCGGTGTCCGATCCGGACGAACGCTGCTCGGGTGGTCCGCCGGGCTAACGCTGCTCGACGTCGACCTCGACGACGACCGGTTCGTGTTCGGCGAACCGGAGCTCGATCCCGAACGTGTCACCCGCCTCGAGCGGACCGGTGAGACCGAGGCACATCACGTGCAGCGCTGTCGGCGCCATCACCAGGCTGCCGCCGGCCGGCACCGCGAGCCGGTCCTCGCCGGCGTCGGTCATCGATGCCACCCCGTCGTCGTCGATCGTCGTCAGATGCGGGTGCATCGCCATGCAGCGATCCGAGACGCTGCCGACGAAGCGATCGTCGGGGGCGTCGCGATTCTCGATCGTCAGGTAGATGGCCGCTTCGTCGGAACCCGGCGGGGTCGGTCGCGTCCACACGTCGCGGACGACGAACCCGCCCACCTCGGCGGCGATCTCGCCGTCGCGTGCGGTCGGTGCGTCGGAGCTCGAGCCGCACGCCCCGCTCGCGAGCGCAGCGGCGAGCAGCATCGTCGGCCGTCGCCGGCCGGGGTGCATCAGAGCAGGGCCTCCAGGTCCGCCGCGAGCGCGTCGACGTCGAGCACGGCCGGCCACACGATCCGGAGGTGGCCCTCGGTGTCGATGCCCATCAGCGTGGCGGTGTGGTCGACGGTGTATCCGCCGCCGCCTGTGTCCTCGCCGCGGGCGAAGAAGACCCCGTACGTCGACGCCACCCGCTCGATGTCTGTGATCGCGCCGGTGGCGCCACGGAACGATGGGTCGAACGCCCGCACGTAGTCGCCGAGCGCTGCGCGCTCGTCGCGGACCGGGTCGACCGAGACCATCATCACGTGCACCCGTTCAGGGTCGTCGACCTGGTCGATGGCTCGGGCCACCTGCGACAACGTGGTCGGGCAGACGTCGGGGCAGTAGGTGTACCCGAAGTAGACGAGGACGACGTCGCCGTCGAATGCGCCGAGGTCGACCGCCGTTCCGTCCGACCAGACGAGGCCGTCCATCGACGGCGCAGCGGCGGGCGCCTGCATGATCGTGCCCGAGTAGAGGTGGGGTCGGAACAGCTCGAGCGCTGCCCACGCGAGGACGACCACCAGCACGGGCGCGCCGAGCAGCAGCGCCACGGTGCGTCGGCGTCGGCGTCGGCGCGGTCGTGCCCGGGCGTCGACGGCCGCGCCGTCGGCCTCGAGCGGTGGCGTCGTCGCGTTCCGGGCGTCGGGGCGGGTGTCGTGGAGCGTCATCGGGGCCTCATGGGTAGCACTGGAAGACGTGGGCGGCGTCGTAGGCGAACGAGCCGATCCCGTGATCGTTGCGGAGCTCGCTGCCGAGGATGCCGATGTGGCGGACCAGCTTGTCGGCGTCGTCGGCGAGCGTCTGGTAGCGGTACTCGCCGCGCACCATTCCCCACCCGTCGACGATCGCGTAGCTGGGAGCGAAGTCGTCCGGGTCGGTGCCGCGGCGGAACCCCAGGCCGACGACGTTCTCGATCTGCGATGCCGAACCCGACAGCCACGTCCACGCCTCGCCGCGGCCGGCGGACCGCTCGGCGGCGGCCGCGAGGCTCGCGGGCGAGGCGTCGGGGTCGAGCGCGATCGTGACCATCCGGAAGCCGGCGTCGCCGAGATCGACCTCGCGGGGGACGCGATCGCGGACCAGGCGCATCGTCTCGTCGACGGCGTCGCATTCGCTGCCGCAGTCGAGGGGCACGAACGTGTACACGGTGATCGAACCCCGCCCGTCCTCGCTGGTGACCGTCGAACCGGTCGCATCGGCGAAGGCGTAGCCCGGTGCGAGCCGGATCCGGGGAAGCACCTGGATCGGCTGCAGGACGGCGAACGCCATACCGCCGATGGCGATCAGCACCATCACCGCGGCAATCACCTTCGCCCATCGCGGAATGCGCCACTCCTCGGTACCGTCGACGCCGTGGCCGACACCCCGATCGCCGACGGGACTCCCGAGACCAACCCCGAGAGCTCGAGCATCTGGCGGCGCCTCGCTGTGCCCGTCGTCCTGCTCGTCGCGCTGAGCGCCGGCGGACTCGCGATGTGCGGGTTGCCCGGCGACAGCCTCGACGACGGCGAGGGGATCGCCGGCATCTACGTCGTCAACGGCGTCGACCCCGGCGGCGTCGAGTACTCGGGCACCGTCACGATCGTGCCGCTCGGCGGGGACGACTTCGACGTGCAGTGGATCGTGACCGGGACGATCCAGCGTGGGACCGGCCTGCTGCGCGGCGATCGGTTCTCGGTCGAGTGGGAGACGGTGACCGCCGCCCGCGGCGACTCGTCCGGCAGCGCCGAGTACACCGTCGGCACCGACGGCGTGCTGCGAGGAACCCGTACGGTCGACGGTGTCGCCGAGTCCGGCACCGAGGAGATCTTCCCCGAACCCTGAGCTCACGGCAGGACCGCCTCGTCGAGCGTGAGGAGGTACTCGACGAGCGCGTCGAGCTGGTCGGGGCTCAGGCGCTCTTCGTAGATCGGCAGCATCTGCCCGGCTCGGTAGCCGTCGGCGATGTAGGCGTCGGGGTCGATCACCGACTGGCGCAGGTACGCCTCGGCGTCGAGCCCCTCGACCCGCGACTCGGCCCTCGTGGCCACACCGGCCAGCGACGGACCGACCCCGTCGTCGCCGACGTCGACCGAGTGGCACACGTCGCAGGCGCCGAGGGAACGGTCGGCGAACACGTCGCGACCCTCGGCGATCCCGGGTGGTGGTGGGACGTCGACGGCCTGCACGACGAACCGCTCGCCGTCGGCCAACTCGACCTCGCCGGCGAAGAGCGTGGTCTCGTCGGCGCCCTCGACGAGGACCACCTCGACCTGGCTCGCGCCGGGGACGAGGTCGACGTTCACGACGCCGATCGCGGTCTCGCCGCTGACCGGGACCGCCCGACGTGCCTGCTCGACACCGTCGGCTCGGACGACGACGTCGACCGCGTCGCCCCGCCGACCGGTCACCGTCGGCTGGCCCTCGAGCTGGAAGCCCGGCGTGTGGTCGACGACGGCCACCACGCCCGACTCGCGCGAGCCGCGGTACGGGGCCTGCGTCGCCACGGCCACCGCAGCCATCGACGCGAGGACGACGGCACCGGCCCCGATCAGGCGCCGGTTGCCCTCGGGCCGCTCGGTGTCCGCAGCGGGATGGGCGTTCGGCGCCGCGAGCGCGTCGACGAGCTCGCCGGGCGCCACCCAGTCCTCGTCGGCGATGCCCTCGAAGCGCAGCGGGACGTGGGGCGAGCGTGCACCCGAGAGCCGTTCGTCGAGCAGCGTGTTGCCGAGCCCGAACGCGCAGTCGCCCGGCGGGCAGCCGACGACCTGCACGCCGGCCGCGCCGGAACGCATCAGCGAACCGACCGCATTGGCGTGCACCATGCCGGCGCAGGGCACCTCGACGAGCACGGTCTCACCGCCGTCGCCGTCGACGTCCGACGGGTGGTGCCGGGCGCACACGATCGCGACCTGCCGACCCTCGGGGTCGATGCGCTCGGGCGCCTGGAAGCCCGGCAGGGTCATCGCGCCGAACGAGCACGAGCCGATGCAGATGCCGCACCCCACGCAGGCGTCGGCGTCGACGACGGCCACCGGCCGGCGGGCCTGCGTGCCGCCGTCGGGGTCGGCGGTCGACCGGTCGGCGAGCGACAGCGCGACGTACGGGCAGTCCACGACGCACAGATCGCAGCCGGTGCAGGCGTCCTCGTCGATCTCGACCACCGGCGGCGCGGCCGGCCGCACGTGCGGAGCGACCAGCGCCGCGATGATCGCTGCCGTGCCGACGATCGCCGCCAGCCACGCCCAGTTGCCGAGCAGCGGCGGCAGGAGGAACAGCACGAACGGATCGAGCGGCAGATCGCCGACCGTCTGGGAGAGATCGGCGCGCTCGAGCAGGTCGGCGGGGAACAGCACCGACACGAGGACGAGTGCGCCGAGCATCAGTGCCATCCAGAAGCGAGGCGGCAGGATCCGCAGGCGTGAGCGCCGGAGGTGTCGCCAGAGGAAGTACCCGATGATCACGGTGAGGACGAGGTGTGCCAGCCAGATCACGAACAGCACGCCCCAGCCGCTGCCCGCGTCGGGCCCGTACACGTTGCGCACCATGAACGACGAGACCACGCCGAGCCCGCCGAACAGCTCGTCGGTCGCCTCGTTGAGGGCCTGCGCCCGGCGATCCCAGACCAGCCAGTACCCCGTCACGCCGGCGAGCCAGACCACTAGCAGCGATGCGACGCCCGTCGTCCACCGCCACCGACGTGGACCGCGGAAGCGGCCGGCGACGAAGGTCCGCCAGGCGTGGACGAGCGTCGTGAGCACCATCGCGGCCGACGAGTAGCGGTGCACGGTGCGAACCACGGACTGGATGACGTGGTCGTCCATCGCCCGCACCGAGCGGTGCGACGCCTCGAAGCCGAACTGGAAGAACAACGTGATGTAGACACCGCTCACGACCACCACGCCGAACAGGAACACGCTGATCGTGCCGGCGTGAGGGAGCGGGTTGAGGCGATGCGAGCGGACCACCTTGCGCAGCGGGGCTTCCGCCGCGTAGGTGGCCCGCTCGAGTGCCGGAACCAGTTTCGGGTCGAGGCGGCTCACGATGTGCTCATCCGACAGTGGACGCGCGGCCGACCCGACGGTCGGGTCACCAGACCTCGAAGTCGACGCCCGGCGCGTTGAGGTTCATGTTGAGGATCTGGTCGACGAGCTGCGGGCCGTAGGCGAGCACCAGCAAGATGCCGGCGGCGATCAGCCACGGCTTGAAGCGGTCGAGCCAGACCGGCGTGAGCTGCGGGTGGCGCAGCGACTCGGCGATCGGCATGTCGGGCACGTCGGCCGGATCGGCGGCCTTCGGCCCGCGCACGGTCTTGTACATCACCAGCAGGTACATCAGCACGGCGGCCAGCAGGATCGTGCCGCCGATCGAGACCCGCAGCAGGTGGCCGTCCCACTCCTCGGGCACGTAGGGCGCGTCACCCAGCGGCGTGCGGCGCGGCGCGCCGAGCAGGCCGAGCATGTGCATCGCATTGGAGAAGACCACCATCCCGACGAACCACGTCCAGGCCTGCGCCACGGCGATCCGGCGGCCCCACAGCTGCTTGCCGGTGAGCATCGGCACCATCCAGTACGTGATGCCGATGAACGACAGCGTGACCGCGGTGGCCACCGTCAGGTGGAAGTGTCCGGGCACCCACGCGGTGTTGTGGATGACGAGGTTGATGTTGTACGACGCGTTGGTCAGGCCGCCGATGCCGCCGAACATGAAGAGGATGCCGGCGAGGAGCTGGGCGGCGACCGAGGGGTCGTCCCACGGCAGCGCCCGCACCCATCCGATCAGCCCCGTGCCGCCGCGCTTGCGCGCCGCGTACTCGAGCGACGCGATCACGGTGAACGCCGTGAGCATCGACGGGAAGAACACCGAGTAGGTGAGCAGCGCATGGATCCACTTCCACACCTGCGGTACGCCGGGGTCGACGAACTGGTGGTGGAACCCGACGGGCACCGACACGATCAGGAACATCCAGAACGCCAGCCTGGCGAGCGAGTCGGAGAACAGCTTGCCGCCGGCCTGCTTCGGGAGCATGCCGTACCACGAGACGTAGGCGGGGAGCAGCCAGAAGTACACGAGCGGGTGGCCCGTGAACCAGAAGTAGGTGCGCGCGAGCTCGGGGTCGGTGGCGTCGGTGATGCCCAGCGACCACGGGATGAGCATCGTCAGCATCTCGACCGCGATGCCCAGGGTGGCGATCTGCCACATCGCGGCGTTGATGACGCCGCCGAGCGCGACGAACGGCGAGCGAACGCCGCGGTTCTCCTTCCGCCACGCCGCCAGCGTCAGGTAGAAGCCGACGCCTTCGATCCAGCTGCCGACGACGACGAGCGTGAGGCCGACGTAGAACGCCCAGCTCGCCTCGAGCGGCGGGTAGAAGGTGTAGAGCACGGTCGCCTGGTCGAGCAGCAGCGGCACGGCGGCGAGCAGCAGGCCGACGACCATCGTGACGAACCCGGCGAGGTTGATGTTCGGGTGGCTGAGCGGTCGCCGGAGCCCGACGATCGTCGTCAAGGTGGTGAACCCGACGATGAAGAACGTCGTCCACACGAGCGCGTTGAGCACGCCGTGCAGCGTGAGGCCCTGGTAGTAGCTCTGCAGGATCGGCTCGAGGTACTGGTAGAGGTCGACGTTCGAGTACTCCAGCGCCTGCAGCGGGCCGATCACGCTGCCGATGCCGAGCGCGACGATGGCGATCCAGATGTGGCCGCCGATGAACCGTCGCTCCCAGCGGGTGAGCTCGTACCGAGGCCGGGCGGTGCCGGTCTGTGGTCGTTCGGCGATGGTCATCCGTCGTCCTCCGTGGCTGCGGCGGCTTCGCCTCCCGCGTCTGCGTCGTCACCCGTCGTGACGCCGTCTCCGGACTGGAGCGCTTCGAACTCGGCTTCGGACACGACCCTGACCGTTCCGAACATGGCTGCATGCCCCTGACCGCAGTACTCGGTGCAGATGTAGGGGAACTCGCCGACCTCGTCGAACGTGTACGTCAGCTTCGACACCTGGCCCGGGACGACCTGCATGTTGACGTTCGTGTCGGTGATCTTGAAGCCGTGCTGGAGGTCTTGCGACGTCACGTAGATGTCGACCTCGGCGTCGATCGGCACGACGAGCTCGCGGGGCGAGAAGCTCCACAGCTGCGACATCACATACGCCTCGAACTGGCCGTCGCCGACCTCTCGCAGACCCGGCTCGGCCCACCGGCCCTCGCTGGCGATCGTGCGCGGGTCGACTTCCGACTCGGCGCCGGGGAGCTGGAACCCGGCCGCGAAGCCGGCGATCGTGACGGCGGCGGCGAAGACCACGAGCAGCACGACCGAGAAGAGCATCCAGTTGCGCTCCCACGGGTCGATGCCCATCGTCAGATCGGCATCGTCGGGTCCCCCTGGATCGCCGGTCTCCCGCTCGAGCACGTCGGTCATCGCGTCGCACCTTCCCTCGGCACCGCTGCCGGTCCGCTCACAGCGTGACGCCCCTGCTGAGGAGGATCACGTAGACCGACGCCCAGAGCAGCACGATCGTCGCCACGAAGAGCACGAGCACGAAGAGCGTGCCG
Source organism: Ilumatobacter sp. (assembly GCF_030065885.1). Taxonomy (GTDB): domain Bacteria; phylum Actinomycetota; class Acidimicrobiia; order Acidimicrobiales; family Ilumatobacteraceae; genus Ilumatobacter. The sequence continues at coordinate 13,222 of NZ_JASJCS010000006.1, read as the reverse complement.
GTCGGCTTGAAGTGCTCCTCGGGAAGCTCGCCGTCGAGCGCCGTCTCGAGTGGGGCGGCGTCGCCCGTGTTCGATTCGTCCATCCCAGTCCTCCCGTCGATCGGTGCCGGCCCCCGGCAGTTCCTGACCATTCGAGTTGGCGCCGCGTCTGACCAGCTAGGGACCAACGTCCCTTTCTCCGAGCTTGCGAGCTTGTGCTCGTCGAAAATCCGGTGAGCTAGGGACCAACGTCCCTGTCTGTGCGGTGGGCGCCCGTGGAGAATGCAGTGATCCGACCGCCGCACCGACCGGGGAGATCGATGCCCGACGCCACACAACTCGCTGATGATGACGCCTGCTCGCCGCCGGCGCGCGTCGGCGCCGGCTGGGCGCGGTGGCTGCCGATCGCCGTGGTCGCGTTCGCCGTCGTGGCTGCCCCGTTCGCGACGCCGGCCGGCGACATCGAGGCCGGCCCGAGCGACGAGACGCTCCGCGAGGGCGCCGAGGTCTACACGGCGGTCTGCTCGTCGTGCCATCAGCCGGGTGGCGTCGGACTCTCGGGGAGCTTCCCACCGCTGATCGACAACCCGAACGTCGACGACGCGGCCTATCTCGAAGACGTCATCCGCAACGGGCGGACCGGCGAGATCACGGTCGGCGACGAGGTCTACGACGGTGTGATGCCGGCGCAGTCGACGCTCAGCGATGCCGACATCTCGTCGGTCGTCGCCTACATCCAGTCCGGGTTCGCGGCCCCCGCCGGTCCCGCCCCCGAGGTCTCCACCGGTCCGGCCGCGGGCACCGAGCTGCCGTTGCTGTCGAACTACGCGATGTTCGTCGCGTTCGCCATCGCGCTGGGGCTCGGCGCGTTGGTGCTCGGGCCACGCGTGATCGCCGCGCACGACCGGCGTGAGATCACCTGGCTCGACGCCTGGATGAAGACCGGCGTGATCGTGGTCGGGCTCATCGTCGCCACGACGGTGCTGCCGGCACAGGTGCTCGAGCTCGACACGGTGCAGGACCTGCCGCGCGCCGCGCAGGACCTGATCGCCGTCGGCATCTGGGCCGGCGCGATCGTCGCTGCGATGTGGGCGCTCTGGTACGCGCACCGGGAGCGCCGCGTGTGATGGAGCTCGAGTACTACGACACGAACATCCCGTGTCTCGCGGCGTGCCCGGTGCACACCAACGCCGGGATGTACGTCGCGGCGATCGCCGACGGCGACGACGAGCTCGCCTACCTGACCGCCCGCCTGCCGAACCCGTTCGCATCGGTCTGCGGACGGGTCTGTGCGGCGCCGTGCGAGGATGCCTGCCGGCGCGGCGAGATCGATCGACCGATCGCGATTCGTGCGCTCAAGCGGTTCGTCACCGAGCAGTTCGGCCCCGAGCGGGGCAACGGTCGAGTGTGGAACAAGGTCGCTGCGCCCCCGCGCTCCGACAAGCAGGAGCGTGTCGGCATCGTCGGCGGCGGCCCCGCCGGCATGGCGTGCGCGCACGACCTGCGCCGGCACGGCTACCAGGTCACGGTCTACGAGGCCACCGACAAGCTCGGCGGCGCGATGTGGCTCGGCATCCCCGAGTACCGGCTCGACCGCGACGTGCTGGGCGCCGACATCCAGGCGATCCTCGACCTCGGGGTCGAGGTGCACTACGACACCCGGCTCGGCGTCGACGTGACCCTCGACGAGCTGATGGAGCGCCACGATGCGCTGTTCCTGGGAATCGGCGCGACGCTCGGGCGCGGACTCGACATCGAGGGTGGCGACGCCGACGGCGTGTTCAAGGCGATCGAGTTCCTCATCAACATGAACCGCGGGTTCTCGGTCGACGTCGGCGAGCGGGTGGTGGTGATCGGCGGCGGCGACGTCGCGATGGACGCCGCCCGCACCGCGCTCAGGGCCTCCGAGTACGGGTCGGAGGTTACGAGCGAAGCGACAGTGGCGTCCGACGACGACATCGACGCCGACCAGCGCTCGGCGATGACCGAGGCCATCGACGTGGCACGGACGGCCGCCCGGGCCGGCGCCCGTCAGGTGACGGTGATCTCGCTCGAGTCCCGCGCCGAGATGCCGGCCCACGACTTCGAGGTCGAAGAGGCCGAGCACGAGGGCATCGCGTTCGTACCTCGCCGCGGCCCCGCCCGCATCCTCGTCGAGGACGGCCGGGTGGCGGGGATCGAGACGATCGGCGTCAACTCGGTCTTCGACGCCGACGGGCGCTTCGCGCCGGACTTCGACGAGACCGACCGGCAGGTGTTCGACGCCGACACCGTCATCCTCGCGATCGGCCAGGCGATCGACCTCGACGCGCTCGGTGCGAGCGGCCCCGAGGTCAGCCCGCGGCGGACCATCCAGATCGACAACGACACCGGCCGCACCACCATGCTCGGCGTCTGGTCCGGCGGCGACGCGGCGAAGGGGCCGCGGACGTTGATCGACGCCATCGCCGACGGGCGCCGCTCGGCGGCCGACATCCACCGAGCCTTCGGCGGTGATGTCGACGATCTCGAGCAGGAGCAGCCGGCCACGTTCGTGAAGCTCTCGCAGTTCCACCGCCTCGACGACGACTACGACCAGATCGCCCGCGTGTCGGTCCCGACGCTCGACACCGGTCGGCGGATCGGTCTCGCCGAGGTCGAGCTCGGCTTCACCGAGCAGCAGGCCCGCTGCGAGGCGGCGCGCTGCCTGCGCTGCTTCGCCAACATCATCCTCGATGTCGACAAGTGCGTGCTGTGCGCGCTGTGCGCCGACGTCTGCCCGGTCGATGTGATCTCACTCGTGCCGTCCGACGAGGTCGACGGCGGTGAAGCCGGTTCGACGGCGTTGCTGCTCGACGAGGAGCGCTGCATCCGCTGCGCGCTCTGCATCGAACGCTGCCCGCCCGACGCCTTGTCGATGGGCATGTGGAAGGGCGTGGGGGTGCCGTGATCAGCGTTCCCCGGCCACGCAGGCCGTTCGCTGCCGCTCGCTCGCTGGCGCTCACTCGCTCGCGTCCGAGCGCCTGTTCACTCGCGCACGACATGTCGAGCCTGCACTGGGAGGTGTGCTGACCGATGAGTCTCACCGACGACAAGCCGGACGTCGAACCGGCTGCCCGCGAGGACGGAGACGAGGACCGGGTCGACCAACTGCTCGATCGCGTCCGCGAGACGCCGATCGGCACGTCGATCTTCCGGTCGCCGCGCAGGGTCACTCCGCGCGACCGTGCGGCAGCCCACTGGTCGAGCTTCCTGCTGCACATCTACCCAGTCAAGATCCGCCGCAAGGAGCTCGGGTTCCGGTACTCGTGGTACCTCGGCGTGATCTCGACCGTGTTGCTCGGCAGCCTGGTGGCGTCGGGCGTCTACCTGATGTTCTTCTACGTGCCGTCGCCGGCCAACGCGTACACGAACATCCAGACGATCCAGACCGAGGTGCCGTTCGGTCAATACGTGCGCAACGTGCACCGCTGGTCGGCGCACCTGATGGTGCTCGCCGTTGCCGCCCACATGGCCAGGGTCTTCTACCGCGGCGCCTACAAGCCGCCGCGTGAGTTCAACTGGGTGATCGGCGTCGTGCTGTTGCTGCTGACGTTGCTGATGTCGTTCACCGGCTACCTCCTGCCGTGGGACCAGCTGGCGTTCTGGGCGGTCACGGTCGGCACCGAGATGGCCGGTTACGTGCCGTTCATCGGCGAGCAGGTGAAGGAAGTGCTGCTCGGTGGGCCGACGGTCGACTCGTCGACGCTGCTGCGGTTCTACGTGCTCCACGTCGCCGTGCTGCCCACGATCTTGATCTTCGTCCTGATGATCCATCTCTGGCGGTGGCGCAAGGACGCGATGTTCGACCAGCAGGCGGAGGACGCCGATGAGTGACGACACGATCGACGCCGCAGCAGGAGCCGACGCGACGTCGACCCCGGTCGAGCTGAGCGGCACGCCGCAGGTCGTCGGCGGCAAGCGCGTGCTCGGCGTCGTGCCCGGCAAGCCCGCAGTCGGCGAGCGCAAGATCATCGACCGTGACGACACCGTGATGGTGTGGCCGCACCTCCTCGTGCGGCACGCCGTCGTGGCGATGGCGACGTTGCTCGTCGTGATGGTGATCTCGTTGCTGTTCGACGCGCCGCTGCGCGACGTCGCCAACCCGCAGGTCACCCCGAACCCCGAGAAGGCGCCGTGGTACTTCGCTGCGCTGCAGGAGCTGCTGGCGATCTGGCACCCGCTCGTGGCGGGCGTGCTCGTGCCCGGCACCATCGTCATCGGGCTGATCGCGCTGCCGTACATCGACCGCAGCCGCTTCATCAAACCGCGTCACCGCAAGGTGGCGGTCACGACGTTCACGACGTTCCTCGTGATCTGGATCGTGTTGACGCTGATCGGCTTCATGTTCCGCGGCCCCAACTGGGGCTGGGTCTGGCCCTGGGAAGAATGGCACGGTGAGCTGTGAGTCTGCCTCGACGACACTTCTTGACCCGTATGTGGCAGACCGGCCTCGGCCTCGTCGCCGCCGCCGGCGCGTGGACCTCGTGGGACCTGCTGCGGCCCGGTGAGGCCCGCGGGTTCGGTGGCAAGGTGCGGGCGATCCCGCCCGAGTCCGTTCCCGACACCGGCGTGATCGAGGTGCCGGCCGCGCGCTCCTACCTCGTCAGGATCGACGGTGAGGTCCGAGCGCTCTCCCGCAAGTGCACCCACCTCGGCTGCGGTGTGCCGTGGTGCGAGTCGTCAGGCCAGTTCGAGTGCCCGTGCCACGGCTCGGTGTTCAATCGCGCCGGCGAGTTCCGGGCCGGGCCGGCACCGCGGGGCATGGACCAGCACCCGGTCGAGGTCGGCGTCGACGGCTTGATCTACATCGACACCGGCACCACCGAGGAAGGCCCGGCGCCCGGCGTCGAGACGATCGACGAGCCGCCGACCGGCCCGTCCTGCGCGGAGGAGTCGCACGGATGAGCGAGACTCGGGACCGGGACGACACCTACGACTACACGACCGACGAGGAGCTCGAGCGGTCGACCAACACGTGGATGGTCGCCGGCGTGGTGCTGCTGGCGTTGATGGCCGCCGTGTTCCCGTTCTACCGGTGGTACGAGCCGGGGTCGCGCAGCGACGCCCGCGAGGAGCAGTTGGCCTCGCTGGCGGTCAAGGGCGAGGGCGTCTGGCAGTTCAACTGCTCGTCGTGCCACGGCCTCAACGGCGAAGGAGGCATCGGCCCTGCACTCAACTCCGAGCAGTTCCTCCAGTCGTCGACCGACGACCAGGCCCGCACCCTGATCGCCGTCGGCATCCCCGGCAGCCAGATGAGCGCCTACTCGCTCGACTACGGCGGCCCGCTGACGTCCGAGCAGATCAAGGCGGTCGTCACGTTCATCCGGTCGTGGGAGCCCGACGCACCCGACGTGCCCGACTGGCGAGCGATGATGGGCGGCTGATCGCCCGACAGCTCACGTCGCACGGTCTGCGACGTGACCTCCACCCGCCGGCTCGGCGCAGCACGTGTGACCGCGCCTTCCGCGCGCTCCGGCGAGCGCCGAGGTACCGATCTCGTCGGAGTGGTGGCCGCCGCGTTCGCCCGCAGTCTCCAGTGCTTCGTCTGGGTGCAAGGACGTCGTCGATCAGTTCGTCGCGCCGATCCCGAACGGCTCAGTCCCGCTCGTACGGCAGCTCATCCGCGCGCGCGTTGCGGTGATCCGGTGGTGGCAGCGTTGGTAGTCGTCTCGCGTCGACGTGTGACCTCCCGTCGCGAAGTGCCCGGGCGATCCGGTGCATACCGTCCATGACGCGGCCGTCAGGTCCGAGGATGATCGGATGACTCGCATCGACCTCGTCGATCAGTCGCGCATGCTCGATCACCGCGCGAACCGTCGGCCGCTGCACGTCGTCGAACCAGTAGACCGAGTCGACCTCGTCGATCGACTCGACGTCGACCTGCTCGACGGGGAGTTCCGCAGCGAGCGCGATCAAACGGTCGACGTCCCAGGCGTCGAATCCGTCCCCGACCGCGCTCGGCCAGAAGTGGTACTGCTTCCTCATGTCGGACAGATCGGGCACGCACGACAGCATGCCGTCGTTCGTCGCCGCCACGCGCCGTGACTCGCCCTCGCCGACCATCCGCCACGTGGGTGAGACGCGCTGAACCTGGTGTCGATGGTGTTCGGTGAGGGATGGCTCTAGCGAGATGCTCGTGGTCGGGCGTACGGTGAGGGTGGAAGCGCAACGAAGGTCCGCGGAGGCCCACGATGAAGCACTCAGCGCCGGTGGCGCCCGCCAAGGGAGCTGCGCGTTGGGACTGCGCGGGCACGTGTGGCATCCTCGCCGCAACGGCGAGACGTAGTCGCTGGACGAGGAGGGGCCATGAGCGTGTTGCTCGACGAGTACACCGATGCTGCGCTGCGCGGCGATCGCGCTGGCGCGGCGATGCTGGCCACGAACTTCGCCGGTCGTGACGAGTCCTGCCTCGACGTCGTCACCCAACTGCTGGCGCCGTCGCAGCGCGATGTCGGCGAGCGCTGGCTGCGCGGCGAGTGCACGGTTGCCGACGAGCACTCCGCCACGTTCGTCACCGAGTCGGTCTTGTCGTCGCTGGGGGTGGGGCTCGAAGCGCGGGAGCCTGCTGGGACGGTGGTGATGGTGTGTGCCGAGGGAGAGTGGCACTCGTTGCCGGCGAGGATGGCCACCGAACTGATGATCGCCGGCGGGTGGCGTGTGATCCATCTCGGCCCAGCGATGCCGGCGGGACAGCTCCGCGACTACCTCGCCGACATCGAGGCCGACGTCGTGGGAGTGAGCGTCACGCTGGCGTCCAACCTCACCGGCGCCGCCCGCACGGTCCGAGCGGCGAGCCAGGCCGGCCACGCGGTCATGTGTGGGGGTCGGGCATTCGACTCCGCGGGTCGCCGGGCGCGTGCGATCGGCGCTCACGGACAAGCCCGTGATCTGACCGAGCCGTTCGTGCTCGACGAGATGCTCTGGGGAGAACCGCTCGCCGTCGACATGGATGCGGACTGGGCACACCTCGAGTACCAGCGGGTGGAGGTCGTGCGCGATGCCCTGTCGTGGTTGGGAACCTCTGACTTCGCAGACCGCGTGCGCTCGGCGTCGTGGTTCGAGTACGTCACCGCCGAGCTCGGCGACGTCGTCGCTGTCGGCGCCGCCGCCATGCTCTGCGGCGATCCGACGATCGTCGTCCAGCATCGCGCCTGGCTCGAGGACCGGCTCGCTGCCGTCGGCACGCCGGTCGGGGTGGCACGGGACGCATTCGACGCTGTCGCCGCAGTCGTCGACGACCGGGTGCCGGGCGCCTCGGCCTTCTTCGTCTGACCGAGTCCCGCACGGCACGCCGGTCCGGCCCCCCGTCGTCGTCGCAACGCGTGATGAAGTTGCGCAGTATGTGCGCAACTTGCTCACGCGTTCAGCCGGGGTGCCGTCACCCGAGGGGTGGTCGCAGCACGGTGTAGCCGTCGATCGTCGTCAGCAGCGGCGAGGCCGGGGGAGCCGGCAGGTCGTGGCCGAGCTGGTCGCGCCGCACCTCACCGATCCAGACGCTGTGCTGGTACTCGTGGTTGACGAGCGCCGTGACCAGCAAGGCCGCGACGACGCTCAGCTGCGCTGGTGCGCCGACGTCGCCCCGCTCGATCGCGCCGATCCGGAACCTGACCCGCTCGGCGACCGCCTTGCGATACCGGCCCAGCCGCTCGACCTCCGGCAGCTCGCCGCGCTCAGGCTCGGGTGTGGCGCTGTCGAACAGTCCGTCGAGCGGCGGGTCGGGGCTCGGCTCGGCGGCCGTGAGGTTGCGAACCATGAAGTGGGCGACGGCCGCCTGGTGACCGAGGTGCCACCCGATCGCGCTCGATTCGGGGTGCGGGCGCCAGCGGACCTCCTCGGGCGTGAGATCCGACCAGAGCGCCTCGGTGTGTCCGAGCGCCCGGTCGTACTCCGCCAACAGGTCGGTCAGGTCGGGCATGGACGGAGTCTGCCAGCGTTACAGAGGGTGTCAGACACCCTCTGTAACGCATGGCCCCTCTCGCCGCTCGGCGACCCGTCCCTCAGGTGAAGTGTCGCCCGATCGTGCGGTGCCACTTGTTCGACGGCAGCTCGGGGTGGAGCGCGGCCAACCCGGTCCCGTACTTGCTGATGCGCTCCGGCCGGATGCCTCCCGCCCACAGGAGCCGGTCCGTCGGGCTCGGTGAGCTCGACGACTTGGTCTCGAGCACGTACCGGTCCGCCAGGCCCACCGCGTTCCCGGAGCGATCGGCGCACCACAGGTCGGCATCGACGGTGACCCGGGCGACCTCGTCGAGGTCGATCAGCGTGACCCGTCGGTACGACGTGGTGAGCGTCGGCCGCAGCGTCTCGGCGACGTGCGCCCGCCCGATCGCATCGGCGACGAACGCTTCGCCCTCGCGACCGAGCTCGTGCCGGAGGTCGTAGCGGTGGCGGCGGCGTCGCTTGACGGTGGCGCCGCGGGGACCCCGCGTCTTGACCTCGAGCATCGTGGTCGAGGAGTCGACGTACGAACGCGTCCGGACCTTGAAGCGCCGGCGTCGGCGGTGGGCGGCGCCGAGGTACGAGTCGAGCGACGGCGTGTCGAAGTACGTCGACTCGTATCCGAACGACCGCGAGCCGTCGATGTCCAGCACCGCGAGCCGGTGCGCCAGCTCCTCGACGAGCCGCTCGAGTTGGTCGCCGTCGACGACGTACTTGCGATCCACACGAACCTGCAGCGACGCTGCCTCGTCGAGCTCGCGCAGCGAGATCGGCCTCAGGTCGTGCACCATCTCGATCGGCGGTGTCGATGCCGTCGGGAGACCTTCGCTCACGGCGTCCTCGCGGCCCGGTCGAGGTCACGCATGGAGGTCTCGACCGGGCCGGTTCGCAAGCGGTAGCGCACGTCGACGGTGGTCGTGTCGTTGACGAGGTCGACCCGCTTGATCTTGATCTTCACGATGTCAGCGTCGAGCAGCTCGCCGAGGCGGGCGACCAGTCTGGCCTCGTCGGTGTACGCCGAGTCGAGCTGCACGTTCTGGTGGCGGTGTTGCGGAAAGAGGCGGGGGTGATCGCCGACGAACAGCGCGATCAGGATCCCGCCCATCAGCGTCGGCGTCAGCCACGCCGGGTCGACGTCGAAGCCGGCGAGCAGGCCGAGGGCGAGGGCCGAGAAGTAGTACGCGACCTCCTCCTGCGCCAGCTCGTTGCTGCGCAGGCGGATGATCGACAGCACGCCGAACAGACCCAGGCCCAGGCCGGCGGAGACCTCCGAGGACGCGAGCGCCGTCGCGACCCCCATCACCCCGACGTTGAGGCCGAGGATGGCGACCACCATGTCCTTGCGGTGATAGCGGGGGAAGTAGAGGCCGAAGGCGAGGGCGGCGACGGCGACGACGTTGAGGGCGATGACGGTGTGGTTCGACACGGGTGGCTCCTTCTCGGGTGTGGCATCCACCCAACCGACGGATCCTGGGAGTCTCCTGTGAGCACCCTGCGGATCTGCTCGGGACTGCACCGCCTCCCGGGCGGCGTCGACATGCCGTCCGATTCACAGACAACTCACAGGGCGCTCGCAGCGTCGTCACGGTGTCGCGTCGTTGGCTGGATGGCGACAGAAAGGAACCCGACCATGTTCGCCACCCGCATCCCCCGTCCCGTCCGCCATCTCCGTGTCCGAGCACTCCGAGCCGGTGCCGTCGCACTCGCGGTGGTGCTCGTCGTGTCGGCGTGTACCGCCACGTCCGAGAGCGCATCGAGCGAGGAGGGCGCCCCCGACGTCGCCGCGGTCGTCGACGCCGCCGACGCAGCGACCCCCGTCGACGCCTCGGCCGCGTCGGAACCAGCGTCGAACGACACCGACTCCGACACAGCGGCCGGTGAGCTCGCGCTCTGGGACAGCAGCACCGTGCACGACATCGCCATCGAGTTCGACGACGACGACTACGCCGAGATGATCGCCACGTACGAGTCGACCGGCGAGAAGGACTGGATCGAGGCCACCGTCACGATCGACGGGGTCACCTACGACGAGGTCGGCCTGCGCTTGAAGGGCAACTCGTCGCTGCGTTCGCTGACCTCGGAGTCCGCCGGGAACCCGGGGGACCTCCCGTGGCTGATCCGGCTCGACAAGTACGACGACGACCAGGACCACCAGGGCTATGTCGACATCGTCATACGGTCGAACTCGACCGAGACGTCGCTCAACGAAGCGGTCGCCCTCGAGCTGCTCGAGGCGAGCGGCCTGGCGACGCAGCAGGCAATCGCCACGACGTTCACCGTCAACGGCGGGGACACCGAACTGCGGCTCGCGCTGCAGCACCCCGACGGCGTGTGGGAGGACGAGAACTTCGACTCCGACGAGTCCGCCCTGTACAAGGCCGAGTCGACCGGTGACTTCAGCTACCGGGGCGACGACCCCGACGCGTACGACGAGGTGTTCGACCAGGAGGCCGGCGACGACGATCTCGATCCGCTGATCGACTTCCTCGACTTCATCAACAACGCCGAGGACGAGACGTTCGCCACCGAGCTCGCCGACCGGCTCGACGTCGAGTCGTTCGCGACCTACCTGGCCTTCCAGGATCTCGTCGACAACTTCGACGACATCGACGGCCCGGGCAACAACGCCTACCTGCAGTACGACTACGACACCGGACTGTTCACCGTCGTCAACTGGGACCTCAACCTCGCGTTCGGCACCGCCAACGTCGACGGCGGCCCGCTGCCCGGCGATGTCGCCGGTGGCCCGCCCGACCGCGCGAGACCGGCCGGCGCCGGCGGCTTCCCCGGCGGCGGACCCGCGTTCGGCAACAATGTGCTCGTCGATCGGTTCATGGAGGAGTTCCAGCAGTTGTACGACGAGGCCCTGGTCGAGCTCACCGAGACGCTGTACGCCGACGGGACGGCGACGGCCGCCCTCGCCGAGTGGGTCGACGTCCTGTCCACACAGAGCATCGTCGATGACGAGACGATCGCCGCCGACGCCGAGGCGGTCCGGCAATCGTTCCCCACGGTCTGATGCCCGCCACGGTGTGATGTCCGAGCAACAGCCCCTCGTGCTCGTCGTCGACGACGAGGAGAACATCCGGTTTCTCGTCGAGTCCGGTCTGCAGCTGGCCGGACTCGACTCCGTGGCCGTCGCCGACGGGCGAGCCGCCATCGCAGCGGTCGCCGAGCATCGACCCGATCTGATCCTGCTCGACGTGATGATGCCCGAGCTCGACGGCTTCGAGGTGCTGCGTCGCTTGCGAGACGCCGGCGACCGGACTCCGGTGATCTTCCTGACGGCTCGCGACGCGACCGACGACCGGGTTGCCGGGTTGACGAGCGGCGCAGACGACTACGTCGTCAAGCCGTTCGCGATCGCCGAGCTCGTCGCACGCGTGCGGCTCCGCCTCGAGGATCGGGGTGGCGCCCGCGATCTCGTGCTGCGATGCGCGGATCTGCAGCTCGACCCCGTCGCGCACCGTGTGACCCGCTACGGCGAGACGATCGATCTGTCGCCGACCGAGTACAAGCTGCTCCACCTGCTGATCGGCAACGTCGGACGCGTGCTGAGCCGCGCCCAGATCCTCGACCACGTCTGGGAGTACGACTTCGACGGTGACTCGTCGGTCGTCGACACGTACATCAGCTACCTCCGCCGCAAGCTCGACCACACGCCACCCAAGCTGATCCACACGATCCGCGGCGTCGGCTTCTGCCTGCGGGCCGACGGATGACGCTGCGATCCCGTGTCGTCGCGGGCTTCGCGCTCGTGCTGGCCGCGTTCATCGCCGCCGGGACCGTCGTCGTGGTCGTCCAGCGTGATCAGCTGATCGAGCAGCTCGACCGGCGGCTCGAGGCGATCATCCCGCTGAACCCCGCGCCGCGCCCGAACGACGGCGAGCCGCGGCCCCTCCCGCCCGAACCGGCCGACCCCGAGCGACCCATCTCGGATCTCTTCGTCGCCGCCGTCTCGGGCGAGGGCGAGGTCGACGCGATTGTCGTCGGCCAGCTGCTGGACAGCCCGCCGGACCTCGCATCGGTCGGCGATGTGTCGGCGCGGACGTTCGAGTTCGCCGACTCGACCAACGGTTCGACGCGATTCCGGGTCCTGGTCGAACCGAACGCGCTCGGCGACCTCCTCGTGATCGCGCTCCCGAGCACCGACGTCGACGACACCGTGCAGGGGCTGATCGTGACGTTCGTCCTGGGCGCAGCAGTGATCGCCGCGGTACTGGGCTTGCTCGCGTGGTGGGTCGACCGGCTGGGCGTCCGTCCGATCTCGGCGATGACCGACATCGCAGGCGCGCTGGCGGCGGGCGATCGCGGTCAGCGAGCACCCGAGCTCGACCGCCGGACCGAGGCGGGCCGCCTCGCCGAGGCCTTCAACGACATGCTCGACCAGCGCGACGAGGCCGAGGATCGTCTCCGGCAGTTCGTGTCCGACGCGTCGCACGAGCTGCGTACCCCGCTGACGTCGATCCGCGGCTACCTCGACCTGTACGAGCAGGGCGCGTTCCGTGAGCAGGACCAGCTGGACGACGTGGTGCGGCGGATGAGCTCCGAGTCGAACCGGATGACGGGCCTCGTCGACAGCCTGTTGCACCTGGCCCGGCTCGACGAGCAGCAGCCGCTCGCTCGCGAGCCGGTCGACGTCGCGGCGCTGCTCACCGACGTCGTCGCCGATGCGCACGCTGCGCACCCCGATCGTGCGATCGAGGTCGAACCGCCGGGGTCGGGCGCGGCGCTCGTGGCCGCCCTCGACCGCAACCGCACGCAGCAGCTCCTGGCTGGCCTGGTCGACAACGCGCTCACGCACGCGCCGGACGCGACCGTGCGTCTGCGGGCCACCGGCTCGTCGACCGAGATCGTCGTCGTCGTCGCCGACGACGGGCCGGGCCTCGCCGACGAGCAGGCCGCCCACGTCTTCGAGCGCTTCTACCGGGGCGACAAGGCCCGCTCCCGGACGACCGGCGGCTCGGGCCTCGGACTGGCGATCGCACGGTCGATCGCCGCGGCGCACGGCGGCACCATCGAGCTGACCACGGCACCGGGCGAGGGATGCGAGTTCGCAGTCCGGCTCCCGCGCGCAGAGCTCTGATCGGGCGCGGCCCGGCTCGCGGTCGCCGCTGCGGTCCGTCGCTCACCCGCCGCGCGCCGAGCCGGCAAGTGCCGCGTCACGGGCGGATGTCGAGGATGACCTTGCTGGCCTCGCCCGACGCCAGTGCCTCGAAGGCCGCCTCGTACTGGTCGAGGGGGAAGCGGTGGCTGATGACCGGCGTCACGTCGAGGCCGCTGT